>PBRZ01000022.1 GCA_002726085.1 Acidobacteriota bacterium
GCTGCTGGTGCTGCTGCTCGGCCCGGTGAGTAGCGCGCTTGGCGCCGGTCAACCGGCCACCGGGGCTGCCCCAGCTTCCGCGCTCGTCGTCGTCACGTTTGCAAACGTGGGCGGTGCGCCCGAAGATGACTGGGTCGGCATGGGCGTCGCCGAGTCGTTGGCCTCCACGCTCGGAAGCGGGGTGACGGTCCCCTCCCTCACGGCTGCCGAGCAGCCCGGCGTCTCCCGCATCGTCGAAGGCTCGTATCAACGCATCGGCACCCGCATCCGTATCACGGCACTGCTGACCGACGTAGAGTCGGGCCGGGTCGTCGGCTCCGGATTGGTCGACGGCGAGTTGAACGACCTGTTCGCACTGCAGGATGCGCTGGCTGCCCAGCTCGTAGCTACTCCGGCAGACCCGGCACGAATCGTCCAGCCCGGCGTGTCGACACTTGATTCAGTCGCCGCTGAGCGTCGCATTCGACCCGACGGGGCCTCCCCGTCGAACGACGCGCCGGCGGGACGGGCCGGCTTCGCCATCGGCTCGGGATCGATCATCGACGGTCCCTCCCCCCCAACCTTACCGGCCATGGTCGCGCGCAACGCGCGTGGACAGGCCACGATGCGCGCCACGCGGATCACCGAGGCCATTGCGCTCGACGGCAGACTCGACGAGCGTGTCTACACGACCGTACCCTCGGTCAGTGACTTCATCCAGCAGGAGCCAAACGAGGGCGCCCCTGCGAGCGAGAGGACCGAAACCTGGATCTTCTTCGACGACGACACGATCTACATCTCGGCCCGATGCTGGGACTCGCAGCCCGCGCGGATGATTGCCAACGAGATGCGGCGCGACAATCTGGGCATCTTCCAGAACGAGAACTTCGCGGTGGTGCTCGACACGTTCTATGACCGCCGCAACGGCTACATGTTTCACACGAACCCACTCGGCGGCATGTTCGACGGACATATCACCGCGGGCAACATGAACCGCGACTGGAACGGCGTCTGGGACGTCAGGACGGACCGATTCGACGACGGATGGACAGTGGAGATCGCTATTCCGTTCAAGACGGTGCGGTTCAGCCCCGGGACCGCGCAAACCTGGGGCGTGAACCTGCGCCGCATCGTACGGTGGAAGAACGAAACCTCGTATCTCACCGCGGTCCCGGCCGCCTACGGTCTGGCTGGCATCATGCGGCTGTCGGTGGCGGGCGCCGTCGTCGGTGTCGAGGCGCCACCGAGCAGCGGCAACATCGAGGTCAAACCCTATCTCATCTCCGACCTGACGACCGATCGGCTCGCCAGCCCGCCCACCGCGAACGTGCTCGACGGCGATGCCGGCTTCGACGTCAAGTACGGCGTCACCCAGGGGCTGACAGCCGACTTCACCTACAACACCGACTTCGCACAGGTCGAAGTGGACGAGCAGCAGGTCAACCTGACCCGGTTCAGCCTGTTCTTCCCCGAGAAACGGGAGTTCTTTCTCGAGGGGCAGGGCATCTTCGATTTCGGCGGTGGTCGGGGCTTCAGTGGCCGCGGTCCCGGGTTGCGAGTGGGCGGCTCTGGGGGCGGCGGCAGCAACACCCCTATTCTGTTCTTCAGCCGTCGCATCGGCCTCGACGGCGGCCTGCCGGTGCCGATCGAAGCGGGTGGACGCCTGACCGGGAAAGTCGGCGCGTTCAGCATCGGCCTGCTCGACATCCAGACCGGTGACGAAGCCTCGTCCGGCGCGCGCCCGACGAACTTCGGCGTCGTCCGGATCAAGCGCGATATCCTGCGCCGCAGCGCCATCGGCGTGCTCGCCACCCATCGTTCAGTGGCGCTCTCAGGAGAGGGATCGAACCAGTTGTACGGCGTCGACGGCACGTTTGCCTTCTACGACAACCTGAATCTGAACACCTACCTCGCCCGCACCGAAACACCGGGGCTCGATGGCGACGACCTGAGCTACCGCGGGCAGTTCGACTACAACGGCGACCGATACGGTCTGCAAGCCGAGCGCCTGGTGGTCGACGAGCACTTCAACCCCGAAGTCGGCTTCCTGCGCCGCACAGATTTCCAGCGGAGCTTCGCCTCGACCCGTTTCAGTCCGCGTCCGGCCAGCATCGCGTCGGTGCGCAAGCTCTCGTGGGAGGGCAGCTTCGACTACGTGACCAACGACGCCGGCCGGGTCGACACGCGCATCGCGAACGCCGCTTTCGGGATCGATCTGGAGAACAGCGACCAGTTCCTGGTCGAAGCGTCACACAACTACGAGTTCCTCGCCGAGCCGTTCGACATCGCCACCGACGTCACGATTCCGGTGGGCGGCTACACGTTCACCGACACCAGCGCCTCGTACGCCTTCGGTAGCCAACGGCGGATCTCCGGCACGTTCTCGGCGTCCCACGGGAGCTTCTTCGGAGGCACCAGGACGAGCGCCGGCGTCAGCCGAGGTCGCGTTGGACTGACTCCGCAGTTGTCGGTCGAGCCGGGTCTTTCGATCAACTGGGTCGACGTGCCGACGGGGTCGTTCACGGCGACGCTCCTGACCAGCCGGGCCACGTACACCGTCAACCCGCGGGCCTTCNTCAGCGCCCTGTTGCAATACAACTCCGCCGCCGCGTCGCTCTCGACCAACATCCGGCTACGGTGGGAGTACCAGCCGGGTAGCGAGCTGTTCGTCGTCTACACTGACCAGCGGGATACCCTTGTCCCCCGGTTCCCCGAGCTTGAGAACCGCGCGATCGTCGTGAAAGTGAATCGCCTCTTCCGGTTCTAGCTGGGTCCACCAGTTGGTCGCGCCGCGACCGACAGGGTGTACGTTGTCAAATCAATTCGGACCATTGAGTCTGTTTCGTAAGAGAGACTTCCTGCCGGTTAACCGCCCTGCGCGGTGTGCATAGATTCTGGCGTTTGCGTTGCGCCAGTGTCCTCCGTTTGATCTGTTCCCGCCGTGCGAGGATCGCCGGTCGCCGCCCTTCGTAGACGTCGGCCGGGGTCACGTTGTCGAGTGCTTCGTGCAAACGGCGGTAGTTGTAGTANTCGACGAAGCGTGCGACGGCCCGCTCGAGTTCCCAGGGGCTGTAGTACTGCTCGAGTTTCACGATGTGCTTCATCGACCGGTGATAGCGCTCGATCTTGCCCTGTGTCATCGGGTGATAGGGCGCCCCGCGGGTGTGTGTGAGCTGGTGAGTCTCGAGATACGTGGCCAGCTCGGCCGAGACGTAGCAGGACCCGTTGTCGCTCAGCAGCCGGGGCCGATGCTCGACCCNGACCTGGTCGACGTCGGTGGCCGCGCGGGCCAGGTCCAGCGTCTCCGTGACGTCCGACGCCTGCATGGACGTCCGTAGCGTCCAGGCCACGATGTAGCGCGAGTAGTCGTCCAGCACCGTCGACAGGTAGTACCACCCCCAGCTCACGACCCGCAGATACGTGAAGTCGGTCTGCCAGAGTTCATGCGGCCGCCGGGTCGGATGCTGGAACGTCTTCGCTGCCGACAGCACTACGTAGGATCAGATCGTAGGCCTTGAGGATGCGATAGACGCTCGATTCCGAGAGAAAATGCCCCTCGCGGTCCGTGACGTGCCACGCCAGCTCCCGCGGCGACTGCTCGGGGTCGGCCAAGGCGGCGNCGACTACGCGCTGGCGCACCCGCGGGGGGATGCGGTTCCAGCTGCTTCAACTCGGCGACTNCTTTCCGCACGTCGGCGACCTCCGTCGACGTCGCCTCACGCGTGGTGTCCCCCAGCAGCCGCTTCTTGCCCGCCTCCAGAAACTCCTTGCTCCACCGGTAATAGAGATTGGGATTGAGCCCTTCACGTCGACAGAGGGACGCGATGCTCTCTTCGCCCCGCAATCCCTCCAGGATGATCCGAATCTTCTCCTCTGCCGAAAATCGCCGCCGCGTCTTCCGCTGAATGTCACGAACAACTCGTTCTGCTGACTTTGCGTGGCTCATGGGGACCTCCTCCCCTGGCTGCAAAGTCTCTCTTATTTCAAAACCTCCTGTGGTCCACATCTATTTGACGCCTCACACCAGTTTGACCACTGGAGTGTCGGGTCTTTTTCTATTGGTGCCGGAGAGCGTCCACGAAACGATTTCGACAATCGCAGGCAATGCCGGCACACAAGATGAGGACGATCTTGAGGAATAGCAGGACTACCAGGAAGGCGAGGAAGCCCGCCGCGCCCACCGCGCAGCAGAACAGAAGAGCCGATGACACTGCGGCGCGGCAGGCGTGATACCAGGCTGCGTGTTTTGAGGCCGCCATTGCGGTGTTCATGCAAGTAGCCATGCCTACTAATGGAATCGGCCGCGATAGGCGGATTCTGAGCCGTCATGCTCGCGACGTCGCCGTTGATGTGCTCGACCAGACTGACGGCGGTACTTCGTCTTGAACGTCGGATGCACCCGGGACTTCATGCCGAGATCCTGCGCCGTCGGCGGTCAAGACGGCCAAAATATCCACACTGCGGCCGGAGAGGCAGGATTCGTGCACCAACGGGGAGCCAATCTTTTCAGTCAATTTGCGGCCCACCCCTCGGTATCATAGAAGGATTGAGTAGGCTGGCTCGCGGCGGGATCACGCCCGCTGTGTCCGCCAGCGTGGAGTCGTGATCGGGCCGACAGGTCTGGGCTCGAGGAGGAACCGATGCGGCATCGACTTGCCAGCGCCGTCGTACTCACCATTGCTATCTGCTTGCTGCTGCCCGCGCTCGGCGCTGCTCAGAGCTCTGGCACCGGGACGATTCCCCGGACCGCCGATGGACGGCCAGACCTGCAGGGCGTCTGGGACTTTCGCACCCTGACGCCGCTGCAGCGGCCCGAGAACCGCGGCGACCAGTTGGTACTGACGGAAGAGGAGGTGGCGGAAATAGAACAGCGGTCTGCCCAGCAGGTAGTTGAGGCCGATCTACCGAGCGAGATCCGGACCGAGCCGCTTCCGGTCGGCGGCGCCGTTGGCGGCTACAACAACTTCTGGTTCGACCGGGGGGCCGGCGTCGTTGACGATCGCCGCACGTCACTCATCACTGCGCCGCCCAGTGGCCGCGTTCCGCCGCTACAGCCCGGCGTCGACATGGTCGAGCTCTCGCTCGGCGAGGACATCCCCGGAACCCGTCCAGTTCGGGTCCGGGCGGCCGGGATCGGCGCCGACGGCTACAAAGATCGCGGTCTGTCCGAGCGGTGCCTGCTCGGGTTCAACTCTGGGCCGCCGATCGTGCCGGCCGGCTACAACCAGAATTTCCAGATCTTTCAGACACCGGACCACGTCGTGATCTTGCACGAGATGGTGCATGATGCCCGCGTCGTCCCGCTCGATGGCCGTGACCATCTTCCCGAGGGTGTCCGGCAGTGGATGGGCGATTCACGTGGACACTGGGAGGGAGACACCCTCGTCGTCGTGTCACGGAACTTCACCGCCAAGACCTCCAGCTTCAGCCCGTCGGTCACGATGGCAGCCGGCGATGGAACCACGCTGCATCTGACCGAGCGGTTCAGCCGGGTCACCGAGGACACCCTGCTCTACGAGTTCACAGTCGAGGATCCGACCACCTTCACCCAGCCGTTCTCCGCGTCGATCCCGATGAAGCTCGGCGAACCGATGTTCGAGTACGCATGTCACGAGGGAAATTATGGCCTTCTGAACATCCTGCGGGGCGCCCGTGAGGCGGAACTGAGAGGTTCGGAGGAGTTGTAGGCAGGTCGCCGATGGCGTTGTCAAGTTGACGAAAAGAGGACGCAACGATCCTGGAAAGACTCAGTGTCCATCATCGTTCAGCAGGCACACGTCACCTCATCCCAGACAGGGAACGAGCGCGTGCTGAGCAACCGATGACGGCCTGACCGTGCGGTGCGCCGCGTAGGACACCGTGATGCCGCATTGGGCGAGCAGATCTTCAACGTCTCGGAAGCTCATGCAGAATCGATGATAGCGCCAGACGGCGTGACTGATGTTCTCGGGCGGGAAGCGGCATCCGTGGTAGTCGGGCGAATGGCTGTTCATCGACCTACACTGCCAGCTGCCCCCTCAACTTGACAATGGCGTTCAGACCTGCAGCAACGCCCCCCGTCATGCGGGGAGATCTTGGACGTTTTGGAAACTCAGGTCGAAGCGGAGGGGCGGCGAGCGCCGGGTGTCACTGCGCTTCAGCACGCGCCTCTGCGAGGATGACGGTATGAAGCATGTGAATCTGGGCAGCCGGAATGGTTTCCGGCGAAGAGTAGAACTTGCGCTGCTTGCGGCTCTGTTGCCAACCATGGTGTTGATGGGGCAATCGAGTGCAAGCGTGTTGCAGGGGTTTGCCAGAATTCCAGGTGGTACCTTCATGATGGGAAGCGCTGATGATGAAGTAAACTGTGACGGGGATGAAGGGCCACAGCATCGCGTCACTGTTCCCTTGTTCGCCTTGAAAATCACCGAGGTGACACGAGGGGAGTTCGCCAGGTTCGTTGACGCCACCGGATTTCTGACCGACGCTGAACTCAGTCTCACCGGGTGTGCCCCGCAGCCCGACGGTGGAGCCGAGAACAGTTGGCGTGACCCAGGCTGGGATCAGACGGATGACCATCCAGTTGTCTGTGTCAGTCGGAACGACGCCATGCGCTATGCTGCCTGGCTGAGCGTGCAGACAGGGGCTTCGCTGCGCTTGCCGACTTGAGTACACACTGCGTGCCGGCGAACAAACCATGTGGCCCTGGGGCGTGGATGGCGAACAGGCTTGCCTGCATGGCAACATCGGTGACGTCAATTTCAAACGATATCGGCCCGCCATCACAAGCACCGGTGCCTGTGACGACGGTTTTATGTTTACGTCACCGGTAGGAATGTTCGCAGCTGATAAGTACGGCATCAAGGATCTATCCGGGAACGTATGGGAATGGTCCGCGGACTGCTTCGAAGACACGTATGCAAGTGCTCCGACCGATGGCAAGGCAAATGCGGGTGGCAGTTGTACTACAGGGGTGCTGCGTGGCGCCTCGTTCGACGATGGCCCGAGATATCAGCGCTCCGCAAATCGGGTGCAGGCTGCACCGAGTCGCGGAGCCTGGGTGTTTGGAATTCGCCTGGCGCACGATCTGTGAGCGCTGAACGCAAGTTCATGCACCAACGCCCCACGCTGGGCGAGTAGGTCCTCCGCACGCATAACGACTGAAGGCGCGGAGTATTGCGCACAAAGGTCTGCGTCGCGTGTACGAGGGTAACTTCTCGAAGGGCTCGAGCGCTGACACCGTGAACAAGATGTTGAGGCCCGGCGTTCGGAAATTGTCGCACCCGGGCTTGCAGCACGCCATTGGGTTGGTCGCGTTCATTGCTCAAGTGTACCGGGGCGGCGAGACCCGTCGTTTCCTCCACGATCTCGAAGGTGAAGCTGAGCGAGCATCAGCGACCGGCGCAAGCACCCGCGTCCCGCCGGACAGCGCGCGCGGCCTCGGCGGATAGCATGGTCTGTCGCCCCGGTGCCAAGCGGCGGCGGAGCGACCTCATGCCGAGAGTTCGTGTCCTCGATCCCTCCGGCTCGACCGGGAACATGCTGGCGGACCTGCCCGCGTCGCGGCCGGGTGCCGTCGGGACCATGCTCGCCATGTCAGCGGAAGAGATGCACCGGCGCGACTGGGACGGGGTCGACGTCGTCTTCGTGACCGGAGACGCCTACGTCGACCACCCGAGCTTCGCCATGGCGATTCTCGGCAGAGTCCTCGAGGCGGCCGGCTTCCGGGTGGGCGTCGTCTCCCAGCCCGATTGGCGGTCCGCCGACGACTGGCGGCGCTTCGGCCGGCCGCGGCTGTTCTTCGCCGTCAGCGCCGGCAACATGGACTCGATGATCAACCACTACACGGCCAATCGGAAGGTACGCAACGACGACGCGTACTCGCCCGGGGGCCGGATCGGTATGCGGCCAGATCGCGCGACTCTGGCCTATTGTCAGCGCGCCCGCGAAGCATACCGGAACGTCCCGGTGATCGCCGGCGGCGTCGAGGCCTCGCTTCGTCGTCTGGCTCACTACGACTACTGGAGCGATACGGTGCGCCGCTCGATCCTGCTGGACTGCAAGGCGGACCTGCTCGTCTACGGTATGGGTGAGGAGGGGATCGTCGAAATCGCCCGGCGCCTCGACGCAGGGGAGACGGTGCGGGACCTTCGCGACATGCGCGGGGTCGCCTTCGCGCTGGGCGCGTCGGAGATGCCGCCCGCCGACGGCGTGGCCCTGCCCTCGTTCGAGCAGGTACGCGACGACACGCTCGCCTTCGCCGAGGCGACCAGGATGATTCACGAC
Source organism: Acidobacteriota bacterium (assembly GCA_002726085.1). Lineage (GTDB taxonomy): Bacteria > Acidobacteriota > Vicinamibacteria > Vicinamibacterales > UBA8438 > NP936. The sequence continues at coordinate 8,245 of PBRZ01000022.1, forward strand.
GAGACTAACCCGTACAACGCGCGACGGCTGGTGCAGGCCCACGACCGGCAGGCGGCTGTCTGCAACCGTCCGGCGCTCCCGATCTCCCAGCAGGCGATGGACAGAGTGTATGGGCTGCCGTACACGCGGCGACCGCACCCGACCTACGCCGAGCCGATCCCCGCCTTCGAGATGGTCAAAGACTCGGTGACGATCATGCGCGGCTGTTTCGGCGGGNGCACATTCTGCTCGATCACGACGCACCAGGGCCGGATTATCCAGTCGCGCAGCCGACAGTCGATCCTCGACGAGGTCCGCGCGCTAACGAGCGACCCGCGGTTCAGGGGGACGATCAGCGATATCGGTGGCCCCACCGCGAACATGTATCAGATGAAGTGCACCAGGCCCGAGGTCGAGGCCGTCTGCCGCCGCCAGTCCTGCGTGCATCCCACGATCTGCAAGCTCCTCGGCGCCGACCACGAGCCGCTCATCGAGGTCATGCGGCAGGCACGGCAGACACCGGGCGTGAAACAGGTGCTGGTGGCCAGCGGAATCCGCATGGATCTGGCGAGACGCTCACCGCGCTACATACGCGACCTCACCCGTCATCATGTGGGCGGTCATCTGAAGGTCGCCCCGGAGCACACGGATCCGGAGGTCCTGGCGCGCATGCGCAAGCCGTCGGGCGACGACTTCGAGCGGTTCGCCGAGGCGTTCGAGATGGAATCGAGGAAGGCCGGCAAGAAGCAGTACATCGTGCCGTACTTCATCGCGAGCCACCCGGGCAGCGACCTCGACGCGATGATCGACTTGGCGGTCTTTCTCAAGCGCTCCGGCTACCGGCCGGATCAGGTCCAGGACTTCATTCCGGCCCCGTTCGACGTGGCGACCGCGATGTATCACACCGGNATCGACCCCTTCACGAAGCAGCCGGTCTTCATCGCCAGGCACCTGCGGGACCGCAAGCTGCAACGGGCGCTAATGCAGTTTTTCAAGCCCGAGAACTACGTCGAGGTCCGACGAGCCCTGCTCCGGGCCGGTCGAGGCGACCTGATCGGCAGCGGCAGAGACGCGCTGATTCCGTCGACACCGCCTCGCGAAGCCATCGTTCGGCGGCGCGCGCAGGCGAACGAGCGATTCGCCGGGGAGTATGTCCACACCGTGCCCGGAGCCGAGCAGGGGATGCCGGCCGGGAGGCAATCCCGGCACGAGCCCGGATCCGGTTACCGGCCGAAGCGCAAGAGCACCCTGGCACGGCGCCCGCGCCGCTAGCGATCTCTGATGACAGCCTCGTCGGTATTGTCAAGTTGACGAAAATCGAACAGACCGACCCACGAGAAGTTGTGCTCTGCTCGAGTCGTGAGCCCCCATGTTGGGCCTGATGTTAGGGCGGTTGTCAGCAACTTGACAAAACTATACGCGAGATTCAGCCTGCCCGATTGAGTCGAGTCATGACGGTCGATTCCGGATCGAGAGGTGATCGCCCGCCGACTGTCTCGCGAGCGCCGACAAGGTGAACTCGAGAATGCCCCCTCTTTCCATCAAGTTGATAGTTCCATCACCGCGCTACCCAAGGCGTTCCAATGATCAATTCCGGATCTGCATCAGGTCTGGGCACGAATTTCTGAGAGCGCCCATACTGATTGTCTCCTCCATACAGATTACCGGCTGAGTCGACCGTAAAGGAGTGCACTTCGAGATATCCGTTGGGTAGTTCTCGAGGGACATTCCACGTGTATAGGTGTTTGCCTTCGAAGTCCAGCTTGACGAACCTGAGCGGCCCCAGATCGGTTATCCAGATACTGTCCTCGTTGACAATGATATCCAGAGGCAGGGTAAAGCCGGGAAAAGCGTCGACAAAGTCGACCTCTTTCGGATCATCTGTGGTCCTGAACACATTGATGCGGCCACCCGAGCGGTCGAGGGCAAAGATCAGACCGTCGGGTCCGATGCCCAACGCGTGAATGCCATTGAATTGACCGGGCCCGTCTCCGGGCCCGCCAAACTCTGACAAGTAATGCGCCTCGCTGTCCATGATGATGACACGATGATTGTCCAGACCGTCCGCCACCAGAATCCTGCCGTCGGGTAAGAAAGCCACATCCTGGGGTCTGCCGAAATGGGTCTCGTCGTCTCCCGGGACGTCTTTCTCACCCAGCGTCATGAGTAGTTCGCTGCCGTCGTTGGAGAACACGTAAATCTGATGAAAGGTCTCGTTGACGATCCACACCCGGTGCTCCGGATCATAGGGGCTTATGCGAACCCTATGAGGTCCGGGCCCCTCTGANCCTGCACACAAGTAGTCCCACTGATCCCACACGTCGATCACCTCACCGTCACCATCGATTGTATAAAGACAGTTCTGCCACGTGCGCAGATCGGTCGCCCGCAAGGTGTTGATCCCGAGAGATCCCGCATAACCGGCAAATGCGGAGGGAATCGGAATCGGCAACCGGGTTTCTCCACGCTGCGCGATGAAGATACGACTTGGCAACTCGGCGAAGACACCTGAGTTACCGCCGAAGGCAAACCCTTGCTTGGCAAATGGCTTCTGCCACCCTTCGACGATGTCATACGGGCTGGGGCCAGTCGGCCCGGCATCCTGAGATGAAACCGGTCCGGAGAACAACACGGCAAGCGAACCGGCAAGCGCTGTAGCCGCTAGAAGTCTTGATTTTCGCATGATCGAACAGGCTCCAGACGTGTGATGTCGCTGATTGGTTATCAGACACGAGGCCAGAATCGAACAAAGATAACCCATTTTCGGCAGAACTGAGCTCATCGAAGCACGCGACGGCGGCTCAAGTATAGCCGTCTTCGTATAACCTATCCCGACGTCGGGCTTCTTGAGCTGAGGTTCGCAGGTTCGAAACCTGCCGGGTGGCCATTTCCAAGAGAATTGGCGCATTTCTGAGCCGAGACAGATCGCTGGCGAAGGTTCATCGAAAAAATGACGGGCCCGCCTTCTCTTCGTCTCCCTTCGGCGATTCCGCCTCAGAGCCGTTTTCCTCAGCATTTCTTCGATCTGGCCCGACCGTCGTTGCCTAGTGCAGTCGAATCGGCGGCAGAAACCGCCCATTGTCATCGGTCACGCATGACGAGGGTCGCTTGACGATCCGTCGCGACCGTGGCATCGTGCGACCGCGATCCTATGAGCGACATGCGCGAATTGCGGCGAAGCATCGGTCTGTCGCAGGAGGCGTGCGCCGGGTGCTGACAAGTTGACGAAAAGTGGGCGTGACGATCCCGGCATGGCTCAGTTTCCATCATCCTTCAGCTGGCGCAGGTCACCGTACGCTGCCAGCCGCCGCCTCAATTTGACAATGCACGGGTGGCGCAACAAGCGCAGGACGATCAATCGCGACGTGGCAAGATAACGAAGGACGCCCCACGGAGTCGGAGGTCAGGAGGAACGATGAGCAGACGTCTGTTCGGCGCTGTTGCTGTACTCACCTTGATGGGAGGTGACGCGTCCGCGCAGGGGTTTCCCCCGGGCTACGTCGATCCCANGCCGCTGCTGGCGGCCGCGGCCGCGGAGATCGGCGAAGCGAATCTGCGGTGCATCACCTACTCTGGTTCCGGCTACAGCGGCGCCGTCGGCCAGACATTCGAGAATGCGGTGAACGTGGACTGGCCGCGCATCGGCTCGATGGCCAACTACACGCGCACCATCAACTGGGAGACCGCAACCAGTATTGAAACCTTCGACCGTGAGCCGGGTCGGAATCCGGCATCCTGGAAGTATGGTCTCGGCTGGACGGGCGGCACGCCGACCCAGCGGTCGAGGCGCCAGACGCACATCGTCAACGGCGAGCTCGCGTGGCACATCGATGGCGACGAACCGCCGGTGGCGGTGCCGCCCGAGATCGCTGAGGTGTACCGGCTCGAGATGTGGATGAACCCCCACGGCTTCCTCAAGGCCGCCCGACTGCCGGGTGCCAATCCGGTGGCGCTGTGGCGATGGGAACAGATCGAGAAGGGCCGTGACGGGAACGTGGTCCAGCCAGAGAAGATGCACGTGGTCGCGATCACGATGTTTGGGAAGTATCGGGTCGACGCCACGATCAACCCACAGAATCAGATACAGCGGATCAAGACGACGGTGAACATCCCCGCGCTGGGTGATTTCAACATCGAGCACGAATCCACCAACCAGAGGACCTTCGGCGACGTGAAATGGCCGATTGCCTGGCACTCGCACCAGGGCTGGGACGACAACTGGCAGTTCTACCGTCAAAGCACCGGCCACAACGCCTATGGCGGGCAGTTCCCCGATGTGCAGCCCAACGTCTGCGGTGACCCGGCGCCGGTCCCCCCGTCGATACGGCAGGCGACTTTTCCCCGGCCGGTGACAGTCGAGCGCATGGCCGACGGGGTGTATCTGTTCGGTGGGGGGCCCGCCAACAGCTACATGGTGGAGTTCGACGANTTNGTNGCCGTGTTCGAGGCGCCCGNNNANGAANCNCGCAGNNTGGCNGTCATCGAGGNGGTTGCGCNGCGCTGGCTCCGGACAAGCCGATTCGGTGGCTGATCACGTCTCACCCGCACTTCGATCACATCGGGGGGCTGCGCACCTACCTCCACATCGGTGCGACCATCGTGACGCACCTTCAGAACCTCGAGTTCCTGAACAGCGACGTGTTGAGCTACGAGCCAAGAACCGTCGAGCCGGATATCGTCTCGAAATGGCCGCCGACCGAGCTCTCCGAGGGGTACAACTACGAGGCGGTCCAGGAGCGCTACGTGATCACGGATAACTCACGCATCTTGCACGTGTACTACGTGCAGCCGCTGCAACACGTCACCGGGATGCTGATGGCCTATCTCCCGGCGGAGCACATCGCGTTTCAGGCGGACCTGTTCGATACCCATGAGCCGCCGAAAGCGGCCCAATTGCCGGCGATGCGCACCCTCCACAACCAGGTCGAGCGCATGAACCTCGACGTAGAGACGCTCGCGCCGGTGCACGGGCCACCGGTTCCCTGGAGCGCGTTCGAGGCGGCGATGACCTCCTTGGGGTCTCCCCCACGATGAACAAGAGATGAACCAGAATGGATCGTGCTCCTAGGTTCGCCCTACTCGGCCCGCAGCGCCACCATCGGATCGACCTGACGCGCAGGGCGCGCCGGCCCGTACACCGCAGCGAGCGCCGTCAGCGCCAGCACTGCCGCTGTCCCTCCAAATGTGATCGGGTCGTGGGGTGTGACCTCGCTCAACACACTCGTTAGCAACCGCGCTGCTCAGAACGCCCAGACGCCGCCGCCGAGGAGTCCCAGCGCAACCGATGGGAACGCTTCGAGCGGCACCATGCGGCGCAGGGTGCCCGCTTCCGCCCCCAGCGCCGAGACTGATGCGAGCAGCCCAAGTGGGCCGGAAGTCATCGGTCAGTACAGCCTTGGCAACTACCCTGGGCCGAAGCTGTCGTGGCGCTGGACAGCAGCGAATCAGCAAGGGCGAACCATGACAAACCTCGAGGTCACGGAGGCCAACTACGACGATCCTATTCACGCGCTAGGGATCGTTGACGTTCTGAATTCGTACGCTGCCGACCCGGTGGGCGGTGCAAAGCCCCTCACCTCGGAGGTCCGCTCGCGTCTCGTTCCAGCTTTGCGGGACCACCCGAGTTCGCTCGTCGTTCTGGCATTGGCCAAGGGGAGCCCAGTCGGTGTTGCCGTTTGTTTCTTTGGGCTGTCCACGTTCCAGGCACGTCCCCTCCTGAACGTTCACGATCTCGCGGTAGTTTCAACGAGTCGTGGACATGGGGTCGGTCGTGCGCTGCTCACCGCCGTCGAACGACGAGCTCTTCAGCGTGGGTGCTGCAAGCTCACCCTGGAAGTCCAAGAAGACAACATACGAGCGAGGAACCTCTATGGCAGCTTCGGTTTTTCAGATGTGGTGATTGGCGATTCAGCCCCCACACGCTTCCTGGCCAAGCCGCTCCCTTCTGTGGGCGTCGCAGGTCCGCCGTGAGGGGTGCCCCCCGGTCCGGCCAGAGCTCGATGCCTGAGCTTGCGGCTCGGTGACATTCACGAATCGGGCGTCAGACGGTTCAGCAGCTCCTCGAGCTCGGTGAGCTTCTTCGTCAGTTCGACTGTCGTCTCGTTGGCTCCAACCTGTTCCGAGATGGACTCTACGGCTTGTTCCAGCTCCTCCAGCACCGCGGTCGCCCGTTCCTTGGACGCCATCAGGCGCCGCATCCAAACCATCCTGTTGATTTGCTCGAACACGGGCGCGAGGCGTTCCGCTTGCTGTTCACGCTCTCGGGTTTGCTCCCGTCGCAACGCCGCGAAGTCTGTCGTGACGATTCTCGAGACCGCGATCTCGAATGGCACCGTGGTCTGGAATGTGACCGGGGCCCCGCCGACACCGAGCTCGATCCGATCCAGTAGTCGATCAGGCACGTTGTCCAGGTCATACACGGCGAGCATGACGACCGCGTGCGAGTCGTCACGAATCGTCGGTATGAAGCCGAGCCTGCCGGCATCCCTAAGCCAGATTCGCATGGGCTCTCCGTCCCACCCGCGAATCTGCGGGCGATGCCCGCTGGGCAGCGAGAAGTTGATGACGACCGAGTGCCTCACTTCGGTGGACGGGTGCTCGCTCGCCACCGGTGGCGCCTGCTCGAGCCCGGTTGCCTGGGAAGCACCCACCGCCTCGGCGGCGGCCGCTAATTGCCCCTGGAGGTCGGCGATGTGGCGGCCGATCTCCTCCTCGAACTGAAGTGCATACTCCGACGAGCGAGCCCGGACGAGGCCACGCGAATACCGGATCATCTCCTTGAGCTTGCTCTCGCGGATGCCGTTGGCCGCCTCCTGCAAACTGCGCGAGGCGACAGGTTCGTCGCGACGGAACTCGCCCGCCGTCGTGTCGAGCTCCCGCTCGAGGTCGGCCACCGCCCCCTCCATGTCTTCTTTCCGCGCCATCAGCCGGCGGATGCTTTCGCTTCGCTCCTGGTTCGACAGGCTGTCCAGCTCGGCGACCTGGATGCTGATCTCCGCCTCTTCCTCGGCCAGATCGGCCGCACGCCGCTGCGCATTCTCGATGTTAGGAGCCAGGCGACCGCTCTGCTCGCCCTCTAGCTGACGTGGCACTGCACGCAACCCGCCACTCGAAGCCTGCTCTCGGACCGGTGGCTGCTGCGGCTCGACCGCGCTGACTACGGTGACGGCTCTGCCACGGCCCAACGACGGCAGATCGACCATGCCGACGGCGCCCGTCGTGAACACCACACTCAGGAGCATCGTCACCACCCAGCCCGGCGACTGCGGCGCATCGTCGACCGGCACCCGCAGTATCCGACGGACGCGTGCAGCGAGCGACCCCTGTGTCGCCGCCAGCGCAGGAGCGCAGTCGCGTCCTCGCTGCGCTTCGAGCTCGGCAAGCGCTGCCGCGTATTCCACCCGGTCACCGCATACGGCCAGGGCGATGTCGTCGCACGCATGCTCGCGCTCGGCGCGAACGCGGCCCGATAGCCACCAGACGGCGGGGTGATAGAAGAGGAGTGTCTCGACGACCGATTGGAGGAGATTCACCACGTAATTGTGCCGACGAATATGCGCCAGCTCATGGGCGAGAATCGCCTCGACTTGGGCCGGTGAGAGGGCGGCCAGGACCGCAATCGGTAGCAGAATCACCGGCTGCACCCACCCGATGACGGTGGGTGAGTCGACCTCCGCCGATTCGACGACACGGAAGGGCACACGCAAGCCCAACTGACCTGACCCCCTGAGACCGTGCCAGCCCGAGCGGTAGAAGTCGGGCGTCACGACCAGGAGGCAGGATGCCAAGGAAGCGGTTCAGCACC
>PBRZ01000023.1 GCA_002726085.1 Acidobacteriota bacterium
GTAGACGCAGGCGCCGGGATAGACATCGTCGGTGCACAACCAGGAAACAGCATGGGAACGGTCAATAAGGTCATTATCGTCGGCAACCTAGGGCGGGATGCGGAGATCCGCCGCACGCAAGGTGGCACGGCGGTCAGCACGCTCAGCCTCGCAACGACTGAGTCATGGACCGACAAGTCGTCTGGCGAGCGGCAGGAGCGTACCGAGTGGCACCGTGTCGTGCTCTGGGGCAAGACGGCCGAGTCGCTCGAGCCGTATCTGCTCAAGGGGCGTCAGGTCTACGTCGAGGGAAAGCTCCAGACCCGCAAGTGGCAGGACCGAGACGGAAACGAAAAGTACACTACTGAGATCCGGTCGGATCGCATCGTGTTGCTCGGCGGTCGTGGTGGCGGTGGGGGCTCGGAAGGCGGCGACTACGGTTCGCGCGAGTCGTCTGCAACTTCAGGCGCGGCGGCGTCAGGTCCACCCGAGCTCACCGAGGACGACATCCCCTTCTGAGGTCGGCGAGCGAGGCGAACGCTTGGCGGCGTTGCTTCCTCGGTCACATGCGGCCAGCATGCTCCCTCGTTGCGCCTTGCCAGACGCCCGCCTCGCCCGGCGACCTTGAATCCGCACGGCCTGTCCCCGGCGTTGCTTNCTCGGTCACATGCGGCCAGCATGCTTCCTCGTTGCGCCTTGCTAGACGTCCGTCTTGGCCGGCGACCTTGGGTCTGACGCGTCTATTCGACTGCGATGTCGCGATGTTTCATCCGCCATCGTACGCCGGATATGCTGGCGAGCCTGGTCTTCAATTGCTCGACCACCGCGACCGAGCGGTGACGTCCGCCGGTGCAGCCAATTCCGATGGTCAGGTAGCTCTTCCCTTCGGTGGTGTATTTCGGAACCAGGAACTTGAGCAATTCGGTCGTCATCTGCAGAAAGGGCCCGGTGGCGTCAGCCGCCACGACATAATCTCGCACTGCCGGGTCTTTGCCGGTGAGCGCGCGCAACCCGGTCACGAAATACGGGTTGGGCAGAAAGCGCACGTCGAAGAGCAGGTCCGATTCTGCGGGGATGCCGTACTTGTAGCCGAAGCTCAACAGCGTCACCGTCAGTCGCGTCTGCTTACCGTCGGCCTGCGAGAGCTCACGGAACGCACGACGCAGCTCGTGCACGGTGAGGTCCGACGTATCGAGCACCCGGTCCGCCATCTTCTTGATGCGGCGGAGCCGGGTCCGTTCGGCCAGAATCCCTTCGATGACCGACCCGGTCGGTGCCAGCGGATGAGGTCGACGGGTCTCGCTGAACCGTCGCAGTAACGCCGCATCCGACGCTTCCAAGAAGATCAGCGACGTCCCAAGATTTCGTCGTGCCCGCAGTGACTTGAGAACAGCTGAGAAATGGTCGAGAAATGACCTGTCGCGGGCATCGACCACGACGGCGACCGCATCGTAGGTGGCGCCCTTTCCCAATGTCAGGTCCGCCAAGGTCGGGATCAGGACAGTGGGAAGATTGTCGACACAGAGGTAGCCGAGATCCTCCAGCGCCCGGATGGCCGCTGACTTGCCGGCACCGGACAGCCCGGTGACTACCACGAACCGAGCCACGCGCTTCTGGTTCGATGTCTCCGAACGTCCGGCTGCCATCAGGGTCGCTTACAACCCTCTCTTGTCTATCGGCGTCAACCGGCGCTGGGCTCGCCGTCGCCATTGGGTCCGATATCGGGCACGAGGTCCGCTGGCGGTTCGGACTCACGCCGGCGCCCCTGCCACTTCCCCTTCAGCGTGTGTGCTTGGCGCATGACCTTCTCGACAGCGCCTCCGACCGCGGACGGCCAACTTGGCCCTTCCGCCAGCCCGTGGAGACGATGGTCTCCCCGCGCGTGCACCACGAGCTCCGACACACAGAGTTGGTGCTCGGAGCCCAGTACCACGTTTGCCGACACGATGGCATCACCGAGCAGGCGTTCGAGAGGGAGGAGCCGTCGGTGAATCAGCTCGCGCAACTCGCTGGTGACCTCCATCTGCTTCCCCGTCACCGTACACTCCATGCGTTCTGTGCCTCCATCTTGTGCCGCATGCAGGGCGGCGTTGCGAGCGCCTCTTGTAGTCAGGTCGCGTTCAGGATCCGGCCGTCAGCTAAAACAGCACCTTCCGCTGCGTCGACGTCGGAATCCTGAGCTCTTCCCGATACTTCGCGATCGTGCGACGGGCGAGCACCAAGCCTTCANCCTGGAGGNTCCGCACGATGCGAGAGTCGCTCAGCGGCTTCTNGGAGTCCTCCTCTTCGATAATCTTGCGGATGCGTTGTTTGATCGTGACCGAGGAGACACTCTCGCCATACGCGCTGTTGATGCCACTGTGGAAGAAGTACTTCATCTCGAACACCCCTTGCGGGGTGTGCATGTACTTGTTGTTGACCACGCGGCTGACAGTGGACTCGTGCATGCCGATGTCGTTAGCGACATCGCGCAGCACGAGCGGACGGAGATGTTCGATGCCGTGGTCGAGGAACTCCGTCTGGAACGCGATGATGCTGGTGACCACTTTGTGGATCGTCTTCTGCCGCTGGTCGACTGATTTAATGAGCCACAGAGCCGAGCGAAATTTCTCCTTCACATACGCTCTGGTCTCGTTGCTGTTCTCCGTCTTCTTGTCGAGCAGCCGACGATAGACCGGACTGATCCGAAGTTGTGGCATGCCGTCTTCGTTCAAGACCGCGACATACCGGTCCTCGACCTTCACCACGTGCACATCCGGAATCACGAACTGGGACGAGCTCGGGTTGAATCGACTGCCCGGCTTCGGATCGAGCTGCCGGATGACCTCGATATGGTGCTTGAGGTCCTCGATCGACATGTCCAGTCGACGGGCGATTTCCTGTCCCTGATGGTTCTGAAGGAGCTTCAGGTGCTCTCGAACGATGGTTTCGCTCGCCGTACCGCTCAGGCCGAGGTGATCGAGCTGCAGCAGCAGGCACTCCTGTAGCCCGCGCGCGGCAACTCCGATCGGGTCGAAGGCCTGAATAACCTGGAGCACGCGCTCGACCTCGTGGAGGGGCCAATTCCCCATTGCCGCAATTTCGTCGGCCGATGCCACGAGATACCCGNCATCGTCGACGTTGCCGATGATCGCCGAACCGATCTCACGCACCAGCGGGTCGTCATCCTTGGTCTGGATCGACAGCTGCCACATCAGATGATCGGCCAGAGAGCTTTGAGTCGAGAGCGTGTTCTCGATCGGGGGGAGCTCTTTGACCTCGCGGGGGGCACGCACGCGATACCCGTCGTCCAGGTAGTCNCCAAAGAAATACTCGTAGTCGGCGTCGTCCCAGGAGTCCTGCTTCTCCTTGTCGGCGGCCGGTTCCTCCGGTTTTTCCGCTTGGCTGGCAGCCGCCGGTTGCTGCAACTCCTCGGTCGGCACTTCCTCCAACATCGGGTTCTCGACGACTTCCTGGTTCAGCATGTCGACCAATTCAAGCGTCGTCATCGGCAGCAGCTTGATCGCTTGCTGCAGCGACGGCGTCAAGATCAACTTCTGTGACAGCCGCGTCTGGAGTCGTTGTTGAAGGGCCATGGCGTCAGTGGCGGCTCGGACTCTTGAGAGTCGAGCCTGTTCTGATCTTAATCCAAACGAAAATCGGTNCCTAGATAGATTCGCTTGACATCTTCGTCTTGCGCGAGTTCGGCCGGGGTGCCGCTACGGAACACGGCACCATCGTGCACGATGTAGGCGCGGTCCGTGATGCGTAGCGTCTCGCGGACGTTGTGGTCGGTGATGAGCACACCGATGCCACGGGCCTTCAGGTGGAAGATGATCTCCTGGATGTCGGTCACCGCGATCGGGTCGATGCCGGCGAACGGCTCGTCGAGCAGCATGAACGACGGCGAGATGACCAGCGCGCGCGTGATTTCGGCCCGGCGGCGCTCGCCTCCGGACAAGGTGTGGGCTGGCGACTTGGCCAGCGGAGTCAGATTGAGCTCCTCGAGCAGCTCACGCGCGCGACCGCGCCGTGAGGCGCGCGGCTCGCCGCGCGCCTCGAGAATCGCCAGGATGTTCTGCTCAACGGTGAGTCCGCGAAAGATGGACGGCTCTTGAGGCAGATACCCGATGCCTTTGCGCGCTCGCACATACATCGGGTCGTCGGTCACATCCTCGCCGTTCAGGGTGACGCGGCCCCGGTTCGGCGCCGTGAGTCCGACGACGAGATAAAACGTGGTCGTCTTGCCGGCACCATTCGGGCCCAACAGACCCACCACCTCGCCGGATGCCACATCCAGGCTGACGTCGCGCACGACGGTGCGTCCGCCATACGACTTCGTGAGATTATGCGTCCGGAGCGTAGCCATTCGGGGTACGGCGATTCGAGATTGAACCGGCTAGAACGTCAGCGGGATGCATGTGCCGGTGTCGTGCTGGGTGCGCAACTCCTCGCGGCCGTCGACCATCACCGTGTCGGTGGACCGATAGAACGTCAGGACGCGCCCTCTGGTACTGCGACACGACAACAGGGGCGGGCTGGCGCTTGGTCGGGGTGGCGGTGCGGATACGTCTGGCTCCTCGAGTTCGACTTCCTGGACGATCTTGACGGGCGTGCCCTCCATTTCGTATCGACCCAACGCTTCGCGGTATACAAGCCGCTCCCCGGTGGCCCAGCGACCCTCCAGGCGGAGCTGCACGCCGCCGGTTGCCTCCAGCCGATCCAGGGTCCGACCATCCGGTTCCAGGAAGATATGGATCGTGTCGGCCTTCAGGTCCCCGTGCTCGGAGCGCAGCAGGGCATTGGTGGCGTATGTGGCATATTGGGTCGCGTTGTCGTAGGTGAACGTGTCTCCGTCGGCAAGCGTCCGTGAGGCCTCGCTGCGCTGTGTCGTCTCGTTGAGCCGCGTCAGCTGAATCGCCGTCTTCACGCCGCCGCTGGCAGTCAGATTGCCTGTCTGGTCGTCGACCGCCAAGGTCTCTCCCTGAAAGCTGGTGTTGCCCTGCCATAGGTGGGCCTGCCCGGTGTAGGTGGTCTGTTGCGTCTCGCCGTCGTACTGCAGCTTATCGGCGGTCAACAAAATCTGTTCGGCGTCATCGAGCAACCCGGGTGTCGTGGCCGAGCCTGACTCCGTGGCATCGTCGCCAGCGGGCGACAGCACGCTCTTGACGCCGCCTGACGCCTCGAAAGACGAGCCATCTAGACCCAGCACGATCATGGCAGCCTCGATGCGGGTCGTGGCGTCTGTCAAAATCGGTGTGCGTCCCGTGTCATCTCCAGCGCCGAGTGTCACCAGCCCCTGCATGACGTCGTAGACGGCCTCGTCGGCCTCCGCGGTCCGGGTGCCGTCCTCGAACAGCACGCCCCCAGCGAACCGGGCGTCGAGCAGGGCGCTGATCCCGTGTTCGACGCCGGCCTCGAGCCGCTCTGCCTGAATCACGCGGTCCACGGCGTCGGTTGTGGTAGTGGCGCCGCGTCGCTCCCGGAATTCGACGTTCTGGTTGAATTCGATCCCGGTCGGCCCGCCGGCTGGAGCGCCTGTCTGAGTCAAGCTGGTCGCACGGATCTCTTGCCGGGCACCGTCGGGCGTGTCAGGAAGGATGAGATGGACTCCTCCCCTGGCTTCTAGCTCGGTGACGTCGCTGCCGTCGGGGGCCAGAGCGACCTCCAGCGTTGCAGACTCTATCCTGGCGCCCCGGGCGCCATTCTGGCCGACGAGCTCGATGCTCGATGATCCGGCTAGCAACGCCCGCTCCAGAACGCGGGCCGTCTCCTCGAATGCCAATGTCATGGCATCCGCGCCCATTTCGTCCAATCCCCCCGAATCCCGAGCGGTCGAACGAATGCGGCTGCCCCCATGCAGCTCCAACCGTTCGAGCGCGGTTTTCTCTTCTCCAAAGTAGGCCGAGGTGTTCTCCGATTCCAACAACATCGGCCCGGTGAGCACCGTGGTGCCTCCGCTGAAGTGCATGTAGCCGTCTGCATAGGCAAGTTCCGCCTGAGCCGACTGTATATCGACCGTCGCTCGCTCGGTATCCTCAGTGAGACGGACTCTAGCGGCTCCACGAAGGTTGACGATCGCCCGGTCACGGTCATACGCGACGGCGCGCCCAGAGGCTTCCAGACCCGATCGCGTGAGCGTCGTGGCTCGCGATGGGTCCTCCATTTCCAACAGGCTGTGCTCTTCCGAATAGACGAGCGTGCTGGTGTGGACAAGCCAGCCATCATCGGACGTCGTGAGTTCTACGTCCCCGTGGAAGGTGAGGGTGCTCTCCGCCGCCTTTTTCGAGGCTTCAGCCGCCGTCACTACGAGGCCCAAGTGGTCAAAGAAAGTGACGCCCTCGGACTGCACCGCACCATCCGAGTAGGTGCGCTGCCGGTTGGCCCTCAGCGAGAAGTTCTCCTCGTCACCAACAATTTGGATTAGCTCGGGGTCGACGGTTTCGCTGATCGCCTCCGGATCGAGCCGATCGATGACACGTGCCGCGACCGGTTCGACCCGCGCGCGGATACCCAGATAGACCATTGCGCCGAAACCGAAGAGCCCGAGCGCTAGTCCAACGCGGGCAAATCCCTGCCAGCGGATACGCCGCCAGCGCCGTCTCCGTCTGGGAGCCGCCCCGCCGGGTTCGGATGCCCGCCTGCGCTCGTCATTTTCACCTGCAGGTCTCACATTCTCACTCTATCGGGCTTGGCGGATGTCGGCAACGGATAACTCGACGGTGTGTTCGCCCCTGTAGTGGTTTTCGGTCAGGTTGAACGCCACGTCCAGCGCACTGCCGTGGCGGGCCACGAACTCGGCCCGGTCGCCCATCCGCCAGGCCACCGCGCGAAAGAGCCGTTTGTTCTGACGCAGCGTCATCGACAGGTGCCGAGACTTCATCACTCGTGGACCGTTGGCCAGCTCGACCGGACCAGCATGGAAGACCGGCCGCGGGTTTCCTGCCCCGAACGGCTCCATCGCCCGTAGCCCGTCCATGACGGCCGGTGTGATCGCCGCCAGGTCCAGCCCACAATCGACACGCAATCGCGGCGTCAGCTGGTCTGGACCAAGCCGGTCGTCGGCATACGCGGTGATGCGCGATCGGAGCTCCTTGAGCCGTCCGGTCTCGATCGTCAGACCGGCAGCGTAGCGGTGTCCTCCAAACCGGGTGAATAGATCGCCACAGTGCTCGAGGGCGCCGAGTAGATCAAATCCCGAAATACTTCGACCGGACCCATAGGCGACATCCCCGTCAACGGCGAGCACGAGCGCCGGGCGGTGATATGCGTCAACGAGTTTCGACGCGACGATTCCGATGACACCGCGGTGCCAGCCTTCGGCCCAGACAATCAGCATGGCGTGTGCCCCGACATCCGGGTCGGTGTCCACCCTGCGACGAGCGGCCGTCAGGATCTCCGCCTCCTCATGCTGGTGGCGCTGGTTCTCCACTTCGAGCTGATCGGCCAGGCTCTTGGCCTCCGCCTCGCGCCCGTCATCAGCGAGCAGGAGCAGGCGCGCGGCCAGATCCGGCGTGCTCATTCGACCCGCAGCGTTGATACGTGGCGCCAGACGAAACGCGATATGAGAACTGGTCAGTGTCTGTCCCAGGAGATCGGTGGCGTCGAGCAGCGCCCGCAGACCGGTGGTGTGCGGACCCTGGGACAGCTGTTCGAGCCCGAGCTTGGCAATGACCCTGTTCTCGCCACGCAGCGGCACCACATCGGCAACCGTCCCGAGTGCGGCCATCTTGATGAAACCTGGTAACCAGCGGGTGTGGCCCGTCCGCTGACAGAGCGCCTGGACGAGCTTGAGGGCCACGCCGACACCCGCAAGATCCTTGTCCGGATATGGGCAATCCGGTCGCTTCGGGTTCACAACCGCGAGAGCCGGCGGCAACGCGGGCTCTGGCTCGTGATGGTCCGTCACTACCAGATCGATTCCAAGCTCCCGCGCCCGACGGGCGGCTGACACGCTCCGGATGCCACAGTCGACCGAGACCACCACACTGACCTGCTGAGCCGCAAGACGGTCGATTGCGGCCGGTTCGAGCCCATAACCGTCCTTGAGCCGGTCCGGAATGAAATGGATGACTTCTGCGCCAAGCAGCTCGAGCAGACGTCGGAGGATGACCGTCGATGTCACGCCGTCAACGTCGTAGTCGCCGTGCACCGCAATGCGCTCGCCGCATTCGATGGCATGGAGCAGGCGGTCGACCGCCTTCGGGAGATCTGTGAGTTGAAAGGGGTCGTGCAAGTGGTCGATCGTCGGATGGAGGAACCGCTCGGCCGCCTCAGGTTCCGCGAACCCCCTCAACACCAGCAGACGCGCGATTACCGGGTCGATGCCCAGGTCGGATGCCAAGGCGGCGGCCTGCGTTTCGTCGACGGTGCCCTGGTCCCAGACCAGGGGGCGTGGCGAGGGAGGCGAGTCCATGTGGAAATGTAGAAGATGTCTAGAGCCCATCGACGCCGACCAGCCCGAATCGACGGAACTTATCGTGCCGCTGCTTCAACCGTAGGTCGGACGGCGTCGTCGTCTGGACCCGTACGGCCTGTGACAGTACCGGGCCCAGCAGGCTGATTGCCTCGGTGGGGTCGGTGTGCGCACCGCCAAGCGGCTCCGGCACCACTTCGTCAATGACGCCGAGTCCGATGAGATCTGATGCGGTGATCTTGAGCGCATCGGCAGCCTCGACTTTGCGGGCCGAGTCCCGCCAGAGAATCGCCGCGCAGCCTTCCGGTGGAATGACGCCGTATACGGCGTACTCCTGCATCAGAATCCAGTCGCCCACCGCGAGGCCGAGCGCACCGCCGCTGCCTCCTTCGCCGGTCACGGCGACAACAACCGGCACCGAAAGCATAGCCATTTCCCGCAGGTTATGGGCGATGGCTTCGGCAACACCCCGCTCCTCCGACTCGATTCCGGGAAACGCAGCGGGCGTGTCGATAAACGCGATAATCGGGCGATCGAATTTTTCGGCCAGCTTCATCGCGCGTAAGGCCTTGCGATACCCTTCCGGACGCGCGTATCCGAAGTTGCGATACACCTGTTGTGCCGTGCTCCGTCCCTTCTGGTGACCAACGACCAGCACCGGTTCGCCACCGAACCGGGCGAAACCGGTGACAATGGCGGGATCATCCCCGAACCGGCGGTCGCCGTGAATTTCGGTGAAATCGGTGAACAGCCGAGTAATGTAATCGAGGGTGTGGGGGCGTGTCGGATGGCGGGCGACCAGCACGCGCTGCCACGGCGTCAAGTTGCTGTAGATCCCCTGCCTCGTCTGCGAGACGCTGGTGCGCAAGACGTCAATCTCTTGCTGTCTGGCGGGTGTCCGTGGCAGCAGGCTCAAGGCCTCGACCTCCCTGAGCAGCACCGCAATTGGCTCCTCGAAGGCGAGCGTGGCGGCGCTCACGTCCACGACACCGTTCCTGCGCCGCAGATGTGCTCGACAGCCTGGGCAAGATGCTCGGATGGGCGCACGCGCACATCGGTCAGGCGGGCCTGAACCCGGAGCGGTGGTGTGCGCTCGGTCAGGTCGAGTTGCAGGCGGATTCGCCCTGGCCCGCGGTGCACCCGAAAGAGATCGGCCAGAGCCTGCAGTGTCCGGCGGTCGTGACGCGCCGACGTGAGCTGAATCGACAGGGTTCGCCCGACCGAGTCGCTGAGCGTCTCGATCGGACGGACATCGTCGGCCATCAAGCGCGCGGTCTCTTCGTCCTTGTCGAGCTTGCCGGCGACCAGCACGAGGCTGTCAGCCACGAGCACCGGACCGCAACGCTCGAAGGTCTTCGGAAACACTACGACCTCGAGGCTGCCGTCGCGATCCTCGAGCGTCAGCACCGCCATTGGGGCGCCGCGCTTGGTCTTGAGCGGGCGATACCCACTGATGATGCCGCCCACCAGCACTTCGCGCACGCCGGCCTCGAGTGACGAGATGGACCGCGCCCCGGCGGCCTCGAGCTGATCGCCGTAGGCGTCGATTGGATGCCCACTCAAATACAGTCCCAGCGCTTCTTTCTCGTAGGTGAGCTGCTCGGATTCCAACCACGGCGTCACATCTGGCAGCTTCACGTCGCTCCCGGGGCTGCCGATGGGGTCCAGCGACTCGAAGAGCTGGGTTTGCCCGCGATCCCGGTCTCGCTGGAGGCGGCCCCCGTGCTCCAGCGCGCGATCCACCACCGCGACCAGCTGCGCCCGCCGCATCGCTGGGCGGCTTGTCCCGTTCGTCTGGCTAAAGTCGAAGGCACCGGCCTTGACGAGGCTCTCCAACACACGCTTGTTCACGAGGCGCAGATCCACGTCCTCGCACAGCGTGAACAGCGACGTGACACGCCCCGTCTGCTCGCGAGCGGCGAGAATCGACTTGATGGCTCCCTCGCCCACGTTCTTCACTGCGGCGAGCCCGAAGCGCAGCCCCTCGGGGCTGACCTTGAACGTCATGTCGCTGGCATTGACGTCCGGGGGCAGAACCGGCACGCCCATGTCTCGGCACTCACCCAGATACAGGGCCAGCTTGTCGGTGTTGTGCGCCTCGATGGTCAGCAGTGCCGCCATGAAGTGCCGGGGGTAGTTCGCCTTGAGATACGCCGTCTGATACGCCAGCAGCGCGTAGGCCGTCGAGTGAGACTTGTTGAAACCGTAGCCGGCGAAGAACTCCATCAAGTCGAAGATCTTGGTCGCCTGTTTCTTCGCGACGCCTCGCGCCGTGGCACCCTGGACGAACTTCTCCCGCTGCGCCTGCATCACCTCGGCGCTCTTCTTGCCCATCGCCTTGCGCAGCACGTCGGCGTCGCCCATTGTGAAGCCGGCCAGGTCGCTGGCGATCCGCATGACCTGCTCCTGGAACGCGATGACGCCGTAGCTGTCCTGCAGGATCGGCTCGAGCGCCGGCAGCTCGTATTCGATTTCGACCTTGCCGTGGCGTCGCGCGATGAAGTCGTCGACAACCCCGCCGCGCAGCGGCCCGGGCCGGTAGAGCGCGTTCAACGAGATGAGGTCCTCGAACCGGTCCGGCTTCGCCTTGCGCAGCGTGTCCCGCATCCCGGAGCTCTCGAATTGGAAGATCCCCAGGGTCTGGCCTTCGGAAAACAGCTGGTAGGTCTTCGCGTCGTCCATTGGCAACGCGTCGAGGGTGATGGTCTCTCCCGTCGTCTCCCGGATATGCGTCACCGCGTCATCGAGCAGCGTCAGCGTGCTGAGCCCCAGGAAGTCCATCTTCAGGAGCCCCATGCGCTCCACTTCCTTCATGGCCCACTGGGTGGTGATCTCGTCCTTCTGGCTCTTGTAGACGGGTGCGAACTCGGTGACCGCCGCCGGCGCGATGACCACCCCGGCGGCATGCACCGAGGCGTGCCGCGTAATACCCTCGAGCCGCTGCGCAACCTCGATCAGCTCCGCCACTTGCGGGTCCTGTTGCTCGAGCGTCTTGAGGGCCGGGTTCTCTTCCAGCGCCTTCTCGAGGGTCATGTCGAGCGCAGGAGGAATCGCCTTGGCCACCTTGTCGACGTCGGCATACGACATCCCCATCGTGCGACCGACGTCACGGATGACCGCGCGCGCCTTCATCGTGCCGAACGTGATGATCTGTGCAACGTTGTCTCGGCCATACTTCCGTGTGACGTAGTCGATGACCTCGCCGCGGCGTCGCTCGCAGAAGTCGATGTCGATATCGGGCAGTGAGACCCGTTCCGGGTTGAGAAAGCGTTCGAAGATCAGATCGAACTGCATTGGGTCGACATCGGTGATCTGCAGACAGTAGGCCACCAGACTGCCGGCGGCCGAGCCGCGTCCCGGACCGACCGGAATGCCCTGTTCGCGCGCGTACCGGATGAAATCCCACACGATCAGGAAATACCCCGGATAACGCATCTTCACGATGATTTCGATCTCGTGCGCCAGCCTGGTCTCGTAGGCTTCGATCGGGTGCTCGAGTCTGCCCTGTTCGGCCAGCTGCCGCCAAGCCACCATCCGCTGCGCGAACCCTTCCCGAGTGACGTGCTCGAAGTACTCCTCGAGCGAGAACGGCTTTGGCACGGCAAAGTTCGGGAGATGGCTGCCGGGATTCGACAGATCGACATCGCACCGCTCAGCAATCGCGACTGTGTTTGCAAGCGCCTGAGGCCAGTCGCCGAAGACCCCACGCATCTCGTCGCCGCTCTTCAGGTAGAACTGGTCACCGTGATACCGCAGACGCTGCTCGTCGTTGACGTTCTTACCGGTCCCGATGCAGAGCAGGACGTCGTGTGGGCGGTGGTCGCCCTGTTTGAGGTAGTGGACATCGTTGGTGCACACGAGGGGCATTCCGAGGTCCCGCGCGATCGGCTGCAGCCCGGCATTGACCGTTCGCTGTTCCTCGATGCCTTGATACTGCATCTCGAGAAAGAAATTCCCTCGCCCGAGAATGTCCTGGAACGAGGCCGCGGCTTCGAGTGCCTTGCGGGGCTGCTCGGTGCGTAGGCCGGTGGCGACCTCGCCCTTCAGGCAGCTGCTGAGGCCGACCAATCCCTGGGCGTGCTGAGCCAGCAATTCCTTGTCGATCCGCGGCTTGTAGTAGAAGCCCTCGGTGTACCCCGCCGACACCAGCTTGATCAGGTTGTGATAACCGGTGAGGTTCTCGGCAAGCAGAACGAGGTGATTGTTGGTATTTCCCGGGGTACCGCTCCGCGCGTGGCGAGTCCCGTTCGCGACGTAGACCTCGCATCCCAGAATCGGCTTGATCCCTCGCTTTCGTGCTTCATCGTGAAAGATGACGCTCGAGAAGAGGTTGCCGTGTTCCGTGACCGCCAGCGCCGGTGCGCCGGCCTGCTTCGCCTGGTCGAGCAGCTCTCCGATTCGGCACGCGCCATCGAGCAGCGAAAACTCCGTGTGAAGATGCAGATGCACGAACTCGGGGGGAGGCATCGCTCGTGTGCTCAAGGAGACAGGAGGCAGGAGGCAGGAGACAGGAGGAAGCCTGAAGCTTCGCAGCTTCTAGAAGCGCCGGCACGGGCACCGGCCATCTTCTGCCTCCTCCGTTCTCTCATTCCCACTCAATCGTCGATGGGGGCTTGCTGCTGATGTCGTAGACCACCCGGTTGACACCACGCACTTCGTTCACGATGCGCGACGAGATGACCGCTAGCAAATCATCGGGCAGTCGCGCCCAGTCGGCGGTCATGCCGTCCCGGCTCTCAACCGCGCGTAGGGCCAGGACATGCTCGTAGGTGCGTTCGTCGCCCATGACCCCGACGCTCTGAATCGGCAGCAGCACCCCGAACGACTGCCAGAGCCGTCGATACCACCCGAAACGGCGAACCTCGTCGGCGATGATGGCATCTCCATCGCGCAGCATCGCGAGCCGCGGGGCGGTGACCTCACCCAGAATCCGAACTGCCAGGCCCGGGCCTGGAAACGGTTGACGCCAGACGAACAGTTCGTCGAGCCCGAGCTCCTCGCCAAGCCGCCGAACCTCATCCTTGAACAGCGCCCTCAACGGCTCCACGAGCGCGAATCGCAGCGCGTCGGGCAACCCGCCGACATTGTGATGGCTCTTGATCGGTGCGGCTGGTCCGACGACCGACACGCTCTCAATCACGTCCGGGTACAGCGTGCCCTGGGCTAGGAAGTCAAAATCACCCAGACGACTGGCCACCGCTTCGAACACGTCGATGAACGTGGCCCCGATGATTTTCCGCTTCCGCTCCGGATCGATCACCCCGTCGAGCGCAGACAGGAACCGGTGGCCCGCGTCCTCGAACACGACGTTGAGCTCCAACTGCTCGTCGTAGCGATTTCGGATTTGCGCCGCTTCATTCAATCGCAGCAGGCCGTTGTCAACGAAGATGCACGTCAGGCGATCACCAATCGCGCGTCGGATGAGGAGCGCGGCCACCGTGGAATCGACTCCTCCACTGAGGCCACACACGACACGTCCGTCCCCGACCTGCTCTTTGATTCGAGCGGTCGCCTCGTCGAGGAACGACGCCATGGTCCAGTCGCCTCTGCACCCGCACACGGTCCTGGCAAAGTGTCCCAGGATATCGACGCCCCGCTCGGTATGTGCGACTTCGGGATGAAAGAGCAGCGCATAGTAGCGCCGCGTCGCATCTTCCATCGCCGCGACCGGTGCGTTCGCGCTGGTGGCGACCACACGGAACCCCGGCGGGGTTCGCGCGACCAGATCGCCATGGCTTGCCCACACGCGGATCTCCCGCGGGAGCGACTCGAAGAGTGGGCTGTCGGACTCCACGGTGACCGACGCGTGCCCGAACTCCCGCTCTGGAGCCGGCTCGACACGACCCTCGAGCATGTCCGCCATGAGCTGCATCCCGTAACAGATGCCAAGCACCGGGACATCAAGGTCAAAGACCCCAGCCTGACAACGCGGAGCACCCTCATCCCGGACACTCGACGGGCCACCCGAGAGAATCACACCGGCCGGCCGCCGCGCGGCTAGCTCGCTGGCGGGCGTGTCGAACGGCAGAATCTCGGTGAAGACCTTGAGCTCCCGCAGACGTCGCGCGATGAGCTGTGTGTATTGGGAACCGAAATCGAGCACCAGGAGCGTTTGATGAGCCACGCGCGACCGATATATCGGAGTAATGATGGGACGGAAGGGTGCGGACACCCCATTCAATTGTCGATATTATAGCGGTGTGGAACTGGGTCGCACCACAATATCTTGTAGTCTCCAGATGACTGACGCAATCAGATGCGGCATTGTCGCCATTATTGGGTGTCTGGTGCTGCTGGCGGCTGGCGGCGCCTGGGCCCAAGAGCGACGTGCGCCCTCTCGGCTCCTGCCGCTGGAGACGCTCTGGACCACTCCGCTCCCCGCCGCTCCCGCCGAGGCGCCTGTCTACGAGGCCGACCACGTGTTCGTCCCGCTACGGGACGGTCAGGTCGCGGCCGTGAATTTGGCCGACGGTGAAGTCGTCTGGCAGATGCCGCAAGACATGGTCGGGCGCCCTGCCGCCGGGGACGCACTGCTCTTTGTTGCAACCAGCGACGAGTTGCGTGCGCTCGACATCGCCACCGGCCTGGCCCGATGGTCAATTCCGCTCGAGGCGCCGCTCTCAGCTCCGCTGGTGTGGAACACCGGCTGGCTGATCGCTGCCCTCGACACACAGACGTTGCTCGCGCTCCGGGCCGAGACCGGCGAAACGATTTGGCGTCGGGACATGGACGGCGGCATTCACGTCGCTCCGTCACTGGCCGGAGACCGGATGTATGTGTCGCTCGACAACGGCGGTATTGTGGCGTTGGCGCTCATGAGCGGTGACTCGGTCTGGGAGCAACGTTTGGAGGGAGCGCCAGCCGAGATTCTACCGCTCGACGACCTGTTTGTCGGCGCCGCAGACAACCATTTCTATTGCCTATCGGAGCTCGATGGCACGATCAAGTGGCGCAAGCGTACGGGAGGCGACGTCGTCGGCTTGCCAGCCGTTGACGAGAAGCGCGTGTATTTCACCTCACTCGACAACATGCTCCGGGCACTGAACCGGACAAACGGCGTGCAGCAGTGGCGCCAAACGCTCACGGCCCGGCCCACTGCAGGACCGAGTCATACCGGCGGCCTGCTCGTTCTGGGTGGCCTGAGCCAGGACCTCCGCTTCTTCGATCCGGTCGACGGCGTCCCCTATGGAGACATCTCCGCGCCATCCGAGTTGGCGTTTCCGCCAACGAGCATCTCGACACCCGCAGACGGGCCGGTCCTGATCACGGTCACCGGCGATGGTCGGCTCCGGGCGCTAGGTCGCGCCACCGGACCGAGCCAGCGCGACCTCGCTACGCTGACCTTCCCAGGTGCCAAGACTGATTTTGACACTGCCACGGACGATGCCCAGCCGGTCGGTGGCGGCACAGCAGACACGACGACGGCGACCGTCTCGGCGCCGGTCGACGGCGGAACAACGGACCCGACGACGGCGACCCCGGCTGTCCCGGCGGCGGTCGACATCGAGAGTGGCGTCTCGCCCACCGAGCGACAGACGGTCGGAGGCGAGTATGCCATCCAGGTGGCAGCACTCATAGATGGCGCGAGCGCGACCGCCCTGCTCGGGCGCCTGATCGAGCAGGGGTACGCCGCCTATGTGCTCGAGCCACGGCCCGGTGAGGAGCCGTCACTCTATCGCGTCCGGATCGGAGACTTTCCTAATCGATCCGCCGCCGAAGCAGTAGGTCGTCAGGTCGAGGATGACCAGGACGTCGAGTGGTTTGTCGTGTTGCTGCCCTGACACATTCCAGAATCTATTCCAGTTACGGCGGATCCTCATCGGGCATCCACTTTGCACCGGTCTGGCGCCAGCCAGGCCACCCGCCGCGTGTCTGCATCGGAGTCTCGCACGTGGAGGAGACGGGTTGCCGCTGTTCGCTCGGGGGCGACGCCTGTATGCTGGCCACGATGGACACGCAGTACGCCACGCGCAACGACACCAGCGCTGTCTCCGGGAGAACCGCCAGGTGACACCTGTCCTCATCTGGCGTCGAGTGTTGGTCACCGGCGGCGTGGCCGCGGCTCTGGTTTTGACGGTCGGTGGTGCGGCGGAGCTGGTGCAGATCGGGCAGACCGACGCCGACGCGCGGGCCCGCGCCGAGCGGGAGATTCAGGAGTTCATAGAAGACGTTGACCGCTCGCTGAACAGCATTGCGCAGGTTCTCGCTGGGCGGGCCGACGTGCGGAGCGGCATGACGGGCGACCGACCAGCGGTGCGCCGTCTCTTCGAAGTTGTGCGCGGCGCGGCCGAGGCTCAGTCGGTCCCCGAACTCTCCATCACCATTTACGACGCGCGCGGCGCACCCAGGGCCTGGCATGGCCGTCCTGCCGAGCTTGCGCGGGTCCGTGTGCAAGCAGGTTCTGCGCGCTTCGTCACAGCTGCACCGACCGGGCTCCGGATGGTTCATATCGAGCCGATCGTCGACGCGCAAGATGCCGTGTCGGGTGGGACTCCGCGGCGCATCGGGTCAGTGGTCGTCGAGCAATTGCTCTCCCCTCCAGGCGCCGACATGGCGCCGGACCGGAGCTTCGTGCTCGACACCGTTGCTGGCCGCACCAGCCTGCGCGCGCTCGACGGCGATACCCCGCAGAACAGCCCCGTTTCGTACTTCGAGGTAACCGGTCAAGATGGTCGGCCATTGGTCGAAGCGTCGATCAGCCTTGACGAGATTGCCCGGACACGCACTCGATGGCGCGCCCGCGTGGTGGCGCTCTTTCTCCTCATCCTGGCCATCACGACCTGTGCGGTGGGGGCTCTCACTCTGGCTCGGCCGGCAATCGGTCGCCACATCCGGAGGTTCGCGCTGCTGGCCCTCGCTGCATTCGTCGCCCGCGGACTACTTTGGCTTGCCTGCACACCGGGGCTGTTGGACCTCTCGCTGCTGTCGTCTGAGGCGTATCAGGCGCTTCACGGGCCCGGGCTCACCCGGACTCCGGTCGACCTGCTGCTGACGGCGGCGCTCGCCGCGGTCCTCGTGGTCCTGATTGCCGACACCGTCAACCGCAAACGGTGGGCGACGCGGAGCCGGCGTCACATCGGCCCGTCCGGACCACCCGCTGTGGCGATGTGGCAGGTGGGCGTCGTGACGCTCGTATCACTGCTCCTGGTGG
The DNA here is from genome assembly GCA_002726085.1 of Acidobacteriota bacterium. Lineage (GTDB taxonomy): Bacteria > Acidobacteriota > Vicinamibacteria > Vicinamibacterales > UBA8438 > NP936. The sequence goes on from PBRZ01000023.1 coordinate 17,526, forward strand.
GTCAGTACCAGATTCTGCGCGACACCGTGACCGGTGCGACGGTCGACCTTTCGCACACGGCACTCCAGCCGTTCGACACCGCCCGCGTGTCGTTGCAACTGGCTCTGGTCCTGACGAGCGCGGCCACCGTCTGGGCCGTCGGCTTGATCTTTGGCGCAAGTCTCGCCCGGTGGCCGATGCGCCTCCAACACCGACGCCCGTGGCTCATTGCCGTGCTGGGCTCGGTGCCCGCCGCGCTGGCGATCGCCCCCGGATGGGCTCCGCTCTGGCCGTCGGTGCTGACCACGACACTGGGACTGATGTTGGCCGTCCGGTGGCGTCGCGCCGTGACCTGGTTCCGCCACACCGACCCGCTGGCGCGCATATTGGCGACCTTGTGCGCCGTCCTGCTTCCAGCGTTGCCCCTCTATGTGGCGCTCGTCGAGTTGACCGACGACGCCAAGCACCGGTTGCTCGAGACTCGCTACGCCGAGCAGGCGGCTCAGCACCCGCAGGATCTGCAGGCCCAGCTGAGTCGTACGCTGGAACAGATTGACGCGATCAGCGATCTGGGAGGGATGACCGTCTCGTCGGGCGAGGCCGACGGCGCGCCAGTCGACACGGACCGCGCGTTCGGTATCTGGCAGCAAACGGCGCTGGCCGAGTCGCGCCTGACCTCGGCGGTCGAGCTGTATGGTGGCGACGGGGCCCTGAACAGCCGCTTCGCGCTGAACATTCCGGAGTACGCCGTTACGCCGTTGCGTTGGACCGGGACAGGATGCGAATGGGAGGTCTTTGGCGAAGGGCTGCCATTTGGGGCCGAGGAGCGGCGAATGCTGCACGCCGAGCGTGGACTCTGCGTGACTGGACCGGACGGGGCACCCGCACCCGCCGGCGCCGTCGTGGTGCACGTGGCTCAGGTCGACTACGAGTCGTTGTCGTTCATTGCCTCGCGTAACCCCTATGTCGAGTTGTTCGAGCGCGGCGCCGCCCCACCGTTGCCTGGCGCGCCAGGTCACGAGGTCGAGCTGGTGATCTACGGGTGGGGACGCCAGCCGACCTTCGTCTCGAGCCAGACCGCGTGGGCGATCGACGAGACGCTGTTTCAGCGAATCTACGTCTCGCGGGAGCGATTCTGGACGCGTCTCACGAAGGACTCCACGCTCTATGACGTGCTCATCTCCAACAACCGAGCCGGTGTCTACATGCTCGGATACCCCATCCACACGCGGTTCGACCATCTTCTTCATCTCTCGGAGTTCGCCATCTTGGTGCTCGCGGCATTCGCGCTGGTGCTCGTCGGCGTCGTGCTTGGCGGGCTCGTCTTGCCAGGCCTGCGTGGTCAGCTTGCGTTTCGCGAGGTTCGTGCGCGCTTCGCGCTCAAGTTGCAGTTGTGGTTCCTCGGAGTCGCCACTGCGCCGGTCGTGGTCGTGGCCGTGCTGATCCAAGGGTATTTCGCGGGCCAATTGCTCGCCGACGTCGAGGCCCGCGCTGCCCGTACCGCCGCGGTTGCCCAGAGCGTCATCGAGGAATCCGCGGTGCTTCAGCCGGTAGACGGACAGCTCATCACCCCGTTCACCGATGACGCACTGGTCTGGATCAGCCAGGTTCTTGGCCAGGACGTCAACATTTTCGACGGACCTCAGCTCGTGGCGACGAGTGAACGGGACATCTACGCCTCGGGTCTGCTGCCGACGCGCACCCCCGACATGGTCTATCGCGCCATCGCTCTCGAGCAGCTCTCGAGCTTCGTGGGCGAGGACGCCATTGGGGCACTTCGGTATCAGCTGGCAGCCGCCCCGATCCGAGCAGGGGGGCGGGATGCGATCCTGACCGTGCCGCTCGCCTCGCGACAACAGGAGATCGAGAGCCAGATCGACGAGTTGAATCGAAGAGTCACGGGGTCGGCGCTTTTCGTCGCAGCGGTGGTCGGGTTCATCGGCTGGGCCATTGCCCGTAGCATCGCGAACCCGGTGAAGCGACTGACCCGCGCCACGAGCCGTGTCGCGCGCGACGAGTCCTATGCACCGGTGTCGGCCCGGCGCGCGGAGCAGCTGCGGAAACGGGTGGCGGATCTCTCGGCAGACGAGCTGGAAGTCCTGGAGGCGGACTTCAACAAGATGGCAGTCGAACTCGATGCCCAACGTCGGCAGCTCGAACGGACCCACCGGCTCGAGGCGTGGACCGNGATGGCCCGCCAGGTGGCCCACGAAATCAAGAACCCGCTGACCCCCATCCAGTTGAGCGCAGAGCACCTGTTGCGCGTGCACAGCGACCGCGGGGCGCCGCTCTCACCCGTACTGCAAGGGTGCGTTGATTCAATCTTGAAACAGGTTCGGATTCTGCGGCAGATTGCATCGGAATTCTCGAGCTACGCCTCATCGCCTGTCGCCGATCGCGTCCCAGTCGAGCTCGCGACTCTCATTGAGGAGATTGTCGGACCCTACCGTCCCGGATTGGCGGGCCGCATCCGCATGTCTGTCGAGCTGCCGCCGAGTCTCCCGGCGCTCCGCCTCGACCCGAGGCTCATGCAGCGGGCGTTGACCAACATCATCGAAAACGCGTTGCACGCGATGCCGAACGATGGGGCGCTGTCGGTCCGGGTGCTTCAGCATGGCGGCCACGTGCAGCTCGTCGTGGCCGACACCGGTGTCGGTCTCGAGGCGGAGGTACTGGCTCGTATTTTCGAGCCCTATTTCTCGACGAAGGTGACCGGCACCGGCCTGGGAATGGCAATCGCAAAGCGTAACGTCGAGCTGAATGGCGGCACCATCCAGGTCACGAGCGAGCCGTCGCAGGGTACCACGGTGACGCTTACGTTGCCGCTCCCTGAGGGAACCAGCGAAGTCGAGTCGGACGCGAAGCCTCGCTAGCTACCCAGCCTGCGCTGTCGGCGGCTCGGCGGTGGCATGACCGTCCCCTCTGCCGCGCCGGCTGGTCGGTCGTCGCACTCGCCCGAGCACGAACCCGATCGGTCCGGAGACGAGATAGCAATAGGCCATGACGAAGAGGACTAGCTCCGGTTGCACGGCGATTGCCGCAATGAGGACGGCAAACTGGAGCAGCACGAGGTAGGAACGACGCGGACTCAGTGTGAGGGCCCCGAAGCTGCGGAACCGGACGAGGCTGACCATCATGAGCGCCGGCACGAGCACCATGGTCAGCGCGACGACCGGGGCCTGCGGTATACCGAACCCGTCTGGCCATGCGAAGACGGTCGCGGCGAGCACCCCGGCCGCCGCCGGGCTCGGCATCCCGACGAAGTACCGCTTGTCCTGGTTCCCAGACTGAACGTTGAAACGGGCCAGACGCAGCGCCGTGGCCGTGACATACAGGAAACCCACCGCCCAGCCGAGACGACCGAGCGGTTCGAGTCCCCAGGCGAAGACCAAAACGGCGGGCGCGACCCCGAACGAGGTCACGTCAGCCAGTGAGTCGAACTCGCCGCCAAACTCACTGGCTGCGTCGGCCAGCCGGGCGATGAAGCCATCCAAGACGTCCAAGAGGGTCGCGACACCGATGAAGACCGCCGCCGTCGCGTAGTCGTCCCGCATCGCATAGACGATGCACGCGTATCCACAGAACAAGTTGCCGACGGTGAACAGACTCGGCAGTAGATAGACGCTCCGTCGAAAGCGCCGTGTCCTGCGTTTACCCCGCAACACCGCAAGCACTCTGGCCATGATTGAGCCCTGTCCGAATCAGTTGGGACCGGCCGCCATCGCGTCGCCAAGCCGGGCCACTATCGTCTCGCCGGCCCGCACCCGGTCTCCCTTGGAGACGACCAGTGTCGCGCTGGTCGGCAAGTACAAGTCCATTCGAGAACCAAACTTCATGATACCGAACCGTTGCCCGGTCTGCACCCTCGCCCCTCTGGCAACGCGGCAGACGACCCGCCGCGCCAGCGCGCCGACGATCTGACGGAACACGATGGTTTGACCTGCGTGATCCAGCCAGATCTCGTTTCGTTCATTCCGGGCGGCCGCCCCGTCTCGGAATGCCGGCAGAAACGACCCGGGCACGTACTCGACCCGGGTCACCTGGCCGCCGATCGGCACACGGTTTACATGCACGTCGAGTGGGGAGAGAAAGATGCTGAGTTGTTGCCAGTCACCAGCCGGCGCTGCCTGCTCGTCGGCCGCGCCGGCATACAGCACGCGGCCGTCTGCCGGCGAGACGACGGCCTCTGGCGCCTGCGGGGGACAGCGGTCTGGATCGCGAAAGAAAAGCGCCACCCCGACGGCGAGACCGGTCAGCGGCAGGGCAGGGAGCGGGAACCCGGCCGCCAGGCTTACCGCAGCTGGGACGAAGGCGACTGCGATGAAAGGGAACCCGGCACTGTCGATGCGCATCGTTTTCCGGTGCCCGGCGCCAGCCTGGCGGTGTTGCTTCCTCGGTCACAGGCCACCTGCCTGCTCCCTCCTCGCGCCTTGCCAGTCAGACGCCGGGCGCCGGCCAACCAAGCGCGAGCAGGCTACGCGGTCTGGGGGTCTCTGTGGCGGCGCAGAATGCCCTGAATCTGGTCTTTCAGTTGCAGCTTTTGCTTTTTCAGCGTGACCTCTTCCGTCTGTTCCATTTCGGAGAGGTAGTTCTGGTGGGCAAGCACTTGGAGGCGCGTATCGAGCTCCTGATGCTGTTCGACGAGTTGGCGAAAGCCGTGGTCGGTCTGCAGGAGATGATTCTTCAATTGCTGTGTCTCAGTGGCCATGCCACCTCCTTGGCGTGCGGTGTCGGCCTGGCAGTGCTGATGCGGCGTTCCCGGCCGGAACGGTACCATAAGGGCAGGGGTCTTTCAAGACGAAGGCGCTTCCGCTCGCGTATCGTCTGAGCGCTCGGAGGCGTCACCCTCGAGCCCGTGGCGCCAGTACACCAGGGCGTCCTCGACTGGGTCGGAATAGTAGCCCGGCCGCACGGCGGACCGGACGAACCCGGCCCGCTCATAGAGGCGCCTAGCCGCGACATTCGATTGCCGGACTTCGAGTGTGGCGGCCACCGCGCTCTCCTGTCCCGCCGTGTGCAGGAGAAAGGCGAGCAGCTTCGCGCCCAGCCCGCGCTGCCGCCACCGCGAACCAACCACCACGACGTGGATAGGTAGCTCGTCGAGGACCATCTGCCCACACAATAGGCCACGAGCCGATTCGCCGATCGGGCGACGAACGCCCGCGTGCCCGGTGCGCGCTCGCACGCTTCGACAAACATGTCGCGGGTCCAGGACAGTGGAAACGACGCTGCCGCGATCTCCAGCACCCCGGCGAGATCGCGCTGTGGGTCCATCGCTGCTATGAGGACGTCAGAGATTTCCGAGTCGACGGCAGCCGAGACCACTGACCGGGTCATGGTTTTGTGACGACTCCTGCCTTCGCGCGCCGGCGGTCGCGGGCCAGCTCCGCATCCGGCCGCCGGACATAGATCGGGCGAAGGGCGTGTGGCGCCACAGCCCGCTCACTCCACGGTTCAAGCGACGCCATCACCGCCATGACACCCGCCAGCGGTGGCGTCTCCTGAATCGCTCGCGAGCCCGGTCCCAGCCGATCGGTGAGCTCCTCCCGAGAACCAGACTCGGCAACTCCGTCGCCGATCAGCCAAACCCTATGGGCGGCCAGCATGTCGGCCCAGGCGTCGAGGAGTGGCGCAGGGGGAGCTGCGACCGGTTCGAGCGCGACGGGCCATCGGCTGCCGGCCGCCCATCGGCCGTCGGCCCGCCTTGTGGAGGACGCCGGGCCGTACAGGGCACTGAAGACCTCGCCGCGCTTGGCGTCCACCCACGGGGCGATCAGCTCCGGCCCCAACGCGTCGCGATGCGCCAGCCGCGCCGCGATCTCGACGAGCGTGTCGAGGACCGAGATGGCAATTACCCGTTTGTCGTGGGCCAGCGCTAGCCCCTGTATTGTCGCCATGCCGACCCGGAGCCCGGTGAACGACCCGGGGCCGGCTGCCACGACATATCGGTCGACCGCCTCGGTTGCCAGGCCGTGCCGGTCGAGCAACGCCGTCAACTCGCCTGGCTGACGTTGTCCGTGCGTCACGCCGGGGTCGCCTGTGGTCTCGTCGACCAGCCGACCGTCGCACGCCAGCGCCAGGCTGCCCCCGGCGGTGGTCGTGTCGAGTGCGAGTATCAGCAACCTCTGTCCTTTCAACGCCTTGACGTCCGTCAGGGCCACTTTCTATACTCACACACATTCACCGGCCGCCGCATCCGGCATCCCGTGGTGCCTGGTGCCCTCCCCCATTGCCACTGGTTCTGTGACCGCAACCAAGACGCGCAAGCCAGCGTCCCCTCGGGCGTCGACGCCCGCCATGCGGCAGTACCTCGACGCGAAACAACAGCATCGCGACGCGATCGTCTTTTTTCGCATGGGCGACTTCTACGAGATGTTCTATGAGGACGCTTTGACGGCCGCTCGTGCTCTGGATCTCACCCTGACGTCGCGCTCCAAGAATGCCGGCGGGAGCGCGATTCCTATGTGCGGCATACCGCACCACGCAGCAGATGGCTATCTGACCAGACTCGTGCAGAAAGGCTTCCGGGTGGCGATCTGCGAGCAGGTCGAAGATGCGAAGAAGGCCAAGGGCATCGTGAGACGCGAAGTCGTGCGTGTGGTCTCGCCCGGTACCTTCACCGAGGCGGGTTATCTCGAAGACCGCGAGCCAACCTTCCTGATGGGGCTCGTGGTACAGCGTGGCGTCGCGCGCGACCGCGGGGGATCCGGAACCGATCTCGACCGCTACGGGATGGCGCTGCTCGACGTGTCGACCGGAGAGTTTGCGGCCACTGAGTATCGGGGTGACACCGGTCGCCAGGCACTGGCGGATGACATCGCCGTCCTGAGGCCCCGCGAATGCCTGGTGGCATCCGACTCCGAGTGGCACTCGCTGCTCCCCGATGCACCGGCTCCGGCGGTTACCGCCGTCGACCCCTGGCTGTTCGACCTCGAGCGCGCACGTCATGCGTTGACCACACAGCTCGACACCGCCGGACTCGAGGGGTTCGGCCTGAGCGACCGACCGGGCGCCACCGCGGCGGCCGGCGCGCTGGTGCACTACCTGCGTGAAACCCAAAAGGCGCAACTTGCCCATGTTCGAAGCATCACCTTCCGAGAAACCGCAGACGCGATGGTCATCGACCCGCCCACCCTGAAGCATCTCGAGGTGGTCACATCGAGCGAGGGCACCCGTGCGGGCTCGCTACTTGGCGAAATCGACCAGACGGTGACTGTGATGGGCAGCCGGTTGCTTCGGGGATGGATGCTCCGCCCGCTGGTCAGTCTCGAGCGCGTGCACGACCGACTCGACGGGGTCGAGGAGCTCGCGTTTCGATCTGTCGAGCGGGGAAAGCTCCGCGAGCTGCTCAAGTCGGTCCATGACCTCGAGCGGCTGGTTGCACGGGCCGCGATGGGCACGGCGGGGCCGCGGGACCTCGTTGCGTTGCAGCGAACCCTGGCAACCGTTCCCCGTGTGCGTGCCATTCTCGACCCGCTCCAGGCGCCGTTGACCGGCAGCCTGCTGGCCGAGCTCGACGAGGTACCCGATATTCGGGACACCGTCGAGGCAACGCTTGGCGATGCCCCCCCCGCCTTGGCACGTGACGGCGGAGCGATTCGCGACGGCGTAGACCCCGAGCTCGACGAGCTCCGCGGGATTAGCCGCGGCGGCAAGGAACAGATCGCGGCGATGGAGGCGGCCGAACGGTCTCGCACCGGGATCGGGTCGTTGAAGATCCGGTTCAACCGCGTATTCGGCTACTACATCGAGGTCTCGAAGGCGAACTTGCACGCGGTTCCGGACGATTACCACCGCAAGCAGACGATCGCAGGCGGCGAACGCTTCATTACCCCGGTCCTCAAGGAGTACGAACAGAGGGTGCTGGGGGCGGATGAGCGGATTCTGGAGCGCGAAATTGCCCTGTTCGACGCGCTGCGCGACCGGGTGGCGGCAGCGGCCGGGCGGATTCAGGATTCGGCCCGGGCGCTGGCCAACCTTGACGTACTGGCCGGACTGGCCGAGACGGCGGCAGTGCACGACTACACGAAGCCCCACGTGCACGATGGCGACGAACTTCTGATAACGGAAGGTCGACACCCGGTGGTGGAGCGTCATGTCGGTCACGGCTTCGTTCCCAACGACGTGACACTGAACGCCTCGAGCCACCAGGTGATCATCCTGACGGGGCCGAACATGGGTGGCAAGTCGACCTACCTGCGGCAGGTCGCCCTGAGTGTGCTCCTGGCACAGATCGGGTCCTTCGTCCCGGCCAATCGGGCAAAGATTCCGATCACGGATCGGATCTTCGCGCGGGTCGGTGCTTCAGACAACATCGCGCGTGGTCAGTCGACGTTCATGGTCGAGATG
>PBRZ01000024.1 GCA_002726085.1 Acidobacteriota bacterium
CGGCGGCACACGTATCGGGTGGAAAACCCGACGTCGATCCCAACCAGCATGGAGGCGGAGGGCGCCGGCCTCGGTAGTCCATTTTTTCCCTCCTCGGCCGACACGACCGTTCGCGGCCTCATGTCGGCCGACTTCCTGCTGACCAGCGAGACATGCGGACGGTGTCACAGCGACATCTACGAGCAATGGAACTCGTCGGCGCACCACTTCTCGTCGTTCAACAACCAGTGGTACCGCAAGTCGGTCGAGTACATGCAAGACCTGGTCGGCACGGAGCCATCGAAATGGTGCGCCGGCTGTCATGACCATGCACTGCTCTTCAACGGTCGGTTCGACCGTCCGGCTCGAGAGCAGATCGACACGCCGGAAGCGCAGGCCGGACTCGGGTGCGTCTCGTGCCATTCGATCGTGCACGTGGCGAGCACCATGGGCCAGGGCCACTTCGTCATCGAATACCCGCCGCTGCACGACCTGGCCACGAGTGACAATCCGCTGCTCCAGCAAACGCATGACCTGCTGCTGGCTCTAGCGCCCGAACCACACCGAACCACGTTTCTCAAACCGTTCCACACCGAGCAGAGCGCAGAGTTCTGTTCCCTGTGTCACAAAGAACATCTCGATGCTGCGGTAAGCGGGTATCGATGGATGCGCGGGTTCGACGAGTACGACAGCTGGCAAGCGTCTGGTGTCTCCGGGCAAGGCGCCCGGGCCTTCTACTATCCCGAACGGTCGCTGACATGCCGGGACTGCCACATGCCACTCGTGCCGTCGAACGATCCGGCGGCAGAGAACGGCTATGTGCGGTCGCACCGGTTCCCCGGCGCGAACACCGCGCTGCCGTTCGTCAACCACGACGCGGAGCAGTTGAGGGTCGTGCAGGACTTCCTGCAGGATGGCCAAATCTCGGTCGACGTCTTCGGGATCACCCGGATCCCTGAGACGAAGGCGGCGGCCCAGCCCCGTGCCACCGGTGTGGCGGCCGACACGCTCGCGCCGCTTGACGGGCTTCCTGTCGTCGTCCGTCGCGGAGAGTCCGTCCGTGTGGAAGTCGTCGTCCGCACGCGAAACGTCGGCCATGACTTCCCGGCCGGTACCATCGACGCGTTCGACGTATGGGTGGAGTTCGAGGCGGTCGACGACCGGGGACGCGTCTTGCTGCACAGCGGGGTGCCGTCTGGCCAGGGCGCGGGACCTGTCGATCCCAGCGCGCACTTCTACGGCAGTTTGCAGCTCGATGCGCACGGCAACCCGATCAACAAGAGAAACGGCTGGATGACGCGCTCGATCGCCTATACGCGGCTGATTCCAGCCGGCGCCGCCGACACGGTACATTACCGTGTCGACGTGCCCGACGATGTCGGCGACCGCATCGTCTTGCGGGCCAAAGTCAACTACCGCAAGTTCGCATGGTGGAACACCCAGTGGGCCTTTGCCGGCATGCGCGACCCGTCGCAGCCGAATCCTCGCGTGACGGGCTCCTACGACGATGGTGCGTGGGTGTTCACGGGTGACACGTCCGACGTCTCGGGACAGGTCAAGGCGATTCCCGACATCCCGACCACGGTCATGGCTCACGCGGAGGCCTCCGTGTCGGTCATCAACCATGATGCGGCCCTTCCGGAGATCACGCCGTCACTGGACCTCGCGGACCGGGAACGCTGGAACGACTACGGCATCGGTCTGTTGCTGCAAGGCGACCTGAGGGGTGCGGAAACGGCCTTCCGAACCGTGATGGCGATCGACCCGACCTACGCGGACGGCCCGGTGAACGTGGCGCGGGTGCTGCTTCAGGAAGGCGACGTCGAGGCGGCCATGTCGATGCTCGATCGGGCCTTGGCCCTCGCGCCGCGTCTCGCGCGCGCGCATTTCTTCAGTGGCACCGCGCTGAAGACATTGGGACAGTACGACGAGGCGCTGGTCCACCTTCGCGTGGCCCTCGAGCAGTTTCCCCGCGACCGTGTCGTGCTCGGCCAGGTCGGTCGCATTCAGTTCCTGGAGCGGCGGTTCGAGGAGGCGGTCGCGACGTTTCAGCAGGTCCTCGCGATCGATCCGGAGGATCGCCAGGCCCACTACAATCTGATGCTGTGCTACCGGGCGACCGGCGACGCGGCACTCGCCGCTCGAGAGCAAGTGCTCTACGAGCGGTTCAAGGCGGATGAGGCGGCACAAGCGATCACCGGGCCCTATCGACGCAGGTCTCCAAACGTCAACAACGAGCGGCAACCGGTCCACGAGCATCGCCAGATGCCCGGGTCTGAATCGGGGTTTGTCGATCGGCTTGCGCCAGCCTCCATCGAGGATTGAAGAGTATCCTGGTGTGCGTATCCCGGCTGACGACATTCGCACGGAAAGGAGGCACTCAGTGCCTACCACACACGGCCTCGACAGTTCGTGCTGCACGGACCGCCAGGGGCTCGCTGGCAGCGGCCGAACCGGACGGGCGATGGTGGTCGTTCTCGCCACGGTCTGCGTTGTCCTCATGGCGACACCGGCCGCCGAGGCGCAAGACGGAGAGTGGCGGGCCTACGGCGCCGACACGGCCAGCACGAAGTATTCGCCGCTCGACCAGATCACGCGGGACAACGTTGACGACCTGCGAATCGTCTGGCGTCAGTCGACCATCCCCGACGAGGTGCGGCAGGGCAACACGATGCGGGCCCCGGTAGCCTCGCAAAACGCTCCCTTGATGGTCGGCGGGCGCCTCTACGTCAGCACGGGTCTCGGCGCGGTCGCCGCGCTCGACGCCACCACCGGAGCGGTCGACTGGGTCGACCAGCCGCCACGGGAAGAGCCGTCGAGACGGCGTGGCGGGGCAACCCGAGGTCTCGGCTACTGGAACGACCCGGACGGCGATGACGAACGGATCATCGCCCTCATCGGTGCGTCGCTGGTCGCGCTCAACGCGCAAACGGGCGAGCGCTATCCGGACTTCGGCGAGGCCGGCGAGGTCGATCTGCGACAAGGCTTCGATCGAGGGCCGGTCGAAGGGTTTCGGTGGCAGTCGGCCCCGCTCGTCGCAAACGACGTCATCATCGTCGGCTCGTTTGTGGCCGGCGACTACACGAATGCCTCAATGCCGGCTACCAAGGCGGGTGTCCCCGGAGACGTCCGCGGCTTCGACGTCCGCACCGGCGAGCAGCTGTGGATCTTCCACACCGTGCCGCAGAACGAGGAGCCCGGAACCGAGACCTGGTTGACCCCGGTGAACGAGGACCGGCCCTCGTGGGAATACACCGGGGCCGCCAACATGTGGTCGACGCCCAGCGCCGACGAAGAGCTCGGCTACGTCTATCTGCCGCTCACCTCGGCGACCAACGACTACTACGGCGGCCACCGGCCCGGCGGCAACCTGTTCGCCGAAACGCTCGTCTGTCTCGACACAAAGACCGGCGAGCTGGTCTGGCACTTCCAGGCGGTCCATCACGGCCTCTGGGACTACGACTTTCCGGCGGCGCCCAACCTGGTCGACATCACGGTCGACGGCCGGCCGATCAAGGCGGTCGCCATCGTCAGCAAGCAAGCCTTCACGTATGTCTTCGACCGGGCGACGGGCGAGCCGGTGTGGCCGATCGAAGAACGGCCGGTGCCGAGTGGCGACGTGCCGGGAGAGTGGTACGCGCCGACGCAGCCGTTTCCCACCAGGCCCGAGCCGTTCGACACGCAGGGGGTCTCGGTCGACGACCTGATCGACTTCACACCGGAGCTGCGTCAGGAGGCGCTCGAGATCCTCAGCAACTACGTGTACGGACCGATCTTCACGCCGCCGACGCTCATCGACGACCGGCCGGGCGGAAAGAAGGGCACGCTGCAGATGCCGGGCACCTCCGGTGGTGCGAACTGGTCCGGCGCAGCGATGGATCCGGAGACGGGGATTCTGTATATCACGTCGCACCACAGTCAGGTGTTCGTGGGCCTGGTCGAACCCGACCACCCGCGTTCGGACGTTACCCTGGCGCGCAAGGAGTACAAGTTTGCCCAGGGGCCACAGGGCCTTCCACTCTTCAAGCCGCCGTATGGACGAATCGTGGCCATCGACCTCAACACGGGAGAGACCCTCTGGACCGCCGCAAACGGCGACGGCCCCAGGGACCACCCAGCCATCAGACACCTGAACCTGCCGCCCCTGGGGCAGGGCTACAAGGCGTCGCCCCTGTTGACGAAGAGCCTCCTGTTCGTCGGCGAAGGGGCCAGGGCGGGCGCCGTCGCTCCGCCGCTGCTCTGGGGGGGCATCGGTGGCAAGATGTTCAGAGCCTATGACAAGGCGACCGGTGAGGTGGTCGGGGAGCTGGAATTGCCGGGTGGCACGACGGCCGCGCCGATCACGTATACGGTCGACGGGAAGCAGTACATCGTGGTGACGGTCGGTTGGGAGGACATGCCGAGCGAGTACGTTGCGCTGGCACTCCCCTGAGGTTGATTGGGAGAAGCAATGCGAAGACAGTCTATCCGCGTGGTGGACGTGTGCGTCTGCCTCCTCGCACTCGGCGTCTTCGGCTCGTCTGCGCGCGCCCAGACCGGTGCGACGGACGGTGAGTGGCGCAGCTACGGAGGGGACCTCGGGAGCACGAAGTACTCGCCGCTGGACCAGATCGACGAGACCAACTTCGCCGATCTTCGCATCGCGTGGCGCTGGCAGTCGGTCGACCGCACGATCGACCTGGCGCCGTTGCGGCAGCGCTACGCCGAGACCGGTCTCGGCACGCGATACGCGATCGGCATCCAGTTTCTCAACGCCACGCCCCTGATGGTCGGGGGTGTGCTGTATCTGTCTACCCCCCTCTATCAGGCCGCGGCGATCGATGCCGGCACCGGCGAGACGTTGTGGGCGCACGACCCGGAGAGCTTCCTGGCCGGGCTCCCCCCACATCGGTTCAACTCGCGGGGCGTGGCCTACTGGACCGACGGCGCGGAGGCTCGCGTGCTGTGGGGAACCGGCGACGGCTACCTGGTCGCGGTCGATGCGCGCACCGGGCGACCGAGTCGCGATTTCGGCGACAACGGCCGCGTCGATCTACGGGAAGGGATTCCCCGGGCCGGGCGGGAGACCACCGACCACCGGGGTCGTCAATGGCTCGGCTTGACCTCGCCGCCGATCGTCGCCCACGACGTCGTCGTCACACCCACAATCATCTCGGACTACCCGATTACAAAGGAGGCCCCGCCTGGCTGGATCAAGGGCGTCGATGTGCGCACCGGCGCGACGAAGTGGACGTTCCGCACAGTGCCTCAGGCGGACGACTTCGGCGTCGAGACGTGGCTGAACGACTCGTGGAAGTACTCGGGCAACACGAACGTCTGGTCGATGCTGAGCGTCGATGACGAGCTGGGGTATGTCTACCTGCCGACCGGCACCCCCTCGAACGACTATTACGGCGGTCACCGGCTGGGCGACAATCTCTTTGCCGAGAGCCTCGTGGCGCTCGACATCGAGACCGGTCAACGGATGTGGCACTTCCAGATGGTGCACCACGGGCTGTGGGATTACGACAACCCCGCCGCACCCAACCTCGTCGACATCACTGTCGACGGCCGGCGGATCAAGGCCGTGGCGCAGGTGACGAAGCAGGGCTTCACCTATGTGTTCGATCGGGCCACGGGCGACCCGGTGTGGCCCATCGACGAGCGCCCCGTGCCACCGGCCACGATGCCGGGCGACGTCGCGTCTCCGACCCAGCCGTTCCCGACCAAGCCGCCACCCTTCGAGTACCTGGGTGTGACGATCGACGACCTGGTCGACTTCACACCCGAAATTCGGGCCATGGCGGTCGAGGCGGTCAAGAACTTCAGACTCGGACCGATCTACACACCCCCCACGCTGGCGGTGGAGGGCGGGCTTCAGGGCACGATTCAGCGGCCCAGCGCCGGTGGCGGCGCAAACTGGAGCGGTGCGGCGGTGGACCCCGAGACCGGGTTACTCTACGTGCCGTCGACAAACGCCATCTCCGTGCTGAACTACTTCACGCCGGATCCGGCGCAGGGTGGCAACCTCCAGTACACGTGGACGGCAGCGCGTCCACCCGGCCAGGGTTCGCCTGGCGGTCAACAGCCCCGCATGCCGCAGGGCCTCCCGCTGCTGAAACCCCCGTACACACGTACGACGGCGATCGATCTGAACAGCGGTGAGCATGCGTGGATGGTGCCAAACGGCGACGGCAACCGTCTGCGCAATCACCCGCTGCTCGCGGAGCTGGACCTCCCACCACTGGGCGGCGATGGACGTGGCGGCCCGCTCGTGACGAAGACGTTGCTCATCAGCGCCCTGACGGCTGGCGGCACCGACGACGGGCCACGGCTCGTGGCACGCGACAAGGCCACGGGCGAGGAGATCGCGTCGGTCGATCTCCCGAGCGGCGCTCTCGGCACCCCGATGACCTATCTGCACGACGGCACGCAGTACATCGCGCTAACGGTCGGGGGAGACATCCCTGAGCTGATCGCGTTGGCCGTGCCATGAGCGACCAGCCGCAGCGTTCTGCGATGCGTGCGCTCGTGCTGGTAGGCGTACTCGGCGCGGTGGCCTTCCGGGTCGGTACGGCGACGGCCCAGACACAACCAACCAAGACCTACTACCTCTACGCGTGCGCGGAGTCGGATGACGAGGTGGCGTTGATCACGTTCGGACCGAGCGGAGCTAAAGTCGCCAAGACGATCACCGTGGGCAGTTTCCCGGCAGAGATCGAGGGTCCCCACGGCATCAGCGTGTCGCCGGATGGCCGTTACTGGTACGTCTCGATCGCGCACGGCTTCCCGTTCGGCTCTGTGCACAAGTACGAGACCGGCACCGACGAGTGGGTGGGCGACGTCACGGTCGGGATGTATCCGGCGACACTGGACATCTCGGCCAGTACCGGTCTGCTCTACGTCGTGAATTTCAATCTCCACGGCATGCCAGAGCCCAGCTCGATTTCGGTCGTCGACACCGAGAGCATGACCGAAGTCGCGCGGGTCCCTACCGGCATCAGGCCTCATGGGTCGCGCTTGAGCCGAGACGGCGCCTGGCATTACTCGGTCAACGTGATGAACGGCGAGCTGGTCGAGCTGGACGCCTTCAGCTTCGAGATTGCGCGTCGATTGCCGCTGCCCGAGGTCACACCCGTAGCGGGCGCCTTGGGTGGATACGGCGTCGTGTCCGGCCAGACCGCGGATGCTCCCCAGATGGCCCAACCAACGTGGGTGACCGCGCCAACCCCACAGGGTACCGTCTACGTGACCGGCAACAACGCCGCCGTGATCTTCGAGGTCGACCTCGCGGCGTGGGAGATCCGAAGAACGTTCCAGACGGGCCCCGGCCCGTACAACCTCGACGTGACGCCTGATGGCAAGACGCTGGTAGCCACCTACAAGAGCGGCGGGACCGTAGGGTTCTGGAACCTGGAGGTCGGGCGGGAGTCAAACCGCATCAGGACCACCCGAACCATCCCCCACGGTGTCGTCGTCGCACCTGATGGCGAGTACGCGTTCGTAACGCTCGAAGGGGTCGGAAGCGAGCCCGGAACGGTCGAGGTCTACCACATTCCGACACGACGTCGCGTCGACACCGTGGACATCGGCACACAGGCCGGGGGGATTGCGTTCTGGAAGATGGATGAGCGCTGATACTGTGCCCGTACTCCTAATTCCGATCCTGGGTGCGGCCTCGGTCGAGGATGCCGAGTCACCCAGACCGCTCACGCGTCTGCCGACGCCATCGCTCACAGGACAGGCCGGCTAGCCACGTTGGCCGGGTCCGACCCTGCATCGATTTCGTTCCCGTCCAGGGCCCCGTCGAGATCCCGGTCGATGCCCATCCGCCGCCCCGATCCCGGCGGCGCGCAGGTATAGGTCAGCGGTCCGTCCGTGTTCGCGAGGGCGCGCAAGGCGGCGTCGTTCGAGGTGTTGCCCAGGTCGTCGCGGAACAGCCCGTCCGACTCGCGCACCCAGCCGCGCTCGGCGCCACCGACGCTGCCCTTCACGATCAGATCGCACTCGGTGACACGGCCGCCCAGGATTGCCGAATCGAAGGCGGCCGCCGCGCGCGCGATCAGCAGGTCGATGCGGGGATTGGCGACCTTGGAGTTCGTCGACGTCAGCGTGACCTGCTGGCCGACGACCGGTGCCAGGTCGGTATCGAAGGCCAGCGCGAGGTCGGTCAACTGCTGGACTTCGTGTGGTTCGAGGCTGAACACGCGACCGCTGAGGAAGCTGGCGACCGTGTCGACGGTACCGTCGTGCAGATAGCCGAAGCCGCGCACCTGGTCTCCCTGATCCGATCCTCCCGCCAGAATCTGCGAGACATTCGGCTCACCGGGTCGCGCAGGCTCGACTGGCTCGGGGATCTCGCTCCGCTCGCGGGTCGAGCTTCCGAACATGCCGACCTTCTGATACAGGTTTCGCATGTGGGCGACCTTGAAATTCTGGGTCAAGCCCTCGAAGGTCTGCTCACCGCCGGAGCCGTAGAAGCCGCGCATCGGGTCCAGGCGGTGGCAGCCGTCGCAGTCCTCGACCGTGTCGGTGGCCCTGGGGTCACGGACACCACACTCGGCCGGGCCCGGGCCGCAGCTGAAGAACTTGTCGAAGCCGGCCTGCTGCGAGGTGGTCAGCGCGTTGTCGAGCGC
>PBRZ01000025.1 GCA_002726085.1 Acidobacteriota bacterium
CCAGCTTGCCGTGGCTTTCACCCCAGCCCCGGTAGTCGAAGGCGAGCACGAGGTAGCCCTGGGCCGCCAGCCGCGAGCCGATTCCGACAAGGCCGGCCTTCGTGCCGCCCCACCCGTGGCTCATGACGATGGCAGGCAGATTGGCGTTGGCCGCCATGCCACGCGGCGCGTAGAGATCGCCGGCCATCCGAGTGCCTTCGCTCCAGATGTCGACCGCGCGTCGGGTCACCGTGTCCGGGAGCTCTGGGCCGCGTTGGGCTCGTGCATCTCCCGTGACGAGGAGGAGCGCGACGACCGGGAGCCAGAGCAGCCGCCGTGACGGTGCGATGTGTTGGTGCTCCATGCTGTCCCTGACTTCGAGTTCCAGCGGGGCTGCCGCGTTCGTCCGCCCTCCGGTTATCATCAGACTACTACTCACTGTGAGGGCATCAACAGTACCCGATGCCGGCATGGAACGAAAGCAATTGGGGCATCCGCATGGGTCAGGGGCCCGTGTCACCCAATCAGGAGGCAGCATGGCGAAGCGAGCGACGAAGCGTGACAAGCGAAGTGCGAAGCAGAACTTGATTGACGGGCTAAATGAAGATCTGAACCTCGAGCTCGAGGCGGTGCTGCGATATCTGCATCACTCGGCGTCGGCCACTGGCCTGCTTGGGCACGAGCTGCGCGAAGAGCTGAAGGGCGACATCACGGGCGAGCTGAACCACGCGGTGTTCCTGGCGGACAAGATCACCGCGCTCGGTGGGCAGCTCGACATCAACCCGTCGATGCCCAAGAAGGTTCGGACCGCCAAGGAGATGATGCAGATCGACATCGCGGCCGAGCGGCAGGTCATCAAGAACTACACGAAGCGGATCGTCCAGGCCGAAAAATTCGGCGACAAGGGTCTCGTCATCCGTCTCGAGGATCTGCTGGCCGAAGAGACCGACCACGCCGAGGATCTGGAGCGGCTCGGCCGGTAAACGTGTCGCCCGGGCACGTCCGATCAGGGCATCAACCGTTGCGGAGCCTCGGTTGGTGTCATCGATCGGCTACACCCCCGGTGGCCGTCGGGCGTACCTAGGCGGCGGCGGTCACACCTGCGACTGACGGCACTTGGACTTATAACGATTCTGCCACTAGTCCTGCTATATAACGTGCGCAGATAGAAGATGAAGACTCACAGGGCGGTCTTCCTCGACCTCAACGGGACCTTGGTGCTGCCTCTCAAGCAAGAGTCGCTGGACGAGATGACATTGGTTCCCGGAGCCGACACCGCTATCGCGCGGCTGCTCACGTTCGGTCTTGTGTGTCCAGTTGTCACCGTCCAGGCGCGAATCGAGAAGGGACTCTTCACAGAAGCGGAGTTTCGTGCCTGGTTCATGAGTTTCTTCAGCAATCTTGGGCTCGACGTGAAGGGACCCTACATCTGTCCCCACAAATACAATCACGTGTGCCCCTGTCAAAAGCCTAATTCTCTCTTATACCAGCAGGCGGCCCAGGAACTCGGGCTCGACCTCAGCCGGTCGTACACGATCGGAGACAGCCCTCAGGATGTCCAAGCCGCATGCCGATTCGGAGGAACTGGGTGCCTCGTCAGAACCGGATGGGCAGCCCAGGACCAGGTTGTTGAAAAAGCGAGAGCATCCGCCGCGTTCATCGGGGACACGATCGCCGATGCCGTGCAGTGGATCTTGAGCAAGGAACGAGATAACCGAGAACAACGTAATTCAGCGGACCGTCTATCGCCGGCCGCTGATTGCTAACGTCATGCATCTGAGAAGCGGAGTATGGAGCGATGGCCGAACCGGTCAGGGCGCTTCGTTCTTGTAGACGACACCGCCCTTCATCACGAAGACGACGTCGCGGACCGCGGTGATGTCATTGATCGGGTTGCCGGCGACGGCGACGAGGTCTGCCTCATGGCCGGGGCCGATGGTGCCGATGCGGTCGGCGAGCCCGAGTGATTCGGCCGCACGGGAAGTGGCCGAAATAATCGCGTCCATCGGGTCCTGTCCGCCGTCCCGGACCCGGTAAATGAATTCTTCGGCGTTGCGTCCATGGGCGCCGGCTACAGCGTCGGTGCCGTACACCACCTTCACGCCGCCGTGCCGCAGCGTGCGCCGGAACGTCTGGATTCCGGTGACCCGCGCGTCCTCCATCAGCGCGAACCCCTCCTCGGTGTAGTTGCCGCGACCGAGAAAGGCGTCCTTGTGCTCGGCGTAGTTTGCCCAGAGCAGGCCGATGTGTGGGTCGAGGTAAGTGCCGCGTTCGGCCATCAGGTCGAGGACCGCGTCGTCGTAGCGCGTGCCGTGCTCGATACCGCCGCAGCCCGCCTCGATGGTGGCCGTCAGGCTCTCGGTGCCGTAGGCATGGGCCACCGTCCGCAGCCCTATGCGGTTCGCCTCGCCGCAGACCGCCCGCAACTGCTCATCGGACATCACCTGCGCCCCCCCTTCTCGGATGCTCGCCGAGGCGAAAATCTTCACGACGTCCGCTCCGCTTTCTGCTAGCCGGCGCACATACGCCCGAATCTCGTCGGGCTCACCCGTGCGCGCATTCACCGCGCCCAGCGAGGTGAGCACGCGCGGTCCCGGGAGCGAGCCGCGCCCGATCGCATCGCGCAGGTACCGGTCCATGGGGCTGCCCAGGCTCTGGACCGTGGTGAAGCCTGCCATCAGCGTGCGGTAGGCGTTCTCGGCCGCAAAGAGAATCGCCTGCTCCGGCGTCTCGTCTGGGTCGCTGTGGTTACGCCCGTCAGCATCGAAGTGGGCAGTCAGATGCACGTGCGTGTCAATCAGTCCCGGCATCACGGTAGCGTCCGAGAGGTCGTAGGTGACCGCGCCACGCAGCCGGTCCACCCTGGCAATCTGGGATCCGTCGAGTGTGATCCTGGCGTTCTCGCGAATTGCGCCGGTGCCGTCGACAAGGCGCCCGGCCCGGATGGTAATTGGCGTCTCCTGCGCCAACACCGTAACGGCGGTCAGCGCGACGCACGCCGCCGCCAATCCCTTTCTCATACGAGCTCCTTTGTTCTGCGGCTGAGCGCCGGGTGTCGACCGAGCTATTTCCCGTCGGTCAGCCGATTGTGACGCATCGACCGCATCGTGCGGTGCTCCGGTGTGACGCGGCGTTGCTCCTCGAGTCGCGCAAGTTCCTCACGACGTTGGCGCAACAGCTCGCCCTCACTTTGCAGCTTGCGAAAGTTGTCGAATCGTGAGGCCACCAGCCGGCCGTCGTCGACCGCTGCCCGTACCGAGCACCCCGGTTCCTGGTCGTGCGCGCAGTCCCGGAAACGGCAGTGTGCGGCCAGGGCCTCGATGTCCTCGAAGGCGTCGTCGAGCGACGCGGTGGCGTCCCAGAGCTGTAGCTCTCGCATGCCGGGCGTGTCGATGAGCAGCCCGCCGTCCGGTAGCTGAATCAGCTCGCGCTGTGTGGTGGTGTGCCGTCCGCGGCCATCGCGGCTTCGTATTGGACGGGTCCGTTGGCGGTCGGCGCCGAGCAGCCGGTTGATGATGGTGGATTTGCCGACTCCCGACGATCCGATCAGCGCAACGGTCGTGCCGGGCCCGAGATGGGGCTTGAGCACGTCGGTGCTTCCGTGCTCCAGGCAGCTCAGGACATGAATCGGCGTGTCCGGCGCGAGGGCGGTCACGGCGGCGCGGGCCGCGTTGACGTCGGCGCGCACGTCCGCCTTGTTCAGAACGATGACGGTCGTGGCGCCACTGTCGCGAATGGCCACGAGGTAGCGCTCGATCCGTCGCAAGTTGAATTCCTCGTCGAGGCCGCACACCAGAAACACCGTGTCGATGTTCGCGGCCACGACCTGCCGCCTGGTCGGTTCGCCGGCTGCTTTGCGAGAAAAGCAGCTATGGCGCGGCAGCACCGCTTCGATGGTCGCCTTGTCGTTCGTCTCGCCGGGCCGGATGGCGACCCAGTCGCCAACGACCGGCATGGCATCGGCGCCGGCAGCCCGATATCGCACCCGGCCCGCCACCTCGGCCATCACGTCGCCGCTGGCCGTGTAGAGCTGATATAGGTAGTTATGGGTCACGGCGACGCGGGCCGGGCGCAACCCTTCGGCGGCGTGTGGGCGGAACGGCTCGGCGAACCGCTGGTTCCAGCCGAGCGTCTCCAGGTCCACCGAGACAGTGCGGTCTGCGCGGTCGTCGGGGTCTTCGGGGTCTGAGGTCATGGAGAAGGGGCGGCGTGCCCTGGCACGCGCCTCGCAGATCGTCTCTTCTTACCACAGGGTCGGCTTTCCGGCAATCGGTCTCCTGCTCCGCCCGACGTGAGACGATGGGGTACTCTGCGGAGGGTCCGGTGATGCGCGTGGGACCGGCCGAGGACTGGGAATCAGCGTCGAGGCGGTGCGTGCTGGCGCTTCTGAGGAGAGGGTATTCGATGCGATCGACCAAGCAGGGTTTGAAGCGCGGGACGTGGGACGGATGGCCCGCCAGGGTGGCGCTGATGGTCGCACTCGGCGTCATGACGCTGTCCCCAATCGCGCACGCTCAGGACCCGTCCGACTACGCCACCGCCGGCGAATGGCGACAGTTTGGCGGTCCGACACGCGACTTCCAGGTCGAGGCGCCCAGCCTGGCCAATGCCTGGCCTGAGGGCGGTCCGACCCGGCTCTGGAGTCGGCCACTTGGCCCCGGGCACTCGTCGGTCATCGTGGACGACGGCCGCCTGTATACGATGTTCCGACCGCAAGTCGAAGGAGCGCGGTGGGCGTCCGAAGAGACGGTTATCGCCCTGGATGCCGCCACTGGCGAGATGGTGTGGGACTATTCCTACCCGTCGCGACCGATGGACTTCAACTTCGGCGCCGGACCGCACTCGAGTCCGCTCGTGGTCGGCGACCGGCTGTTCACGGTCGGCACCAACAAGCAATTTCACGTCTTCGACAAGCGGAGCGGGGAGTTGCTCTGGTCCCATGACCTCGTCGCCGACTTCAACGCCCCACCGACACTGATCCGGCCGGCGGTCAAGGCGGGCTATGGGGCGAGTCCCACGGCCTACAAGGACATGGTCATCGTGACCGCGGGCGGACCGGGACAGTCGGTCTTGGCGTTCAGGCAGGAGGATGGGTCGCTGGTCTGGCGCGGCGGCGATTTTCTGATCTCGCCGGCCACCCCAATGTTGATCGACGTCGACGGCCAGACCCAGCTCCTCGTCTACGGCGGACAGACGATCAACGGCCTCGACCCCGACACCGGAACAGTGCTCTGGACCCACGAGCATGAGACCCAGGGCGACATGAACAACAGCACGCCGGTCTGGGGCGACGACAACATCCTGTTCATGACCTCCAACTACAACGGAGGTGGTCGCGCGGTGCAGTTGTCCCGCGATGGCGCCGAGACGCGCGTCGAGGAGCTCTGGTTCAACACCCGCCTGGCGGTCATGTTTGGCAACGTGCTGCGGCTCGGCGACTACCTCTACGGCAGCAGCGGCGGCTTTGGGCCGGCCATTGTGACGGCGCTGGATGTGAAGACCGGCGAGGCGGTGTGGCAGCAGCGCGGCTATGGCCGGTCGAGCTTCGTCCATGCCGATGGCAAGGCGATCATGCTGAGCGAGGATGGCCGTTTGGTCCTGGCGCGGTTGTCGCCCGAGGGCTTCGAGGTGCTGTCGTCGGTCGCGCTGCTCGACACCACGGCGTGGACCGCGCCTACGCTGGTCGGTACGACGCTCTACGTTCGTGATCGCGCCCAGATCGTGGCGCTGGATGTGGGAGAGTGACCGCCCAAACGGGCTTGCTACCGGTCGTCTGCATCG
Organism: Acidobacteriota bacterium; assembly: GCA_002726085.1. Classification (GTDB taxonomy): domain Bacteria; phylum Acidobacteriota; class Vicinamibacteria; order Vicinamibacterales; family UBA8438; genus NP936. The sequence goes on from PBRZ01000025.1 coordinate 5,761, forward strand.
CGGGTGACGCTGGTCACGCTGCCGAGTAGATATTCCAAGGAGATCCGGTCACCCGGCTCGAGATGCCGGTCTACCGACTCCGCTCCCACCCGCGCCATTTGCACCGGTCCGTCGGGATCCTCCGGGTCGCTGAAGAACACGTCCCACGACAACTGGCCGTGCACGCTGATCGGCTGGACCTTCCGCAGGATGCCCGGTCGAGTCCCTTTGAGCATGGGAAGATCCTACCCCGAAACGTCCGATGAGCGGACCGCACGTCATAGCGGCAAGGTTGGACTCGCCTGATCCGCTTCGTCTTCCGCGATCAGGTTGTGCACACTAACCCCGAGCAACCGCACCGGGCGGGTGCCAGCCTCGGTGCGCCCGAGCAGCAGCATCGCGCGCGCGGCGATTCGGCCGGCATTGCGCGTGGCCGGACGCTGACTGTGGCTGCGCGTGAGGGTGGTGAAGTCCGAGTAGCGCACCTTGATGGTGACGGTGCGCGCCAGCAGCGCTCTGCGTTCGAGCCAGTCGGCGGCGCGGCGCGCCATCCGGTCCAGCTCCTCGCGAATCGTGGCGAGGTCGACCAGATCCTCCGGATAGGTGTTCTCCGATCCGGACGATTTCACGGTCCGGTGCGGCGTCACCGGACGATCGTCGATGCCGTCGGCGAGCCGGCGCAGCCACCCGGCCTGACTGCCGACGGTGTCGCGCAACACACGCGGCTCGACCGTCCGCACGTCGACCAGGCGTGCGACGCCGGCCTTGCGCAGCCGTTTCGCGGTAACCGGGCCCACACCCCACAGCGCTTCGACGGGCAGTTTCTGCAGAAAGGCTTCCACCCGCTGCGTTGGGACGACGGTCAGCCCGTCTGGTTTGTCCCAGTCGGAGGCGATCTTGGCCAGGAACTTGTTGGGTGCCGCGCCGGCCGACACCGTTAATCCGGTCTCGGTCCGCACCCACTGTTTGAGCCGCTTGGCCACAGTGGTGGCCAATGGCTCGCCCCAGGCGTTCTCGGTGACGTCCAGATACGCTTCGTCGAGCGAGAGCGGTTCGACCAGCGGGGTCACGCAGCGATACATGTCGAACACCTGTCCAGAGACGCGTCGATAGCGGCTGAAGTCTGGCCGCACGACGACCAGGTTCGGGCACAATCGCACTGCCTTGGCCATCGACATCGCCGAGCGCACGCCAAAGGCCCGCGCTTCGTAGCTCGCCGCCGCGACCACGCCGCGCCCCTCCGGCCGTCCGCCGACCGCTACCGGTCTACCCCGTAGGGCCACATCGTCGCGTTGTTCGACCGACGCATAGAAGGCGTCCATGTCGAGATGGAGGATGCGGCGAGAGGGAGAAGCCACGGCGAAAGTCTATACTTACTAGACGTCAGAAGGCAGAAGAGGGAAGGCGGTACGCGGGCTTGATGGCAGACGACACACTCAAGAAGACAAAGAAGCCGTTCGCGAGCCCCGGTGCGTGGGCAGAGGCGCGGGTCCTCGTCCATACCCACCGTAATCGGCTCATCCTCGGCCTGGCGCTGATGCTCGTCAGCCGGCTGGCTGGCATGGTTCTGCCCGCGATGTCCGGCTTCGTCATCGACGAAGTGATGCTCGCGGACGGACAGGCTGACCTGCTGTTGCCGCTGGCGCTCGCCGCCGCCGCTGCCACCTTGGTGCAGGCGAGCACGGGGTTCGCGCTGTCACAGGTGTTGGGTGTCGCGGCACAGCGAGCCATCACCGAGATGCGCAAGCGAGTACAACGGCACGTTACACGGCTGCCGATCAGCTACTTCGATTCGACACAAACCGGCGTCCTGATCTCGCGGGTGATGACCGATGCCGAGGGCATTCGGAATCTTGTCGGCACCGGCCTCGCGCAGCTGGTCGGCGGGTTCGTCACCGCGACGATCGGGCTGGTCGCGCTGTTCTACCTGAACTGGCGGCTGACGACGGTGACGCTGGTCCTCCTGGTCCTGTTCGGGCTCGTCATGGCCACGATGTTTCGGAAGCTGCGGCCCTTGTTCCGCGAGCGGGGAAAGATCAACGCCGAGGTGACCGGCCGGCTGGGCGAGACGCTGGGCGGCGTACGGATCATCAAGGCCTACAGCGTCGAGAAACGAGAGCAGCTGGTGTTCGCCAAGGGCGTCCACCGGCTACTGCGGAACGTGGCCAAGACGATCACCGGTGTGTCGGCCACGACGTCGGCGGCGTCCCTCGTCATCGGCGGGATCGGGGCGTTGATGATCGTGATGGGCGGCCGAGCGATCGTCGCCGGACAATGGGAGATCGGCGACCTGGTGCAGTATCTGCTGTTCACCGGTATCGTGGTGGCGCCGGTGGTGTCGATCGCCTCGATCGGCACGCAGATTACCGAGGCGTTTGCCGGGCTCGACCGGATTCGCGAGATCCTCGGCACACCGACCGAGATCGACGAGGACGCGTCACGGCAGTCGGTCGATGAGCTGACGGGGGATATCGAGCTCGACCACGTGACCTTCTCATACACCGAAGGCGTACCGGTTCTGCGCGACGTCTCGTTGACGGCGCCGGCCGGCACGACCACCGCGCTGGTCGGGTCGAGCGGGTCCGGCAAGAGTACGCTGGTCAGCCTGGTGATGGCGTTCAACCGGCCGCAGGAAGGCCGGGTCCTGGTGGACGGGCGGAACCTGGCGACGCTGAAGCTCGCCGACTACCGGCGGCAGCTGGGCGTCGTGCTGCAGGAGAACTTCCTGTTCGACGGCTCCGTCGCCTCGAACATCAGCTTCGCGCGCCGGCACGCGACCCGGGCCGAGATCGAAGAGGTCAGCCGCATCGCGCACTGCCACGACTTCATCCAGGGGTTTCCCGACGGCTACGACTCGATCGTCGGCGAGCGGGGCATCAAGTTGTCGGGCGGGCAGCGCCAGCGTGTCGCCATCGCCCGGGCGATCCTGGCCGACCCGCGGATTCTGATCCTCGACGAAGCGACCTCCAGCCTCGACAGCGAGAGCGAGGCGATGATCCAGGACGGGCTGCGGGCCTTGCGGCGCGGACGCACGACGTTTGTCATCGCCCACCGGCTGTCGACCATCCAGAGCGCCGATCAGATCGTGGTGCTCGAGCAGGGGCAAGTCGTGGAGCGAGGCACCCACGCCGAGCTGCTCGCAGCCGGTGGCCGGTATCGCGAGCTCTACGACACGCAGTATCGCTTCGAACAGGATCGGTTCATCAACCCCGGCGAAGACTTCACACCGGAGCCCGAGAAGGTGGAGATCCCGAAGGCGCGGTCCGGGGGGTCGTCGCCGCTGTAGATCGCTTGCCGTTGCGCCACGCCCGCCGGATGTTCGCCGCCCCGCTGACCCGCCCCGTCGCGTTGCGATACAGTAAGCCCATGAGCAGAGCCACGGGAACGGGGGCGGTGTTGGCTGTTGCAGCGCTGGTTGGTGCCGTGGTGTTGGCCGGGTCGGCGCCGTTAGAGGGCGGTGTGCAGACGACCGGAACGATCACCGGCGTGGTCACCATGAACAACCCGCCGGCGCCGAGCACGGTGGTGGTGAACGCCGACCAGGCGGTGTGCGGCGACACGGTACCTTACCAAGAAACCCTTGCCGACACCGCCGGCCACGTGGCGAACGCGGTGGTCACGGTGGCTGGTGTGGCCTGGCCGGCCAGCGTGCCGCAAGCGACGATCAACAACATCGACTGTCTGTTCGTGCCGCACGTCCAGATTGCGCCGACGCGCAGTCAACTCGAGATCACCAGTGAGGACGACACGCTGCACTCGACGCATTCCTACGACGACCGCAATCGCACCGACTTCAACATCGCGATGCCGTTTTCCGGCATGAATGTGACCCGGCCGTTGCGTCGCCCAGGGGTGGTGCGTGTCGAATGCGACTCGCACGGTTGGATGCGGGGGTGGATCGTGGTCAGCAACGACGTCGGGGCCGTCAGCGGTCTCGACGGCAGTTTCACTATCGACGGGGTGCCGGCCGGTACCCACGAGCTGTCGATCTGGCACGAGCGGCTTGGTGGCCAGCCGCAGACGGTGACCGTCACGGCGGGTGCGACGACCCAGGTCGAGTTCAAGCTCGAACAGCCCTGAAGCCTGCGCCGCGAAGCGGCGCAGTTATCCCGCCCAGTCTGCCTTCCACTGCAGTCCAACCTTCAGGATCTGCTGCAGCAGCGCCTTGTAGGACATCCCTTCATGGTGAGCCGATTCGGCGAAGTCTTCGCCATAGGCCAGTTGGGGGTTGGCGTTCGCTTCCAGCACCCACGGCTGTCCCTTGTCGTCGAGTCTGATGTCGATCCGGCCATAGCCGCTCATTTGCAGAATCTGAAACACCCGCTTGGCGAGGAATTGGAGGTATTCCTCCATGCCGGTGCGCTGCAGGCGGGCTTTCCCGCAGTGGATGCCATGTTTCTTCTGGTACGGGGCGCTCCACTTCACCCGCTCGGTCGCGATGCGGTGGGCGCCCTCTGGCATGTTCGCGAACTTCATCTCCCAGACCGGGAAGGCACGCGGCCGCTCATTGCCAATGACGCCGACATAGAGCTCGCGCCCCTTGATGTACTGCTCGACGATGGCGTCGGTACCGAGGCGTTCGTGGATGTACCAGACACGGTCTCTGAGCCGGGCGTCGTCATTGACTACCGATGCCTGTGAGATGCCATACGAGGCGTCCTGGGTGAGCGACTTGACGATCAGCGGGAATTGCAGGCGAGCTGGACGCCGGACCACGCGGCCTATCGGAAAGATGGCAAATGCCGGCACCGGGATACCGTCGTAGGACAGGACCTTCTTGGCCAGCGCCTTGTCGCGCGACAGAATCAGTCCGCGTGGGTTGCAGCCGGTGTAGTGGAGTCGCAGCAACTCGAGGTGGCTCACCACATTCTGGTCGAAGGTGCCGATCTCGTGAAACGCCTCCGTCAAGTTGAATGCGATATGAGGTCGGACCTCGTCGATCGCCTGACGGATCGGTTCCAGCTCGTCGGCCAGGCCAAGGGTGTAGATGTCGTGCCCGGTCGCTGCCAGCGTCGTGATGACGTCGAACTCCGTCTTCCAGACGGCGTTGACCACATCGACCCCCTGGACGTCCTCGGGAGGCACCATGTAGTCGTGCATCAGGGCGAGCACGCGGAGTTTCTTCACAGCGCAATCCGGTGACGGCCGCCGTGCAGGTAGTTCATCGTCTGTACCGTCAGGAGGACCATGAAGTCCTGCTTGGCCCGGTCCTCCGGAGTGGTCAGATGGAGTCCGAGCGCTTCGCAGCGCGCGACCATGTCGTTGAGCACCTGATCGATCCGATACTGGTATTCGCCCGTCCAGCGTGCGACCAGACGACGGACGTCACGGCGCACCCGCATCAGGAACTTCGCGGCCGGCACGTTCCCAGCGTGCTCGGCGGTATCGGAGAACAGCTTGCGCAGGTCGCGGTCATAGAAATTCGGGTACTCGAGTCCGTAGCGCTTTCGTTTCGCTGCGTAATGTTGCCGCAGCGTCTGCCGTTGTCTCGAGAGTGGCTCCATCGTGCGCTGGGTCATCACCACCGGATCCCGGCCGGAGATCTCCGACATCAACGTGTCCATGTATTCGAGCTTCTTCAGCGCCGGCCAATCGGCGTAGCGCTTGGTCCACATCGAGCGCGGGTCGAGCCAGACGGCGAATGTTTCCGCAAAGTCCTCGTCCGGGTGACTCTGCGCGTACCACGAGTCGAGATGCAGCGCGAAGCTCTTGCTGTATGGTTTGGGGGTGTAATACTCGGGGTAGGGGGTCGACGACAACCCGAACAGCTTCTGTCGCTTGCGGCGGAGCTGAAGGCGGTAGGCATTGTCGATCGCGTGCCCCGTTTCATGACGCAGGATCCGCATGCACCAGGCCTTGGTGCCGCCTTCCACTTCGAGGAGCTGCGCCAGCTCGAGCCGTGCCAGTCGCGGATGCGCCAGATAGAACGGCACGGCCACGCCCGGGATGTGATCCGGCGTGAACCAGTCGTCCGACAGCCAGAAATGAGGTCGGAACGTAATGCCGCGTTTCGTGAGCTCGGCCTCCAGATCGCCGATTCGCCGCTCAATGACCGTACCTTCGATGGACACGGCGAGGTCGCACATGCGCACGTCGAGCAATTTCTCATCGGGCCAGCCGGCCCAGATCGGTCGGCGCCGCGACCGGCGCCTCTCAGGCGCCACCGGTTGCTTCGGTCTGGTAGATTTTGCGGGTCCGGCCTGTCCGGCCTCTGACTTCGGCGGCGTCGGTCCTCTCGCCTCGGCTGGCGGTCCGGGCGGCTGCGGGGCGGCGACCGGCGCGGTGTCTCTGACGAGAGACGGTGGCTCGGGACGGGTCGGGGCAGCCGCGGTTGCTGCCGAGAGAGAATCGGACATGAGTTAGACTGAACACACGCGCGAACGGCGACGTCCGTGTGGCGGTCGCACCGAGACTGTATCGCACTCTTCTGTCTTCTGCCTTCTGATTTCTGACTTCTGAAAACACACGCATGGCCCATCAATACGTCTACACGATGCAAGGGCTCGGGAAGTCCTACGGCCCCGGTCAGGACGTGCTGAAAGACATCTGGTTGTCGTTTCTGCCGGGCGCCAAAATCGGCGTCCTCGGGCTGAACGGTGCCGGCAAGAGCACGTTGCTCAGGATCATGGCGGGCGAGCTGGGCGACTACACAGGCGAGGCCTTCGTCTCCGAGGGGCTGAAGGTCGGCTATCTCCCCCAGGAGCCGCGGCTCAATCCAGACAAGANGGTAAAGGGCAACGTCGAGGAGGGAGTGGCCGACCACAAGGCCTTGCTGACGCGGTATGACGAGGTGACCAATAGCTTCAACGAAGGTTTGATGGACGACGCGCTGCAGGACGCCATGGATGAGCAGGGCACCCTGCAGGACGAGATCGAGGCGGTTGGCGCCTGGGACCTCGACGCGCGGGTCGAGATGGCGATGGACGCGCTGCGATTGCCGCCGCCGCGCGAACCGGTCACCAATCTGTCCGGGGGAGAACGGCGCCGGGTGGCGCTGTGCCGACTGCTCCTCGAATCGCCCGACCTGCTGCTGCTCGACGAGCCGACCAACCATCTCGACGCCGAGACGGTGGGCTGGCTGGAGCGTCATCTACAGAAATACGAGGGCACCGTCGTGGCGATCACCCACGACCGGTACTTTCTCGACAACGTGGCCGGCTGGATCCTCGAGNTCGATCGCGGTGAAGGGATTCCGTGGGAGGGGAACTACTCCTCGTGGCTGGAACAGAAGCAGAAGCGGCTCGAAGTGGAGCAGAAGCAGGAGACCAAGAGGCGCCGCACGCTTGCACGTGAGTTGGACTGGATCCGGATGTCGCCGCGCGCGCGGCAGGCCAAGGGGAAAGCGCGGCTCAACGCCTACGAGGAGCTGTTGAACCGGGACGTCGGCCAGCAGCTCGAGTCGGTCGAAATCTATGTCCCGCCCGGTCCGCGGTTGGGCAATGTGGTCGTCGAAGCGAAGAACCTGCGCAAGGGCTATGGCGACCGGTGTCTCATTCAGGATCTCAGCTTCACGCTGCCGCCGGCAGGCATCGTCNGGGTGATCGGCGCCAACGGNGCCGGCAAGACGACGCTGTTCCGGATGATCACCGGCGAGGAGACTCCCGACGGCGGCACTCTGGCGCTCGGCGAGACCGTCAAGCTGGGATATGTCGACCAGAGCCGAGACCTGGACCCGGAGAAGACCGTGTGGGAGGAGATCTCCGGCGGCGAGGACGACGTGACGCTCGGCAAGCGGACTGTCGCCTCGCGCGCCTATTGCTCATGGTTCAACTTCAAAGGCCGGGATCAGCAGCGGAAGGTGGGGGAGCTGTCGGGCGGCGAGCGAAACCGGGTGCATCTGGCCAAAATGCTCTGCACCGGCGCCAACGTGCTGTTGCTCGACGAGCCGACCAACGACCTCGATGTCGATACCCTGCGCGCTCTCGAAGACGCGCTCCTCGAGTTTGCCGGCTGTGTCGTGGTCATCACCCACGACCGCTGGTTTCTCGACCGCATCGCCACCCACATTCTGGCCTTCGAAGGCGACAGTCAGGTGGTCTGGTTCCACGGGAACTATCAGGACTACGAAGCGGATCGCCGCCGGCGGCTTGGCTCAGCCGCCGACCGTCCGCATCGGATCAAGTACCGCCGGCTGACGAGGGCCTAAGGGGAGACTCCCGACTCCTTCGGGGCGGCGGGTGCGGTGCGAGCGAGATGAAGCACGATCGCGCCGAGGAAGAGTGCGCCGCCAGCCACGTCCGTCATCGTCGTCGCATAGAACAGGAGCAGCCCGCCAGCTACCGCTAGTGTGCGTTCGGCCATCGTGGCCTCGCGTCGCAGCCAGCCACCCAGCCCCATCGCCAGCGCCAGGATTCCGATGACGGCGGTACCCACTGTCCGGACGATGTCGCCGACCGGCGCCTGTAGCAGCACGCCCAGCCCTTCCGGGCTCAGCGTGAAGGCGAACGGCACGAGGAACGCCGGCAACGTGTACTTCCAGGTCAGCATCATCGTCTTGAACGGGTTGCCGCCGGTGATCGCCGCCGCCGCGAAGGGAGACAGCGCCGTCGGCGGACTGACCTCGGACAGCACCGCGTAGTAGAAGATGAACATGTGCGCAGCCACGTCCGGCACACCGACCAGCGTCAGGGCGGGCGCGATCATCACCGCCGCGATGATGTAGGAGGCGGTGACCGGCACGGCCAGTCCCAGCATCCAGACCGCCAGTGCCGCGTAGAGGACCGTGAAGAACAGGTTCCCGCCGGCCAGGTCCACGATGATGCCCGAGATCTTCAGCCCGAGCCCGGTCAGCGTCACCACGCCGACGATGATGCCGGCCGTGGCCGTCGTCGCCGCTACCGCCAGCACCGCTCGCCCGCCGGTTTCGAGCGCCGTGACCAGCCGTTTCGGTCTGAGTGCCGTCTCGCGTCGCACGAAGCTCAATGCGATGGCCAGCATCGTGGCGTAGAACACCGCGCGGAACGGTGTCATGCCCGAAAGGAGGAGCACCACGATTGCGACGAGCGGGAGGAACTGATAGCCCGACCGGCGCGTCAGCTCGCCGACCGACGGCAGCTCGACGTCGACTGCTTTGGTGCCGAGCCGCCGAGCGTCGGCTTCGATCATTAGGATGATCGACAGGTAGTACAGCATGGCCGGCACGATCGCCATCAAGATCACCTGCAGGTAGGTGATCTGGAGGAACTCGGCGATGAGGAACGCTGCCGCTCCCATGGTCGGCGGCGCCATGATGGCGCCGATGCCGCTGGCCGACAGGATGCCGCCGCCGACCTCGGCCGAGAAGCCCGCCCGCCGCAGCATCGGCCAAGCGACGGCGCCCAATGTCACGGTGGTCGCGACACCGCTGCCGGACACGGTGCCCAGCAGGAAACCCGACATGGCGACCGTCCGGCCCGGCCCGGCACCGCTCTTCGAGCGGCCGAACGCCGCCATCGTCCAGGTGATGAAGAACTGTCCCGCGCCCGAGTGCTGCAGCATCGCACCGAAGATGGTGAACAGCACAATATAGGTCGCCGCCACGTTGAGCGGAACTCCGAAGATGCCTTCGAGCGTCATGTAGAGCGTGCCGACCAGCCGCGCGACCGTGTAGCCGCGGTGCGCCATGATCTCGAGACCGACCAGCTCGAGATACGGACCGTAGTAGCCGTAGATCAGGAACGCGATGGCGGTGACCGGCAGGATCCAGCCGACCGTTCGGCGGGTTGCCTCGAGCACCAGGAGCGTGGTGACGGCGCCGAACAAGATGTCGAGTCCGACCGGTGTCGCGGCCCGGTAGACGAACTGGTCGAAATCGACGATCGGCCAGGCCAACACGACGGTCGAGACGCCGGCCAGCGCCCAGTCCAGCGCCGCTACCCGGCCGCGCCAGGCGGGGATCGAAGGGTAGAGCACAAACGTCAACACGAGTGAGATCAGCAGGAAGCTGACCCGGTAGATCTGCGGTTGGACGATGAAGATTACCCAGTAGAGGGCGTAGAGAGAAAGTCCGGCAGCAAGCGTTGTGACCAGGCGGTCCGGGAAGCCGGTGAGTTTCCGTGTTGGGACTTCCGCGTCCGGGTCGTCGCGCGGATCTATCGCTGGTGCGGGTGGGGTCGCCAGGGCCAACGCTCGATTCTAGTTTGACCCCGTCCAGGCGCCCTGCTCGGTGTAGTACCGGATGGCCCCGGGGTGGAACGGCACTGTCGAGCCGACGACGGCAGTCTCGAGCCTCAGCTTCGCCGCCTCTGCGTGCACCGCCGCGAGCTCGTCACGGTGCTCAAACAGTGCCTGTGTGATCCGGTAGGCGAGTTCCTCGGGCATCTCCTCGTGCGCCACCAGGACGTTGGCGACCCCGATCACCTCCGCATCGTTACTCATGCCTGGGTAGGTGATGTGCGGAATGGTGACGGCGTGGTAGACGGTGTCGCCATACTGCTGATGCAGAAACGGCAACGTGTCGCTGTTGGGGACCAGCTTGACGGTGCGGCCCGGCGTCGACGCCAGATCGAGCACCGACCCGGTCGGGATGCCGCCGCTCCAGAAAAACGCGTCGATCTTGGCATCCTTGATTGCATCGACCGACGGCGCCGCGCCGAGGCTCTGCTTTCGGATGTCCGTATCCGGGTCGAGACCGGACGCTTCCAGTATCCGGAACGCGGTGATCTCGGTCCCGCTGCCGGGCGAGCCGGTCGACACGACCCGGTCCCGCAGATCGGCGACCGTCTCGATACCCGTGCCCTCGAGCGTCACGAGCTGGTTGAGGTTGTCGTAGAGCACCGCGATGGCACGCGCCGGCACCGTGCCGAAGTCGGCAAAGGCGCCCCGGCCTGCGGCGGCGTCGTCGAGTGAGTCCGCCAGCGCGAAGGCCAGGTCGGCGCCTCGATTGGCGACAAACTTCAAGTTGTCGACCGTGCCGGCGGTCACCTCGGCCGTGGCCTCCACCCCGTCGAGGTGGTCGCTGATGACCTTGGCCACCCCGCCACCGTACGGGTAGTAGACCCCTCCGGTGCCACCGGTGGCGACCGACAATCGTTGAGTCAGACCGCCCACGTCCTGCGGGTTGCAAGCCGCGCCAGCGCCCACCGTGACCAAGGCAAGCGCGATGGTGAGCCCGAGGGCTCCTGGTCGTCGCAACGACAGCGTGGTTCCCTCTGGCATCGGCACACTCCTTGGTCCCATCAGCGGATCCCTATTCTAGCGAAGCTCCGCTTCGCGAGGCAGGTTTTCTCATGGCCCCGGCCTGCCGCCTTCCGACTGCGCGGCGCCTGATGGTCACCGGCAGTGTCAGCGCCATCACGGCTCGCATTCGGCGTCGGGTCATCACATCCCTCTTGGATAGAGATGTGCGCACTATGATAGACGAGAGTGTTCCGCACGCTGCTGACCCTGTTCGTCGCGACTCTTGGCGCTGTCGACCTCCAGGCCGGCCAAGCCGGTCAGTCTCGTCAGGGGCTGCGCTTCGAGGTCACGCTCGACCCGTCGCTGTCGCCGCAGCCGCCTGGCCGCCTGCTCGTCGTCATGGCCCCCGGCGATCGGGTCGAGCCCCGGCGCCTCATTGGCCGCACCGGCCGAAACGCCACACCGACGCTTGCGGTGGACGCTCCGGCCCTGGCTCCCGGTGCCGGCGCCACGCTCGACGCGACTGCCGCCGTGTTTCCGATGGAGACCCTCGCCGAGCTCGAGGCTGGCGAGTATCACGTGCAGGCAGTGCTCAGCCTCAATCGCGACCTCAGGTCACCCGGTGCCCCAGGCAATCTGTACAGCGAGCCGCTACGGGTTGCGCTCGACCCATCCCAGACCGAACCCGTGCGATTGGCCCTGACTCGCCGGATTCCCGACGAACAGGTTCCGGCCGACGAGGGGTATCTACGTTTCATCAGGATTCGGTCTGACCTGCTGTCCGAGTTCCACGACCGGCCGATCTACCTGCGCGCCGGTATCATCCTCCCGCGCGATTTCGACCAGGAGACCGAACGCCGCTATCCGCTCCGCGTCCACATCGGGGGCTACGGCGACCGGTACACCGCGGTGCGCTCCATGATGCGTCCCGGGTCCGCGTTCCGGGATGCCTGGCTCGCGCAGGATGATGACGCGCCCCGGATGATCCTGCTTCACCTCGATGGCGCCGGGCCATATGGCGACCCGTATCAAGTCAACTCCGCGAGCAACGGCCCGTATGGCGACGCCGTGACCCGGGAGCTGATTCCGTATGTCGAACAGGCCTTTCGTGGGGTCGGGGCACCGCAGGCCAGAGTGCTCGATGGCAGCTCGACCGGTGGCTGGGTGTCGCTGGCGCTCCAGATCTTCTACGCGGATTTCTTCAACGGCGCCTGGGCGTCCTGTCCCGACGGCGTCGATTTTCGGGCCTTCCAACTCGTTGACATCTACAACGGCGAGAGTGCGTTTGTCGATGAGCGGGGCCGCGAGCTCGCCAGTGCCCGTAACCGGAATGGCAGCATCCGCTTCACCATGCGCCACGAGGTTCGGATGGAGAACCTGCTTGGCGTCGGCGACAGCTGGACCATGTCTGGGCGTCAGTGGGGTGCCTGGAACGCCACCTACGGACCGCGAGGTGAGGACGGCCTGCCCGTCCCACTGTGGGACCCCGACACCGGGGTCATCGACCGGTCGGTGGCCAGGTCCTGGGAACAGTACGACCTCCGTCTGGTGCTCGAGCGCAACTGGGATGCGCTTGCCCTGAGGCTGCGGGGCAAGCTTAGCGTCTGGGTCGGCGAACTGGACGACTACTACCTCGACAACGCCGTCCGGTTGCTCGATGAGTTTCTGCAGACCAGACCGTCCATCGATGCGCGGATAGTCTACGGCGCCGACCGCGGTCACTGCTGGACCGGGATCTCTCAGGCTGAGATGATGCGGGAAATGGGAGAGAGAACGCGGGCGCGCTAGGTCGTCAACACACCTGCGGTCACCGTACTTACCGTCCGTACACGAAGACGAGCCACGGTCTCTCCTCTCGGTCGTTCAAACACTCGGGTGTGCTATTTGGGAAACAGGAGCTGCAGCTGCAGTGACCAGGGCGGCCCGCCGGTCGGCCACCGGGTTCTGGGCGGCCTGGGCGAGGTCCCCGCTTTCCGTTGTGGCGTCCTGGGCGAGCGTCGTGACCGGCGAGAGGCAGATGACGACCGAGGCGACGGCAAGCAGACGTGTCATACCTCGTCCAGCATAGAAGCTGAAAGGTCGTGAGGTAATGGGACCTTGGTCCCATGGGTGAGGGTCCTGGCGAGCCTCGCTGATGGCCAGCCCAGATGGGCGGTCATCGGCGCGGGGTCGGGCACCTGCAGGTTGGGGCTGGACGCGCGTCGCAGACCGTCGTGTGCCGCGAGGCCTCGTTGTGACGTATAATAATGATTGTCGTTATACGTCACTGGGAGCGTGTCAATGCAAACGAAGTTGACCCTGAGGATGGAGGAACGGTTGATTCGCCAGGCCAAGTCGTATGCGCGCCGGACGGGCAGGTCGGTGTCCGGACTTGTGGCCGATTTCTTCTCTCAGCTCTCGGCCACTCCAGGCGCATCGCCCGAGAGCGGGTCACCAGCCGTGCGGTCCCTGGTTGGCGCGCTCCGGGGGATGCAGCTCGACGAAGACGACTACCGGGCCTACCTCGCCCACAAGCACGGATGAGGGTTCTGTTCGATACCAACGTCGTGCTGGATGTCCTGCTGGACCGGCAGCCGCATGCCGCTGCGGCGACCCAGCTCTTCGAGCGGGTCGCTCAGCGCAGATTGCAGGGCCTGCTCGGCGCCACCACCGTCACGACGATTCACTACCTGGCAGAGAAGGCGGTGGGCCGCAGGCGAGCCCGAGGGCATCTGGAGACTCTGCTTGGGCTCTTCGAGGTCGCCGCCGTCGACCGCGCCGTCCTGTCCGGAGCGCTGGAGCTGGGATTTGGCGACTTCGAAGACGCGGTGCTCCACGAAGCGGCCGCGCAGGCCGGTGCCACCGGCATCGTGACCCGCGACGTCGGTGGGTTCGGCACCTCGCGGCTCACCGTCTACGCGCCGGAAGAGCTGCTGACACTGGTCGAGGCCGGACCGCATGGCTGAGGAACCGGCTGACCGGCCGCCTCAGTTCCCGGGCGTGTACCAGATCGGGCTCGTGTAGGCCCGCTCCTGGTGCGACCTGGGCGCTTCGTCGGGCAGCGCGACGCCGAAGCGCAGCGCGTCGTAGGCTGTCCAGTGCGGGGTCGGCATCTCGAGCACACGGGCGTAGTAGAAGGCGCGCTGCGTCGCATCGAAGTCCGGGTCCTCCCACACCGTGATCAGCTCCGGGGCGCCGATGGTGTTGGTCCAGGTGGCGTTCGCGGTGTCCACCGTGTTGCCGACCGCGGGCAGCCTGCCGTCGGTGCCGGCACGACGGTCGCCGGACCACGCCACGTCGTAGACCTGTTCCTGCGTCTCTCCCGCGGCGTCCACCCATCCCTTGACGACCTGGACGCGGTCGAGATTGCCGCTGTAGGGGTCTTTCAGCGCCGCGACGAGGAAGCTCGGCGCGGCCCCGGCCGGGGCCGGTGAGAGATCGCCGCCCATCGATACACCCTTCGCGTACCCGATCCGACCCGGCGCGCGCTGCTCTGCGTCACTCGGTTCGAAGTCCCAGCCGCCAAGAAACCACACCGTCATGCGCGGGCCGGTGGTGCCGTAGACTTCCTTGCGGTTCATCGCGTCGAAGAGCGCCTCGCGCGTGTTCTCGGTGGCCCAGACGCCGGCGTAGCCGGACGCCACCGTTTCCCACCCCATCCACGCGATGTCGTCGGTGAACTCGGCCAGCGGCTCGCTGATCCGTTCGGGACTCGGCTCGGCGTGCGACAGCTTGCCGAAGAAGTTCTCTTCCTCGGCGGTTGCCAGCGCGGTGTGCGAATCGGTCGAGCCGGCCACGCCGAACTTGTAGGGGTTCGTCCCGAGCCGGTCTTCGAGCAGCAGGCCGTTCTTGAGCGCATCGCGAGCATACTCGCCAGGCAGCATGTCGGAGGTCTTGGCGAACGGCCCCAGGTTGTTCTTGTCCCACGTGCCGTAGTTGGCGAACTCGTCGTTGGGCGACAGCAGCGGATGCGCTTCGCCATCTCCCTTGATCTGGGTGATCTCGTAGATCGGCTCCCAGCGGATGCGGTTCCTGGCATAGTCGCCCGTCAGCGGTTGCCCGGTTGCCGGGTTGGTCTCGACGGGGAACATCGTGCCGCTCGAGAGGTTGCCGTTGTGGGCGAGCGTCAGCACCCGTCCGCCCGTGGTGTCCTCGTAGGTCTGCATCCAGCGCCAGAGATCTTCCGGATTGTAGCTCTCGGCGGTGGTGTAGGGGTTCATGCGGCCCGCCAGATCCGCGCCGTCCCGGTAGATGACGTTGCGGTGCAGGTTGTTGCCGTTCTCGGTCGACGTCCACTCGTACCCGATCAGCCCTGGATGATCCGCTCGTGCCAGTCCCGCAGCGTGGCGTTGCGCATCAGGTCCGGGTTCCCCGCGACGATCTCGTTCATGGCGCCCATGGCGTCCGAGTGATCCGAGACTACCAGCCAGTCCAGTGGCCGAGACAGGCGGACTCGCTCGCCGTGCGAGGAGATGACCTCGTCGCCGCGCGCGAACCTGAACGCGTCCTCCGGACCGAGTGTGGCGCCAACGGCCCGCGCATCCAGCGAATTGGAGGTGTGCAGGTGCGTGTCGCCCCAGAAGACCCGGGTGGGGAAGTTGCGCCCCGCGTAGGGCGAATAGGGCCGGTCGGGGGCGCTGGCGTTCTCGGGGGTCACGGGAACATCCTGCGCGGACGCCATGGGCGCGATCGCGAGAAGCGCAATCACGCCGGGTACGAGCAACTCCCTGTTCAGTCTCATCGTCGTTACTCCTGCCTGAAGTCGATCACGGCAGTTTAGGCAACGAAGAGACGAGGAGGGTATTGGACCTTTGTCCTACAATTCTTGCCTCCCATGTCCCGGCCTCCCGAATACATCGAGGCGCGCTGGCAGCAGCGGGGGGCCGGTCGGTCAGGTCAACTGCTATAATCAGCACCTGTTGACAGACCTGTTTGGAGGTCCTGTGATTCGATTCTCGAAGGACATCGTTCCGCTCGGTGATCTGAAGAAAGACCCGGGGCGCGTCGTCCGGCACACGACCGAGGCCGCACGTCCCGTCCTCCTGACCAGCCGGGGCCGCGGTGTGGCGGTGGTCCAGTCGGTGTCCGCATACGAAGACGCTGCGGAGGAGCGCGAGTTCATGCGTGCGGTCGTCGAAGGGCTCAGCGATCTGGAGGCCGGCCGGGCCGTCAGCCTGACGGAGGCGCGCAGGCGGCTTGCTCTGAAGTAGGCGATGCCTCGGGTCACCATCCGACTCGCCGAGTCCGCCCTCTCCGACCTGGCAGCCAGGCCCATCGCCGCTCTCGGTGCGACGCTGGGCTTTCATACCATCAGCGAGAACCGCCCGTTCATCCCGTCTCGCCGTGTTCGTGCCTGTCGTGCACGCGTTTCCCCTTTGCCAGCAGCGGCACCAGTGCCGCCACCAGCGCCACCAGGCTGATCGGCGGCAGCCCGCCGTTCCAGCCGGCCGGCGCCAGCCAGCCCGCGATGCCCAGCGCAGTCAGGTGCGCGACCACGAACGTCAACGCGACATAGCCGGCGAACTGGCTGCGCTTCCACCGCCGCCCGCCAATCGCCTTCGGCATCATCGGCAGCGTCGTGATCGCCGGCGACATCAGCAGGAACAGCCCGATGACGCCGACCGCCATCGCCACCTCGCCTTCGAGGTTGAGGCGGCCGTCGGGGTCGAAGTACTTGGCGTAGTAGGCCGGCGAGAGCAGCGCCAGCGAGAACAGCGCGTGCACGCCTGCCAGGAAGAACCCGGTCAGACCGCAGAACTTGATGACCACCAGCCGCAGCGCCCTGTCGTGGTCGTGCCAGTGGAAGACCTTGCCGACGAGATACGAGCTGGCCACGAAGAACACCGCCGCGAGCGACGTCGCCTTGTTGAGGATGAACAGCGGGAAGTGCGCCCACGGCACGTCACCCGCCAGGTGATCGCGGATGATGGCGTAGACCAGCGCGGTCCCGAACAGCGCTGCGAACCACTTCGCCGTGGTCGGTTGCCACAGCCGGTCTGGCGGCAGGTTCGAATGGTCGTCGGTCATATCTCCCACACCACCCGNGGCGCGGCCGGGAGCGCAGTCGACGTGAAGGTCGTAGCACTCCGGCACGCCGCAGGGCATCCCATCCGCTCGGCGGCTACCCACATATGGGACCTTGGTCTCACGTGTGGACGCCGTGCCGGCCGCCAGGGGCGCGAGTTGTGCGGCGGCGCTCTCGCCGCCCGTTCAACTATGGCGTGTTATCGTGTTACGATAACGAAGGAACATGCTCGACTCGTTCGGGAACGCGCTGGCCGAAGACCTGTTCTACGACCGGAGAACCAGGGCGACGCGATCGTTTCCAGCCGAGCTTCGTCGGGCAGCCCGCCGGAAGCTACTCTATCTCCACGACGCGGCCGAGCTCAGGGACCTGAGGGTGCCGCCCGGCAACCGGCTGGAGGCGCTCAGAGGTGATCGGCGCGGCTTTCACTCGATTCGGATCAACGACCAATGGCGCGTCGTCTTCCGATGGAGTCGAGGTCAGGTTCATGACGTCCAGATCGTCGACTATCACTGAAGGGGGCACCGCGGTGCACACGCAGCCGACGAATCCCTTCCACCCGGGCGAACTTCTTCGCGAGGAGTTTCTCGACCCAATGGGTATTACCCAGGCCGAATTCGCGCAGCGGATCGGCTGGACCCGGGCTCGACTCAACGAGCTGATTCGAGGCAAGCGCGGCGTCACCGCCGAGGCGGCGCTCGACCTGGCCGACACACTGGGCACCTCGGCCAAGCTGTGGATGAACCTGCAGGCCACATACGACCTTGACAGGGCCGCCAAATCTCGGCGAGTCGCGTAGCTGGCATCCGCGATGTCCACGGTGGTGCCGACCGGTGTTCGCGCACGTCCGTCGACTCCCACCGTGNGTCCGTCCGACACCGCGACGTCGTAGATCCGTTCGTGGGTCTCGCCCGCGCCGTCGAGCCATCCCTTGATGACCTGGACACGGTCGAGGTTGGCGCCGTCCGCGTNGCGCAGGGCGCGGATCATGAAGCTCGGCGATGCGTCCGCGCGCGGGCGGGTCAGCTCTCCGCCCATTGGGACGCCGCGCGCGTAGCCCTGGTCGGCGAAGTCCGGCCGTTCCACCTCGTCCGCCTCGAAGTTCCAGCCCCCGAACACGCGCACCATGATGCGAGTGCCGGTGGTGGCGTAGACCTCTTTGCGGCGCATGGCGTCGAACAGCGCCTCGCGGGTGTTCTCGCGCGCCCACACCGCCGCGAGCCCGGACGCCACCTCCTCCGACGACAACGTCGACAGCGACTCGTCGACATCGGAGCGGATCACATAGNGCTCGTAGCGCTCGGGCGACGACTCGGTGGCGGTGAACTTGCCGAAGTAGTTCTCTTCGCGCGTGGTGGCCAGCGACGTATGAGTGTCGGTCGAGCCGATCAGCCCGAACATGTAGGGGTTCACCCCTACCCGATCTTCGAGGCTGAGCCCGAGACGCAGTGCCGACCGGCCATACTCGTACTGCAGCACCTCGTCGGTCTTCGCCACGCTGCCCGATGGCCCGAATCGGCGGTGCTCAGAAACGCGGAAGACCGGCCCAACCGGTCGTCCATCGTCGAGGCATACGTCTAGGCAACCCGCTTGGCCACGACCAGAAAACACAGTGGGCGAAGCCGCTTGGCTGGCACGCCACATCGGGCCCTTGTAGAGGCAGAAAAGTGCGCCAGGTATTGGACCTTGGTCCCACAACGGCTGAGACTGGGGCGGCGTGTTCCCGGGACCGGCAGCAACTACTGCAACACCGGACGCGGTTCCTCGAGGGCAGTTGCAGATGCAGACCCAGGCTCACTGGCGAGGCGATCCTCGAGGACAAGGTCGTCACTGTGTTGACGCTGGTCGGCTCCGGACCGCACGCCTGAGGCGCCGGCGATCGTGTCCGATGGGCTAGGATTGAATCGTGGTCGGCGACATCGAGCGGGTCCTCGAGGTGCTCAACCGAGCTCGGGTTCGATATCTGGTCGCGGGAGGCGTGGCGGTCGTCTTGCATGGATACCTTCGGACGACTGCAGATCTGGATCTCATCGTGCAGCTGGAGCCCGACAACGCGCGGCGCGCGTTGCACGCTCTGGGCGCCCTTGGCTACGAGCCGCGTGCGCCGGTGCCCGCGGAGCAGTTCGCGGACGCGCACATTCGGGAGCGATGGATCCGAGACAAGAACCTCGAAGTCTTCTCGTTGTGGAGCGATGAGAGCCCGGGTCTGGACGTTGATCTCTTTGTCCGAGAGCCCTTTGACTTCGACATGGTCTACGAGAGCGCCGTGGAGCTGCGCCTGGAGACCACTACCGTTCGCGTGGTGCCGAGGCGGCTTCTGATCGAGATGAAGAAGCAGGCGGGACGGCCGCGCGATCTCGAGGATGTAGAGGCCCTCGAGCAGCTCGATCCGGGATCGGATCGGTAGAATGGGGTAATGGGTAGTCAGCCAACTTCACAGGATCCCCCTTGGAGCTACGACTCCCACCGACGCCGCCAGGCGCGGCGGGGTCTGGATCTCACCGCCGCAGAACGGCTGCGCTGGCTCGAGACGACCCTGGAGGAGATGCGATCCCTCCTTGGCCGGGCTGCGAAACCGAGAGCCGGAAGAACGACCGTAGCCACAGATAGATCCGACTGACGCGTCGCGCTGACCCAAGACGGCCCGCTGGCGCAGAAAAGTGCGCTACGTATTGGACCTTGGTCCCACTACGGCTGAGGCTGGGGCGGCGTGTTCCCGGGACCGGCAGCACCTACACTGGACGGAGGCAACACGATGCACGAGCAGCCAACGAATCCCTTCCATCCCGGCGAGATTCTTCGCGAGGAGTTCCTCGAACCAACGGGCGTCAGTCAGGCGGATTTCGCCCGGCGGATCGGATGGACCAGGCCGGGCCTCAATGAGCTGATTCGAGGAAGACGAGGTATCACGGCGTAGGAATTTCCGACCTCGCTGGACACATTGTGTGAACGTACGTGTCCAGAACCAGGAGGTCGGTCATGAACAAGGCTCAGCAGGACATTCGGCGGAAGAAACGGGTGCTGCAGTTCGCCGAGCAGATCGAGATCGAACAGGACGAACGCCGGCTGGTCTTTCGAGTTGGCCGCTCAGGAAGCCGCATCTTCTACTTCGATCGGGACCACACACGGCAGACGGTCTGCGGCGTCGACGTCGAGGCGTCAACGGAGTGGGACGGCGACGACCTGATCATCGCCGAGACCACCGAAGACGGTTCGACCCTGACGGAGCGCCTTACGCGACTGTCCGCTGACCAGATCGCTCACCTCCTCGTGGGGGAAGACTCGAGGTTGTTTCGGCAACCGGTCTCGATACGCAGCGTCTACGACCGTGTCGCGAATTAGCGGCAGTGATGCATGACTGCCGAGGCTAGCTGCATGGACGCGGCCAGGCCCCGCTCGGCGCCGGGGGACACTCGTTACGACGGGCTGAACCTAGGTATCTGACCCGAGGTGCGGCGCCTGCGCCCACGCTACCTGACACGGCCGCTGTCTCAGCACCACATCAAGGTGGCTCAGCCACATCGGAGCGTAACCGAGGCAGGCGTCCTCGATGTGTTTCGAGAACAGCTTGCGCTCGATCGAGTTTCTCCACAGGTCGCGCCTCGACGCACGCTCGACGAGCGGCGTCGCCGCACCGGGATCCACTCGATGCGTGATGCCCTCTCGCCGGACGGGTGGAAGCCTGTCGGCCATGCTCGACGGGGCGGCATCAGGGGCGACACCGGTGGCCGTCACGCCTTCCCGCAGGTCGATCGGCAAGAGACGCGCATCGAGTGGGATGTGGCAGCCGTCTTCGACGCCGATGCCCTCGTGGATGGCGGTCCCGAATCCGGGGAGCGAGAAACGCACCGAGTACACGCCCGGTGGCAGGTCGATCTGGTAGTGGTCGTCGTCTGCGGTCACCGCGCGCGTCATCACGCGACGGTCGTCGAACGTCGAGACGCCAATGGCCTCGACGATGACACCGGGCAACGCGATGCCGGTCACGTCGCCGGTCTGGCCGACGATCGCGCCCTGTGCCTGGACGGAAGCTGGAAGCAATGCAAGACCAATGGCCGCGAGTAACAGAGGCGAGGGGGGACGAACCCTCATGGCGGTGCCCTCCGGATACCGGGGTTGGGCGGGACGAGCGGCTTCGCCACATCCGGAGGAGCCTAATCGACTCAGGGTCGCTGGCTGAGGGGCGTTGACCGCGTCCCCCAGGTCCAGCCGCACCGACTGCCGGATGCGACGAAGCCAGGAAAAGTGCCCCCGGTGCGGGCAGCCAGAGAGAGGGCGTTCCTGCCCCGTTCCGGCTGTGACTACCGAGGGCTCGAACTGTCCGGCGGTGAGAGCATCGCGCCTCCTTCGATCACCTCTGCAGAGAGCTGCAAGTCCCATTCCTACGACGCGGTGGTGGTTCGCGCGTCGGGATCTGGACGGAGACACCGCCGTGAGCCCACGAGTTCGGGGAGTTTGGGTAGGCCTCGGTCGCCTGGGTTGCCCACACACAGTTCCACACGGTGCCGGATGGTGGAGGATTCCGACGAGAGGCGGGGAATAGTTCGTCGTCTAGCCTATTGTGCCAGTGTCTGGTCGTCGTCGCCGATCGGCGTCCCGACGTCGCGTTCGCTGGTGCTGGTCGTCGGGCCCGCAACGCTTTCGGCCGGCCATGGCGCCCGCATTACGACGAAGCCCAGCAGNACAATTCCGAGCGTGACCACTAGCCCATGCCAGACCAGTCCATCACCGACGAAGAGGGCGACCCGCAGCAGGAGCAGAACCACGAGAAAGCCAATGGCCTCCAGCGCAACCTGGCTGAGCGGCGTGCCGCTGCTCAGCNNNGTTGCGCGCCGTGCCATCGATGGCAAGCTCGGTGCGTGGCGCCGTCAGGGCGCCGGCTTGGTCGAGTGGGCCAGCGCGGCCGATGACCTGGATCGCACTGGATGCAGCGACGGCAAGTCCGACGCGTAGCGCCGAGTCGGTCCCCAGGCTGATGGTAAGCAGGACGACCAGAATGGCAGCGGCCGCCAGAGCCCGGCGACGCCGTTGTCGCCCGACGTGCGGATGCGGAGTCTCGGTAGCGACAACTGCCGGTACGTCAACACCTTCGAAACGCGCCTGCCAGAGATCGTAGTAATTGGTCACGGCGCCCGATTCTTCCGCGAGCGCCCGCTGCGTGTCGGCCCTGACGCGCAGCACGTCGGCGCGGCTGCGTTCCTCGGCCGCGGCAAGCTCGGCGGCCAGCGTCCGGTCCGCGTCGGCGCGCACCCGGTCGAGCTCGACGGCCAACATCTGAATAGCCTGCGCTTCGGCCGACGAAGGTGCGTGCCGGGTCGAGTCGCCTCCCTCCGTCGCCTCGGTCTCTTCCTGGACGATGTTGGCGCGGTGCACCGCAGCTTCGGTTTCGAGCCGGGCAATGTCGGCGCGGTGTCGATGATCGGCCCCTTTCTGCTCAGGCCGGCAAGCGGGACAGGTCCGTCTGTCGAGGCGTACACCGTGGCGGCGTCCACTATTGGCCTCGCGATTGTAGTCGCCGGAAAGATCGCGCTCGGACGAAGCTTTGGTCTGCTCCCGGCGAACCGCGGCGTCGTCTCCTCCGGAGCGCATCGGCTGGTCCGTCACCCGACCTACTTGGGCTACGTGCTGACACACGGGTCCTTTCTTGCGGCGAATCCGAGCTGGTGGAATGTCGTCGCTCTCGGAGCCGCCGACACCGCCCTCTTGCTCAGGGCCTTCTACGAGGAGGGGACCCTCCTCCATGACCCGGTCTATGCACGGTATCGGCAGCGGGTGAGATGGCGCCTGGTGCCGGGGGTGTTCTGATCGGATACTCCGAGAAGTCAGAAGTCAGAAGGCAGAAGGAAGGAGCAGCCGGGGGCTGTCCGCCTTCGTCGAAGCTACGGCGGGACCGCCCGGAGCCGGCCTTCATTCTTCCGGCGAAGGCAGGAAGGCCCCTGCTACCGCGAGGCCTGATCGCCGGGCTTGTCGATCAGCCAGTGTGTGAACCAGCTGCGGATCCGTTCCAGACGGTCCACCAGCAACCAGGGCTCGCCGCTTCGGGACAGCCCGTGGCTCGAGCGAGGATAGCGGACCAGCTCGGTCGGGATTCCCCGCTTCTCGAGCGCCATGAACCACTGCTCGCCATCGCCGATTGGCGTCCGGTAGTCGTTCTCGCCGTGGATGATAAGCGTCGGCGCGGTGACATTCTCCACATAGGAAATCGGTGACAAGCGGCGATACAGCTCGCGCTGCTCCCAAGGGGTGCCGCCGAACTCGAATTCGGTCAGAGATTGGACGTCTGTCGATCCGTACCAGCTCTCCCAGTTGGTGATCGACCGGCTGGTGACGGCGGCGGCGAAGCGGTTGGTGGTAGCGGTCAGCCAGTTGGTCATGTAGCCGCCGTAGCTGCCACCCGACACGCCGACGCGGGCCGGGTCGATGTCGGGGTAATGCTCGAGTGCCGCATCGACCCCAGTCAGATAGTCCTCGGCATCGATCTCGCCCCAGCCCTCCCGCGTCGCGTAAGTGAAAGTGTTGCCGTAACCAGTCGAGCCGCGGGGATTCGCGTAGAGGACGAAGGAGCCGGCGCCCGAGAGGACATGGAACGTCCGAAAGAAGGTGTTGCCATAGGCGCCGTGCGGGCCGCCGTGAATCTTCAGAATCATCGGGTAGGGCTGTCCGGCCTGATAACCCACCGGCTTGACGAGCCAGCCTTCGATCTCGGTGCCGTCGGTGACGGTCCATGTCAGTCGCTCGGCAGGCTGGAGACTGACATCGGCGAGCCACTCGTCGTTGAACGCCGTGACCCGTTGTTGCAGGCTGCCGTCGCCGCGGTTCACGAAGATCTCGGCCGGTGTCACGGCGTCGGTCACGGTGTACGCGATGACGAGGCCGTCCTCGGAGGTCGACACGGATCCGACCTGACGCGCGCCGGTAGTCAGCTGCCGGATCAGATCGCCGGTCGCCGTCACCTCGAACAGATGCCGGTCTCCGCCGACACCGGCCAGAAAGCGTACCGCATCGCCGTTTGGGGTCCAGGTAGGTGTTCCCGGCGTCTGGTCCCAGTCGCTGGTCAGGTTGCGGGGGATTCCACGAAACGTGCCATTGGCCGCCAGGTCCACGATGCGCAGATCGGTCTCCTCGCCCCGCGCGCGCGTCTGTAGGAACGCGAGTCTGTTGCCGTCTGGCGAAATGGCGGGCGCGCCCTCGCTCCCTGGGTTCGAGGTCAGCTCTTGCGGGTCGCCGGCCTCGCGGCTGACCACATAGATGTCGGCTGTCAGCTCGTCGTTGCGTTCGTCGTCCTCCAGCTCGTCTCCGGTGAAGTAGACCCGTTCGCTGTCGGCCGACCAGACAAGGTCTCCGACGTTGAAGGCCAGGTCGGTGCGCTGAACCGGCTCACCGCCCTCGGCCGAGACGACAAAGAGCTGACGTCTTGCCACGGAGGACGGATGCGGGCGCAGGGTCAGCGTGCCGTCGCTCTTGTACCGCATCGAGGTAATGACCCGCCCGTCAAAGCGCGCGACATCCAACGTGTTGGTGATGGCGTCCGGTGCGATCCAGCCGTCTCGCTCGGTGTCATTGTCGATCCCCGCGTCCGGTCGCGTGGTATAGGCGATCCAAGCGCTGTCGGGGGACCAGACCGGCGCGTCGTCGACCCCATCGATCTGGTACGCCTCTCCGCCGGGAAACGTGACTCTGGCGAACCAGGTCGAGACGGCGGTGTCGTCGTCTCCCCGGCGCGACTGGAAGCTGATCACCCGGCTGTCGGGCGACCAGCGCGGCGCTCCGGCCTCGCGGGTCGGGTCGGTAAACCGGAACGGCTCGCCCGCTGGACGTCCGCCCCTCAGCTCTTGCATCCAGATTTCCCGATGCCGGCGGTTGTCGTCTTCATCGACGGTTGTGACGGTGAATGCCAACAGCGCGCCGTCAGGCGAGATTGCGACCTCGCCGACTCCGATCTCGCTGTAATAGTCGGTCGGCAACAAGCCGCGGTTCTGGGCGGCGCTAGGCGCGGCACAGAGTGCGAGACAGGCGAAGACGAGGAGGGCAGTCGAAGTGACGACGAGGTGGTGGCGCATGGAGGGACTCCTCAAATACGGGTTCGAAAAGTGTAGCAGCCCATCTCTACCGACGCTACGGCGAGCCGGACCTGGTCACCGGGGCACTGGCGGCCCTAAAGGGCCTTGCTACCGCGACGGCACGCTGCGATCATGAGGTCATGGCAGCCCCAACCAGACGCGGTTCGCTCCGGCGTTCCATGGCGGCACTTGGTGTGCTCCTGCTCGCAATCACGCCTGTTCTGCTTATCGGCAGCGCGCAGCCAATCCGCGCGCGTCGGGCAATGGTCGTGTCGCAGGACGACATCGCGTCGCGGGTGGGCGTCGCTATCATGCGGGACGGTGGCAACGCGATGGATGCGGCGGTGGCGACCGCGCTGGCTCTGGCGGTCACCTATCCGACGGCGGGCAACATCGGCGGTGGCGGGTTTCTGATCTACCGGCCGGTCGAGGGCCCCCCTGTTGCGTACGACTTTCGGGAAACCGCGCCTGGTGGGTCGTTTCCGGCGATGTTCGTAAGAGACGGCGAGTACGACCCCGTCATCCATCACAACAGCCATCTGGCGGTCGGTGTTCCGGGCACAGTGGCCGGGTTGCACCTGGCCTGGTCAGAGCATGGAGTGTTGCCCTGGCGCCGGTTGGTTGAACCGGCGGTCGCGCTGGCGGGGGACGGGTTTGCGATGTCCGACGTCCTGGCGCGTTCTCTGGCCGGTGTGCTGCCGCGGATGGCCGACTACCCGGCCTCGGTCGCGCAGTTCTCGAAGCAGGGGGAGCCGTACCAGGCTGGAGAGACGTTTCGCCAGCCAGACTTGGCGCTCACGCTGACACGCATTGCCGAGCGGGGTCCGGCCGGATTCTACGAAGGGGAGACGGCCGAGCTCATCGAGCGGGAGATGGCAGCCAACGGCGGTCTCATGACGCGTGCCGATCTGGCCGCCTATCGTGCCGTGCGGCGGAGGCCGATCACTGGCACCTACCGCGGCTACGAGATCATCTCGATGCCGCCGGTTAGCTCGGGAGGCGCGGCGGTCATTCAGATACTCAACATCCTGGAGGGCTACGACCTGTCCGCCTCCGGAGCCGGGTCGGCAGCGACGACACATCTGATCATCGAGGCGATGCGGCGTGCCTATGCTGACCGGGCGCGGTATCTGGGGGACCCAGCCTTCAACCCGAGTCTGCCACTTGATCACCTCACGTCGAAGGACTACGCCGAGGAGCTTCGGGAGACCATTAGGGAGGAGCGGGCGTCCGTCTCGTCGTCAGACAGCTTCGTCTGGCCGACCGAGGGCCTCGAGACGACTCACGTGTCGGTGGTCGACGGCGCGCGCAACGCCGTGTCGATGACCTACACGCTCGAGCAGGGTTACGGATCGAAGATCACGGTGCCGGGCGCCGGCTTCCTGCTGAACAACGAGATGGGCGACTTCAATGGCGCGCCGGGACTGACCACCGAGCGTGGGCTCATTGGCACCGAACCGAATCTGGCCGAGCCGGGCAAACGGATGCTGTCGAGCATGACACCGACGATCGTGGCGCAGGACGGACGGTTCGTGATGGCGACCGGGAGTCCGGGTGGGCGAAGCATCATCAACACGGTCCTGCTGACGATTTTGAACGTCGTCGACTTCAGGATGAACATCCAGGAGGCGGTCGACGCGCCGCGATTGCACCACCAGTGGCTGCCGGATGAGACTCGCTACGAGCGATGGGGGCTGTCGCCAGACACCCTGGCACTGCTTTCGAGCATGGGCCACACCATGGTCGAGACGCGGGTACAGGGCGCTGTATCCGCGATCTTCTACAACGCGAGGGAAAACGTGCTGGAAGCGGCAGAGGACCGTCGGCGGGCCAGTGCAGCGGTAGGATTCTGACCCTCGCTACGCGGCGCCATCCAGCACATTGCGGACCGTGCGAAGCAACTCCTGGGCACTGAACGGCTTGACGATCAAGGGGTCGTTCTCGGCCGGCCCCTGGCCTTCGATGACGAGGTCCGAGTAGCCCGTCATGTAGAGGACGGTCGTCGACTGGAGCGGTTGCAGCGTCTTCACCATCTCGATACCGCTTAGCCCAGGCAGCACCACGTCAGTCAGAATCAGGTCGAACGGTTGGTCGGAGCGTCGCGCCAGCCGCAAGCCCGCTTCCGCAGTTTCCGCCTCGATCACGCGATAACCGTGACGCGTGAGGATGGTGAAGACCAGACTCCGGACTCCGCTTTCGTCTTCCACCAGCAGCACCCGTTCGCGTCCCACCGCGGCGGGCTCGGGCACCGAGCTTCTGACGGCCGGCACCGTCTCGTCGGTGGCGGGGAAGAAGAGCCGAAAGGTGCTGCCTCGGCCCGGTTCGCTCGAGACCGCGACATGGCCCTTCAGCTGCTTGACGATGCCGTAAACCGAGGCCTGTGCCTTCGCCCGGCGCCTTGGTCGTGTAGAACGGCTCGAAGATCTTGTCCCGGACGGCCCTCGTCATCCCGTGTCCGCTGTCGGTCACGCTCAGCACGGCGTAGTGCCCGTCCACCATGCCCGGACGGGCGTCGACGTGGTGACGTGTCATGTGCGCCGCGTGTGTCTCGATCGTCAAGCAGCCGCCGTCCGATATCGCGTCCTTGGCGTTGACGGCGAGGTTGGTCAGGATCTGCTCGAGCTGACCGGCGTCCGCCCTGATTAACGGCACTGCCTCGTCGAGCTTCAAGTCACGCGTGATCTGTTCTCCGATGATCCGCTCCAGCATCCGGTCTGTCTGCCGCACGACATCGTTGAGCGAGAGCGCTTCGACCCGCAGCACCTGTCGCCGGCTGAAGGCGAGCAGCTGCCGGGTCAGCGTGCTCGAGCGGTTGGCGGCGGTCTTGATCTCCTGCAGGTCCCGCCACAGCGGATGGCTCGGGTTCAGCTGCGCCAACGCCATGTCGGCGTAGCCAAGAATCGCGGTCAGGCGGTTGTTGAAGTCATGCGCGATCCCGCCGGCCAGCCGTCCGATCGCCTCGAGCTTCTGCGCCTGTTGAAATTGTTCCTCGAGCTGGCGCCGTTTCGTGATGTCACGGATCGTGGCGATGACCAGCGGGGCGCCGTCGGAGACAAGCGGGCTCAGGCTGACCTCACAAGGGAACGTCGTGCCGTCCTTGCGCCGCGCCTCCAGCTCCCGGCTGCTCTCTTCTGGCGTGGACTGCACGGCGGTCAGCCCCAACGGCACCAATTGTTCGACAGGGCTGCCAGCCAGCTCTGCAGCGGTGTAGCCAAACATCGTGACCGCCTGACGGTTGACCACCTCGATCCGGCCGGACCGGTCGGTGATGACCATGGCGTCCGGTGCGGCGTCGAGCAACTCCCGAAACAGTTTCTCGCCACGAAGTAGCGGATGGTCGTCAGACACCGGTTTCACCTTTTGCTGCCTGTTCTCCGGTAGGCGCGCTGATAGCCGGCCACGTTCGCGAGAACTTCTCGCACGAAGCGTCTCGTCTCGCTATAGGGGATGGTGTCGACAAAGAGGTCCTCAGGCAGCTCGCGTGCCGACTCCCACCAGATGGCAACTCGCTCCTCCCCGGCGTTATAGGAGGCGATAACCGGCGCAAGTGCGCCGCCGAACAATGTGAACAGATCGCTGGCGAGGGTGGCGGCGATGGCGGCATTGACGGGTGGCTGCAACAGGACGGTCTCGTCGTCGAAATCGGAGGCCGAAAGCTGGTCGAGACCGGAGCGCGGGCCGAGCTCGGTCGCCGTATACGGCATGATCTGAAACAGGCCGAGTGCCCCCACCAGCGAGCGGGCGGCCGGGTCGAATCGGGATTCCTGGCGCATCAGGGAGAACATGAACGCCGGATCGAGGTCGTGGACGGTAGCGGCGCTACTGACGGCGTCAACGAACGGGCGCGGGTAGACAAGCCGGTAGAAGTCCTCTGGTAGCCCGTCGGCCGGCCGCTGCAGAAAGCCGGGAAAGTGGGTCACCAGCAGACGCGCCACGGCCGCGTAGTCGCTCGCCGCCGCCGACGCGCGTGTGGCCAGCAGCGCAAGTGCGCGGTCCGGGCTCTGACCCTCGAGCAGCCGGCGAAGATACCAGGCGGCATCTGTCACAAGCCCCGCTCGGGCCAGCACCATCGCCGCTTTGAACTCGGCGCGGGTTCGTGTTGTCGACGTCAGCGCCAGCGATGGAAACCGGCGGGGTGGTGGTTCGAAGACTGCGTCGTCGCCGCCTAGCTCAACGAGCCGTGCCCGCGCCTGCAGCCCGTAGTAGTGATACGGGCGGGTCTCGACCAGGGCTCGGAACGTCCGTTCAGCTGCGCCGGTCTGTGCGGTACGCGATTCGGCGACGGCCTGCCAGTATTGTCCGGCCGGCTGCAGGTCGTCGCTCGGCCGGCGCTGGTTCAGGGCGCGCAGGTTGGTCAGCGCGCGTTCGTCCTGTCCGGCCCGTAGCGCCGCGACCCCGGCCTTCCAGAGCATCGTGCGCTGAGTGTCGGCACCGGTCGCGCGCTGAAACAGCCCGCGGTAGAGCGCCAGACCACTCTCGACTTCACCCACGGCGACCAGATACGCGGCCAGCAGCTCCCCGGCGTTGAAGCGTTGTCGTGCGGTGGCGCCACGCACGCGGCCCTCCCACAGGTCCAGCCCGAGCGTCCGGGCGGCCGCTGTGTTGCCCATCCTGACAGCCAGACGAAATTCAGTCAGCCGCACCTCAGGGAGCAGCGAGCTCGACGGGTGTCTCGCGGCGAACGTCCGAGAGAGTGCCACTGCCTCTTCGTTCGACCGGCCGTCGTAGAGGACGCCGATCAACTCGGCGTCCAATTGCTCCTCGGCGTCCGGTTGCACCGATCGCCATTCGTCGATCAGCGCCGCCGCTTCGGAGTAGCGGGAGTAGCCGCGCAGGCGACGGCTCAGCGTCCGGTACTCGGTCGGCGTGAACGTGGCCCGCGGTTGGCCCAGCCGCTGGCTCAAGCGCCGTTCGGCCTCGAGCGCCTCCGTGTAGCCGGGTCCGGTCCGGTGCTCGAGCTGTGCAGTGCGTAGGGTCGCGATGGCCGCGGACAGGTCGCCGGCGCCCTCCTCGACGTAGGCGAGCCCAAGCCGCGCCCGGTCGGCAAGCGCCCCGCGTCTCTGGCGCCGTAGCGCATCGCGGTACAGCGAGGCGGCGGCGTCGAAGTCCTGGCGTTCCCGGTGGGCGTCCGCGATGAGCAGTGTGAGGTCCAGATGGCGTGTCGGGTCCGACCGGTTCAGCTCCGCCAGGATCGGCGACGCGAGGGCCGGTTCGCCACGGGCGGCCAAGCTGACAACCAGCGCACGGCGGGAGAACGTGCGCATCCACACCTCTCGGTCAATTACCTGCCGCCAGACCGCCTCGCCGTCTGCGCCGCGACCAGCCGCGTCCAGCAGCGTAGCCCGCAACACGAGCGCCTCGAGCGGTTGGTCCGGACCGGTCTGGACGGTGTCGTTCAACTGGTCGAGGGCGGCGGTGTGGTCGCCAGCGTCGAGTAGGCGGGCAACTTCCGGATAGGTCGGGGCGGGAAGTGTCAGGTCGTCGCTGGCTGCGCCGAGAGGTGTAGCGGCCAGTGCAGTCAGCAAGGTCAGGGCGAACATCCGCGGTGGCGCATGAACCGGGAAGACCCTTCGCACACTGCTAGCCTAGCACGCGGTGGCGTAGCCTCTACCACGGGGAATACAATGGGCCAGCCTGGCTTATTGGTGGGGCTTTGCTGTCGGTAGGGCAGGCCCGACTCCACCTGCCGGAGCCTCTGTCCTTGGAATACACGTATCACCCAAAGGTGTTCGAGGAGCTCGGCCGTTACGGTCTGTGTCCAAAGCCGACGACCCAGCCGACGCTCGCCAAGGCGTATGTGAACGATCTCTATCGGCACGAGCTACGCAGGCTTCGTGCGCGGCTCGTGGCCCGGGAGATTCCCAAAGACGGCTATTCCGATCGGGTGGTCGAAGTGCGGAAGAGATATGGTCTGCTGTCGGTCCGTGTTGAGTTTTGGGCGCGGGTGAAGTCCGACGCGTGAGCGATCGACACGCTCGCAGTCTTGACGAGTGCCAGGGAGACAGCCCGGCCGTTACGCGATCGTGATCTCCCGGGTCAGGTAGACGTCCTGGATGGCGTTGAGCAAGGCGACGCCCTCGGCCATTGACCGCTGAAATGCTTTGCGGCCGGAGATGAGACCAGTGCCACCCGCCCGCTTGTTAATGACCGCGGTCTTCACGGCTTCCTTCAGGTCGCTGGCTCCCGACGACGCACCACCCGAGTTGATCAATCCGGCACGACCCATGTAGCAGTTCGCGACCTGGTACCGGGTCAGATCAATAGGGTGCTCTGTCGTGAGTTTCGCATACACGTCTTTGTGCGTCTTGCCGAAGTTGAGTGCCGTGTCCCCGCCGTTGGTCTCTGGGAGCTTCTGCTTGATGATGTCGGCCTGAATCGTGACGCCCAGGTGATTGGCCTGCCCGGTCAGGTCCGCGGCTGCATGGTAGTCGGCATCTTTCGTCTTGAATGCAGAGTTCCTCAAGTAGCACCAGAGCACGGTGAACATGCCAAGCTCATGCGCCTGTTGGAATACCTCTGAGACCTCCTGAAGCTGCCGTCTGGATTCCTCGGAGCCAAAATAAATCGTCGCCCCGACGCCCATGGCGCCCAGATCGAACGCTTGCTCGACGCTGGCGAATCGGATCTGGTCGAATGAGTTCGGATGCGAGATGAACTCGTTGTGATTGAACTTCAGTATGAACGGGATCTTGTGGGCGTACTGACGCGCCACGGCGCCCAAGACGCCCAATGTCGAAGCCACTGCGTTGCACCCACCTTCGACCGCCAGTTTGGCGATGTTGGCTGGGTCGAAGTAGTCGGGATTCGGCGCGAAGGACGCACCGGCGGAATGCTCGATCCCTTGGTCCACCGGCAGGATGGACAGATATCCAGTGCCGGCAAGTCGACCTGCGCCGAACAACGATTGGAGGCTGGTCAGCACTCGCGTCGGGCGGTCGGACGGCGCGTAGCAGCGGTCGATGAAATCCGGACCGGGCAGGTGCAGGCTCGCCGCCGGAATCGTCTTGCATTGATGCTCGAGGAGCGCCGTATCGGCGCCAAGGATTGCTTCGATCGCCTCGAGATCCGAGACGCCGCCTTCACCTGAACCCACCATTTCACCTCTGTTCCGAATGTGGCCATGCGCAGCTTGACGGCCCTCAGACTGCCAATTCTACAAGATTTGAGCCAAAGCCGGCAGTGAAGCAAGAGGCCTAGACAGAATGGCTGTCAGCTTGCGTCGGTCGCTCCGTCGGCGGCCGC
Source organism: Acidobacteriota bacterium (assembly GCA_002726085.1). Taxonomy (GTDB): domain Bacteria; phylum Acidobacteriota; class Vicinamibacteria; order Vicinamibacterales; family UBA8438; genus NP936. Next base: position 38,143 of record PBRZ01000025.1, read on the forward strand.
CTGGCCTGGGTGACCTGCCTCTTGTTCCGGTCGTGGATTATGCGGAG
>PBRZ01000026.1 GCA_002726085.1 Acidobacteriota bacterium
TACCGACGCGCTTGCGTGGCATCCTACCTCCTGGTCGTGACACCCGAATTCTACCGCTCGGGCTGGAACGATTTCAGGGGGGCAGGTCACCTGTATGCGGCGCGTCACATCCCGCAGCTAAAGGGCCACGCGACCGCCACGAGTCAGCTCAAGATTCTGCGTGAGCATCTGGGCGACCTGCCGCTGGCGGCACTTGAGCGGCCAGCACCGATTGAAGATTTCCGACGGGCCTTCAGCCATCGGAAACCGGCGACGGTGAATCGGTATCTGGCGCGCCTCCGGCACATGCTTGGGTGGGCGCAGGCTCGTGGCCTCGTCACGCGGACCCCGTTCAGCCGGTACCTCCTCACCATCAGCACGAAACGAGAGACGCGCCGAAGTCGGCGGGTGCATCCGGCCGAAGAGCAGGCCCTTCTTGCCGCGTGCGACCTGATTGACGACGCGAGGCATTGGTATGCGGGACGGGAGCTGAAGCCGAGGATCGAGGCGGCTCTGGACCTGAGGCTGCGCCGAGGTGAGATGTTGGCGCTCCGCAATCGGGATGTCGACTGGCACAAGCATCGCGTCGTGCTGCGCGGGGCGACGACCAAGAGTGCGATTCTGCGGGCGGTACCGTTCGACCCACAAGGGCGTGTGGCGGCGTATCTTGAGACTCGCCGCTTTCTGAAGCCGGACGGGTATGTGTTCGGATCGGCGTCGGGCGATCATGTCGGATCGTTTCGGACTGCGTGGGAGACGTTGGTCCTTTTGGCGCACGGGGAGGTGGCCGATCGGGACAAGCGCCGGGGACGGGTGAACACAGAGGGGCTGAAGCAGATCGATCTGCACTGGCACGACATGAGACGCGAGGCAGCCTGCCGCTGGCGCGAGAAGGGGTTGGATCTCCGCGAGATTCAAATTCTGCTGGGCCACTCTTCATTGCTGGTGACGGAGCGGTACTTGAATATCTCGAACGACGAACTGGCGGACGCAATGGCCAAGAAGTTGTGGGGCGGGAAGGAGGGGAAACGATGACGCCGGATGGGGTTGTCTACCGGATCACCGCCGCGCGATTGTCTGCCATTTGTCTATCTACGGGTTTTGAGGGCGAAAAAGGAACTTCTCAGAAGTGGCAGAAGAGTCCCGGTTTTATTGGGAAGAAAGAATGGTGCCGAGGGGCAGAATTGAACTGCCGACACCACGATTTTCAGTCGTGTGCTCTACCAACTGAGCTACCTCGGCACGCCGGGAACTGAGGGCGGGGCCGTCATCGCGTGACAGCACTCGTCACGATATCCCAGGCTGCGGGGAGCACGCAACCAGGGCGGGTAGTCGCCCAAGGTTGTCTGGCACTGTCACCGTGGCGTCGGCCGCCGTCCCCGAAACCGCATCAGAACACGCCATGGGACGACCAGCGATTCCCTGAACACCCTTCCGGTCAGCTTTGAGGCGCCGTGCTTCCGGCCGACAAAAATCACGGGCACCTCGCCGATGGTGCAGCCCAGATGCGCCGCTTCGCACAGCGTCTCGACAAGGAACGCGAAGCCCTCGGCGCCAATCAGATCCCAGCGGATTCGCCGCACCGCCGACCGTCGCCAGCAGCGATAACCGCTCGTGCAGTCGCGCGCGCCGAGTCCGGTGACGGCGCGCACGTAGGCGTTGGCGCCTCGGCTCAACGCCGCGCGGTAACCCGGAAAATCGACGAGCCCAGCGCCGTCGGCGTAGCGCGAGCCGATCACCACGTCGTGCTGCTCGGTAGCGGCGATCATGGCAGGGAGGTGACTGGGGTCGTGGGAGAGGTCTGCGTCCATCTGACAGATGACGTCGACCTCGCTCGCGGCCGCTCGCGGAAAGGCTTCTGCGTAGGCCAGCCCGAGCCCGCGTGCGCCAACGCGGTGCACGACCTCGACTCGGCCCGGAAACTGGCGCGCGAGACCGTCGGCGACATCGCCCGTGCCGTCGGGCGAGCGGTCGTCGACGATCATCAGACGCAGCCCGTCGTGCTCGAGGATCCGCGGGACGAGCAGCGGCAGGTTCGTCGCCTCGTTTAGCGTGGGAAGAATGACGAGCGCCCGCTTCGAGACTGGGGCGTTGGTGTGGGTCACAAGAAGCGATGCCAGGTGAAAAACAGGACTGCGGCCAGTCCCTGCACGCAGGCGAACCCGCACACAAGCGTCTGACGCTGCCGGTCGGCGAGCACCAGCGCCAGATACATGAACATTGGAAAGAGCAGGCTCGTCACACGCCCCATCGACAGGAATCCGCCAAAAAACAGCGGTGGCCCCACGTTCAAGATCATGAACAGGCCATACTCCGGACCCAGCCGGCGCGTGATCGGCCAGATCAACGCGCACGCCAGGATAGCCCCCACAGCATTGAGGGCGTCGATCGGCTGAGCAGACGTGTATTCAACGATCCCGCGCTCGGTAATCGCTTCGAGCGGAGTGATCAGAGTCGGGAACCCGGTGTAGCTGCGGCCCCAGGCCGTGTGAGCTTCTCGCCAGGTGAACGGGTCGCCGGTCAGCGAGTAGATGTATCCCGAATAGATCAGCACGCCGACCAGTGGCATTGCGGCGACCATTCCGGCGACCACGGCGTGTCGAACGAGCTCGTCGCGCGTCCTGGCAGCGGTCCGTCGCGCCAGCAATTGCTGCAGCCCAATGACGCCAAGCGGTCCGGCGAGCAGGAACCCGTTCGCGCGGGTCACCCCAGCCAGCAGGCCCCAGCCAGCCGCCGCGATCCATTTTTCGTGTCTGAAGTGGTAGAAGGCAGCCACCACCGCGAGCAGCATCAGCGATTCCGAGTAGGCGGCGCTGAAGAAGACCGCGAAGGGATAGGCGGCGAGCAGAAGAAGTGCGGCGCGTGTCGCCTGTTCGTCAAGATGCTCCCGGGCCAGCCGGTAGAGCCAGACCATGCCCCAGGCGAAGGCCAGGAGCGAGACCAGTAGCGCCGCACCGAGAAACCGCTGTTGGAGCCGGAGCATTGCCAAGCGAGGCGGCCGGTCGAGTGGCTGACGAAAGATCGACTGGGCGCCTAACAACGTCGCCACGCCTTCGGTCACCAGCGGATAGGCGGGAAAGAAGGCGACATTCTGCTGTCCTTCGTCCTCGGCCGACCACCGATAGCCCTCCATCGCGATATTGAGATACCACCCCGTGTCCCAGCGCAGTGCCAGGTTCACCGCCTCGTTGTCCGACACTCGGATCGGCGGCGCCCCTTCGGGGAACCCAATCGAGACGACGGCGAGGTAGCCGACCAGCAGCACTGCCAACCGCGTGACGACCACGATGGGCCAGACCGTCTGACACGCCTCGGTGCGCCATCCGGTTCGCAACCCGTTCCAGACCCGCTGATACACGGGCGGTGACGTGGCCACGTAGTGCCGCAGACCGGTGATGGCGGCCAGCAGCATCAGGGCGCGCCACGGTTCTCCAATCGACAGCACACTGCCCAGACGCAGCGGACCGAAGATGACGACATGCACGACCAGCACGCTCAGGACGAGGGTGATGAGGTCGGTAGCTCGTACCCAGACTGGGAGAGAGGGCTCAGGCGCGTCGGCGGTGTTCACGAAGGTGTCGCGCGAGTTGATGGTCAACGAACTGGTGACGGGACAACAGGCGTACCGGGCCGGACAGGTTGGTCCATATTGTAGCCTGTCACCCGGAGACTGACACGTGGGCGTGCGTCGGCCTTGGCTCGGGCGGCGGACTGTGCCAGACTGCTGAGACACATGCTGCGAATCGGTCTGAGTGTGGCCACCGGAGATAGTGGTCCCGACAGCAGAACGAAGACATGATGAGACGGATCGGCACGCTGGCGCTGGCGCTCGCGCTCTGTGGAACGAGCTCGGCGGCGCAGGAAGTCCCGGTCGAGGAAGTGGTGCTCGACAACGGTATGACGATTCTGTTGCTGCCGCGACCCGGTGACCCGAACGTGGCCGTCGGGTGGGTGGCCAAGGTAGGGTCGGTCTATGAGCGGCCGGGCATCACCGGGGTGGCCCATCTGTTCGAACACATGATGTTCAAAGGGACCGCCACCATCGGCACTCGGAACATCGAGCAGGACCTCCAGCTCATCGCCCAGCTTGACGAGGTGAAGGCGGACATCCGTGTCGAAGAAGCGGCGCTGCTCGAGGCGCACCGGCTCGGGCAAATCGAGGACCCGGACGATCCAGCCCTGCGGACCGACCGGCATCAGGAGCTGATCGGGCGATTCGACGCGCTACTCGAGGAACAAGGCGAGTTGATCATCAAGGAGGACTTTAGCCGGACCTACTCCGGCCAGGGCGCGTCGGGCATGAACGCCGGGACCAGCTACGACTACACCATCTATTTCGTCAACGTGCCGGCCAACAAGCTCGAGCTCTGGTTTTGGATGGAGTCGGATCGATTGCTGAACCCGGTCTTCCGTGAGTTCTACTCCGAACGCGAGGTCGTGCACGAGGAGCGCCGTTTGCGCACCGACAGTACGCCGACCGGCAAGTTCCAGGAACAGTTCGATGCGCTGTTCTGGCAGTCGTCGCCCTATAGCTGGCCGATCGTCGGCTGGCCGAGCGATCTCGAGGGGATTACCCGCGAGGAGGCGCTGGCCTTCTTCGGCACCTACTACGCGCCCAACAATCTGACCGCAGCGCTGGTAGGCGATTTCGATCCGGCCGAAGCGAAGGCGCTTGCCGAGCGGTATTTCGGACGGCTCCGGCGCAGCGATCGGTCCGCCCCGCAGCCGCGGACGCGCGAGATGCCGCAGCTCGGCGAAAAGCGGATGACCGCCTACGCCGAGACGAATCCACAAGTCAACATCCGGTATCACTCGGTTCCGGATGGGCATGTCGATGAGCCGCCGCTCTTCGTGTTGGGGCAGCTGCTCAACGGGCGGACCGGTCGGCTCTACCAGGCCCTGGTCGAGGATCAGCAGGTGGCTACCAACGCATCGGGTGGCCAGACCGGCCACAAGTTCGAAGGGATGTTCTCGTTGGGTGGCACGGCAAAGGAGGGGCGCACGCCGGAGGAAGTCGAGCAGGCTCTCTACGCGGAGATCGAGCGGCTGAAGACCGAACCCGTGGCGGAGCGCGAGCTGCAGAAGGTCAAGAACCAGAACGCCGCGTCGAACTTTCGAGGGTTGCGGTCCAACTTCGGGTTGATGAACCAGCTGCTGGTGCGCGAGGCTTGGCGCGGCTGGGACACGATTAACACCGACCCGGCGCTCTACGAGGCGGTGACCGCCAATGACATCATGCGGGTGGCCAACACCTATTTCGAACCTGAGAACCGGGCCGTGGCCATTTACTACCGGAAGGAGTCGGACGAGGCGCCCGACCCGCGTCTAGCCGGGCTCGACGAGCAGGAGCGGCAACAGGTCAGTCAGATGATGACGATGATCGGGCAGATGAACGCCGAACAGCTCGGGCAGGTCATGGTCCAGCTCGAGCAGATGGCCGCTCAGGCGCCGCCCGAGAACCAGGACATGGTCGCGGTGCTGCTCGAGATCGCGCGTGAGCGGCAGGCTGGTGCCGGGGGGGGAAGATGAGACGGCATACAGTACCTGTCGTCGCGGTGCTCACGCTAGGTCTGTCCTTTGTGGCGGCCGGCGCCGTTTCCGCGCAATCGATACCTGCGCATCCGAACGACCTGACCTACGAGCTGCTCGATTTTACGCCGCCGGAGGCCGCCGACCATCGACACGTATTGCCGAACGGCGTCGTGACGTTCGTCGTCGAGGATCACGAGCTCCCCCTGGTCTCGATTTCGCTGCTGATTCGCACTGGCGCCTATCTCGACCCACCAGACAAGATCGGACTGGCGAGTCTGACGGGCAGCCAGTTGCGCGCCGGGGGCACCACGACGATGAGCGCGACCGATTTTGACGAAGAGGCGGCGTTTCTCGCCGCCAGCATAGGGAGCAACATTGGGGCGACCAGTGGTGGGGCGAGCCTCAACTGCCTGACCAAGGATCTGGACACGTGTCTGGATCTCTTTTTCGACATGTTGCGGAACCCTGGGTTCGACGAAGGTCGCCTGGCGCTGGCCACGAGCCGATCGGTCCAGCAGATGGAGCGTCGCAACGACTCCACCGGGAGCATCGAGGGGCGCGAGTGGGGGCGGCTGATGCGGGGGGACGAGCACTTCTCGACTCGTCCTCGCACGCGGGCCACGGTCGAAGCCATCACGCGTGACGATCTGGTGGCGTTTCACCGTCGTTACTATCATCCGGGCAACTTCATCTTTTCTGCGTCGGGCGACCTGGAGACGTCCGCGATTCTCGCCGAGCTCGAGCGACGCATGGCCGGGTGGACCGTTGGCACCGAGTCGGTCCCGCCGGTGCCTGCTCAGGACGTGACGCCGGAACCAGGTCTGTATCTGGTCGACAAGCCGGACGTGAACCAGGGGCGAGTCGCGATTGGCCACCTGGGCACGACACGAGACGACCCCGATCGTTACAAGCTGCTGGTGATGAACGACATCCTTGGGGGAGGCGGTTTCAGTGCGCGGCTGTTGACCCGGATCCGTTCCGATGAGGGGCTGGCTTACAGCGCGAGCTCGAACTTCGGCGTCGGGGTCTACTACAAAGGGGTGTTCCAGGCCGGCTTCCAGTCGCGTAGCGAGACAGTCGCGCGGGCGACCGCAATCGTGCTCGAGGAAATTGAGCGAATCCGCACCGAGCCGGTCGGGGAGGAAGAGCTCCGGAATTCGATTGCCTACTTTGTCGAAACCTTCTCTCGCAATTTCTCGAGCGCCGCATCGACGGCCGGGCTGTTCGCCAGTGACGAGTACACGGGTCGCGACCCAGCCTACCTGGCCGTGTATCGCGACAATATCGCAGCGGTGACGGCGGAACACGTGCTCGACGTCGCGCAGCGCTATCTCGACCCCGACGAATTGGCCATCCTCGTCGTGGGTAATCTCGAGGCGATTCTGGCCGGCGACCCGGAGCGGCCGGAGTACATGCTCGAAGACATGAGCCGGGGCGAGGTGGTGCGGATTCCACTGCCCGATCCGTTCACGATGGAATACCCAGACCGATAGCGTGTCAGGTCAGCGCGTATCGGTCCGTGTCTGGGCCGACGAGGGCCCGGGGCGTGCGCCCGAACAACGGGACGGAGTGCTGAGCGAGCCGCTCCCGCAGACTGCGGTGTGCATCTCCGGTGGCGGCACCCGGTCGATGGCGGCTACGGTCGGACAGCTGCGTGGCCTGGTCGAGCTCGGTCTGCTGGATCGCATCGGCTACCTCTCCTGCGTATCGGGTAGCGCCTGGGCCGCCGTGCCGTATCTCTACGCGGCCGATGGCGCGGTCGAGCTCGGTGTTGTGACCCGCCCGGACCAGCTGACTCGTGAAGGTCTCGACCGACTCGAACCCCGCTCGCTGCTGCTATCGGCGACCAGTCATTTCCGTGACTCCTTCGTTGCGTTGGACGCCGACGGCTCGGTCCGTCCCGACCAAGTGTGGAGTCGCGCGGTCGGAGAGACCTTTCTGGCTCCTGTCGGGCTCTACGACCCAACGGAGCCGACCGGGTTCGGCCCCGCGGCCGGTTCGGCGTTTGCGGCCGCCGGGGAACGAGTGTTGCCGGTGCGCCGGTGTCATCGGCCGCGCGTGACGCGACCGTTTCCGGTGGTGCACGCTACCTTGAACTGGCCGGAGTCGCGGTCAGCCTCCCAGCAGCGGTTACCTTTCGAGTACACCCCGCTCTATGTCGGCTCGCCACAACGGCGGGTGCTCAGGGACGCCGAGGCTGGCCCGCGCACGGTGGGAGGCACGTTCGTGGAACCGCTCGGCTTTGGCTCGGCGGGGCCCCCAGCTGTGGGCGCCACCGACGGACGTGTGGCGGTCCGGCCACCGCTTCGACCGTTCACACTGGGCGACATGATCGGCGCGAGCAGCGCGTTCAACACGCCGGACCGGGATGTGCGCGCCTATCCCCACGCGTGCTACTGGACGCTCCCCGCCGCCAACAGCGGTCCTTGCGTGGTCAACGACCTGTTCACCGACGGCGGCGATGTCGACAACCTGGCGCTGCTCGGGATGCTGCGTCGGCGGATCCCGACGGTGGTCGTGTTCCTCAACTCCGTCTGGCCGCTCGACATTGATCATGACGCGCGCCACTGGCCCGACAACGGTCAGATCGATCCGGCGGTGCCACCCCTGTTTGGTCAGCCCAGCCAGCGATGGCCACACAATCAGGTCTTCCTGCCGGCGGCGTATCGAGAGGTGGTGTCGGCCTGGCGGGCGGCCAAGCGTGCAGGCCACCCCATGGTGGCCTCTTCTCGTTTGACGGTGCAGCCGAACGACTGGTGGGGTATCGAGGGTGGTTGGGACGTGTCAGTGTGCTGGGTCTACAACGGCCGTGTTCCGGCCTGGGAGGCGGGGCTCCCCGATGAGATTCGCCGCATACTGCCCTCCGGCGCCAGTGACGCTCCGGATGCTCCGCTGGCCCGGTTTCCCCATTACCGCACGATCGGCCAAAACGCTCAGGCCTTGACGCGCCTTACGCCACTACAAGCCAACCTGCTGGCGGAGCTCGCCGGGTGGAGCGTGATTGAATCGGGCGACAAGCTACGGGCCGTGCTCGCCGGCTGATGAACAACGACAGCCTGCGGGCTATGGGCACTCGCTGACGCACGAAAAAGGTGATCGCGCATCGTAGACGGAAGCCGGGCCATGCTACCGAACGCCGTCGGTGGGGTCGGCGTTCGGGGGAATCGGCGCTGTTTCAGCGGAGAGTGCCGTCGTCGTTCTGACGATGAAAAGCTGCTCTCCTGGTCTGATCATGTCGAGCTCGCCACGCGCCACGGCCTCGATCAGACGTGGATCCTCCGTCAGGGCTTCGACGTAACGATGTAGCTGCCCGTTCTCGGCATGCAGGGCGTCGATGACTTGCTGCAGCTGAGCGTGCTCCCGGTTGGCCCGAAACAGCGCGACGAGCCCACGCTCGCCCACGAACGCGTTGGCAATCAACAGAATGGTGACAAGCAGCAGCACGTACCGTCCAGTGCGGCGCGGCGTCGGTGTGCGTCGCGGCAGTGGCGGCAACTCGTTGAGCCGATCGATCGGGGAGCTCTTCGTCACAGTGTCCCGTGCCATGAGGTCGTCACACTCCCAGACCACGCCGGCGCGTCTGCTCGTCCTCTCCGATCGGAGGGGCACCCATTCATCATCGAGGCGCAAGTTATAGTGCATTATGTTGTTGATGTCAACAAAAGTATATACTTTGCGACCAGCACGCGGCATGGTATCGTTCCGCGCCCATGGCCAAGTCCTCGACAAAGCGCCCTCCGGGCCGTCCGCCGGCCGGCAGAGGCGGTCTGGCCGTCACCACGACATACGTGCAGACCACCCTCCGGCTCGAACCCGAGACGAAGGAGCTGCTGGACGCCCTGACCCGGCTCCTCGGCAGGCCACAGCGCCAGGTGACGGGCGAAGCTCTCGCGCTCTACGCCCGGCGCCTCAAAGGGTCAGACCGAGAGCTGCTGCGCGGACTGCTCAGGCGGAAGGATTGACCGGTCACGAGCTTTCTCCTACCATCCCGTCCCAGTGCACAGGGTTTTGGCCTGTGTCCCCTCGACATGAAGCAGCTCCCACTCTCGCGGTCCGAGGGCCCCGCCGTCGGGAGGCTATCTGGAGTCGACGCGTTTGAGGACAATCTGCGGCGGTTTGCCTGGGAGGGGAGGCCGACGCGCGTCAAGATGACCGAGACCGATTGCGACGGTCACAGTGTCAGTCTTGAAACCTACACAAACGAGTTCTGGACCAGTAAGCAGCGGGCCGGAAACAGCCTGCACGAGATCTCCTACCGCGCCTGCTTCAAGCCGCAGCTAGTCGATTTCTTCGTGCAAAGGCTCACAGAGCCTGGTGAGGTCGTATACGACCCTTTCATGGGTCGCGGAACGACACTCGTCGAGGCCGCCCTACGGGACCGAACCGTTGCCGGTTGCGACGTGAATCCGCTGAGCCGTGTGCTCACCAAGCCCCGTCTTGCGCCGCCCACGCTAGAACAAGTGTCGGATCGCTTGCACGCCATCGATCTGACCGACGGCGTCTGCGATCGAGAGGGTTTGGACGTCTTCTTCCACTCCGACACGCTGAAGACAATCTGCGCCCTACGTTCGTATCTGCGGAAGCGTCAGATTTCGGGGAAAATGGACACGGTCGACGAGTGGATCGAGATGGTCGCCGTGAATCGGCTCACGGGACACTCGCGCGGGTTCTTTTCGGTCTACACGCTGCCGCCGAATCAGGCGGTGTCAATCGCCTCGCAGCGGAAGATCAATGCTCGGCGCGGGCAGACGCCGCCCGCCCGCGATGTCGTCCAACTCATTCTCAAGAAGAGCAAATCACTGCTGCGGGACTGCGACCACGCCACGAGACGACGGCTGGCGGGGCACGCTGGCGGGGCGCAGCTCCTGGTGCGGGCGTCCAGCAGAACTCCCGAGCTGCAATCTTCTTCGGTCCATCTCGTCGTGACGTCGCCTCCCTTCCTCGACGTTGTCGACTACGCGACGGATAACTGGTTGCGCTGCTGGTTCTGCGGCATCGAGGCAGACACGGTGCCGATCACGATCGCTCGAAAGCTCGACACGTGGCGCGCGGCGATGACCGACGTGTTCGCCGAACTTCGACGTGTGCTGGTGCCAGGTGGGCATGTTGCATTCGAAGTGGGTGAAGTGAGGGGCGGTGCGATCAAGCTCGAAGAAACGGCCATCCCTTGTGGGGAGTCGGTGGGGCTCGAGCCCCTGGCGGTCGTCATCAACTCTCAAACGTTCACCAAGACCGCGAATTGTTGGGGTGTCTCCAACAACCGGAAGGGCACCAACACCAACCGGATCGTGCTCTTCCGCAAATCCAACTAGTGTCCCGAATCAGAAGTCCGTTGCACATGCCCCGCCCGGGAAACAGATGACGGATTTCTGATTCGGGACCCTCGCAACGCGGGGTTCCGCCACGGGCTGCTAGACGGAGACCGATTCGGTCTCGGGCTCCGCGTCGGTCGTGAGCCCTAGTTCCTTGCGGACTCGCGCGTCGATGGTGTCGAAGATCTCGGGGTTCTGCTTCAAGAACAGCTTGACCTTTTCGCGACCCTGCCCCAGGCGCTCGCCGCTGTAGGAGAACCAGGTGCCGCTCTTTTCGACGATTCGTCGGTCCACGGCCAGATCCAGCAGGTCGCCCTGGCGGGAGACCCCTTCGCCATACATCAGATCGAATTCAGCCATCCGGAACGGTGGGGCCACCTTGTTCTTGACCACCTTGACCCGGGTGCGGTTGCCGACCACCTGGTCGCCGTCCTTGATGGCGCCGATGCGGCGGATATCGATTCGGACCGACGAGTAGAACTTCAATGCGCGGCCGCCGGTGGTGGTCTCCGGACTGCCGAACATGACACCGATCTTTTCGCGTAGCTGATTGATGAAGATGAGACAGGTGCGGGACTTCGAGACCACCGCCGTGAGCTTGCGGAGCGCCTGCGACATCAGTCGCGCTTGTAGCCCGACCTGTGCGTCCCCCATTTCGCCGTCGATTTCGGCGCGTGGCACGAGTGCCGCGACCGAGTCGACAACCACCACGTCGGCGCCGCCCGAGCGAACAAGCACCTCTACGATCTCGAGCGCCTGTTCTCCATTGTCCGGCTGTGAGACCAGGAGGTTGTCGAGATCGACCCCGAGCTTGTTTGCATAGGTCGGGTCGAGCGCATGCTCGGCGTCCACGAAGGCGGCGGTGCCGCCGCTCGCTTGTGCCTGGGCGATGATCTGGAGGGTGAGCGTGGTCTTGCCCGATGCCTCGGGACCAAAGATCTCGACGACGCGTCCCCGTGGAACACCGCCGATGCCGAGCGCGTGGTCGATGCTGATCGAGCCGGTCGAGATGTTTGGAATGGCGGCAACGGCGTCTTGGCCGAGACGCATGATGGCGCCCTTGCCGAACTGCTTTTCGATCTGCCCGACCGCTATCTCAATGGCTTTCTCACGCTCGCGCGGGCGGTGGTCTTCTTTCATCGTTGACTTCCTCTCGACCTGTTGATCTGTTTCCAGGTGGACGGCATTTCAGGTTGGCAGCTAAACGGTATTCTAGGAACGTGCCAGGCGAATGTCAAGCGAAAATAGATTGATCCAAACTGACCATCTCTTTTAAAGACAATGTGTTATGAAGATTGTGACTTTCGCCTGTCGAACTGGGTGTTTACAGTTTTGCACGATGACGAGTCCCGACAGTGTGCAGCATGTGAAACAGGTGTGTCGAGGCGCCCCCGCCATCTGGCATCACCGCGAACTGCTCGGAGCAGTGTCACATCGACACCTCGGAAGCACGCATGACCGGCCGGCCTTGAAAACCGGCTTGCGGTTGAGTGCCAGCGTTACAATGATGCGGTTCGCGTGTACAGGACAGCTATGCGGTGGTTCTCGAACAGCCCGTTCGGGTGCGCCTTCGACGGTGCAGGGAGGGCTCGTGACTAGTTTTCGAGGTGCGCTCGTGTGGGTCGTTGGCGGTGCGGTGTCGCTCTGTGTGGCTCAGGTCGCGGCCGAGACGCAGCAGCCGGTGGACCAGGCCCAGCAGTTGACCGTTGAGGTGAGCCCGCGCCGACTGACCCTCGGGGTGGGCGAGAAGCTGACCTTGGCCGCCACCGTGCGGGACGCCGATGGCGCAGTCGTCGACGACGCGACGGTGGTGTTCTTCTCTCGCGCGAGGCGCAGTGTCGGCGTGACCCGCCAGGGCGAGGTCGAGGCGTATCGGTCCGGAGATTTCACGCTAATTGCGCTCGTGCCGAAGGACCCCGACGATGAGGGCCGTCGTCCCGATGCGCGGGTTCAGGTCGAGGTGCCGGTCACGGTGCCGAAGCCCGCGGTCGATCGGGTGACGTTTACCCGGCTCCCGCCGAAGTTCTATGCCGGCACGCGGCCGCAGCTCGCGGTCGAAGTGGTCGACACGCTCGGCGACACTCGGACGGATGTCGCGGTGACCTTCTCGACGAGTGCGGCGCGTGTGGCCGACGTGGACCGTTTTGGCTTCCTCACGCTGCTCGAGCCGGGCACGGTCGAGATTGTAGCGAGCGCAGAAGATGCCAGAGACACCGTGTCGGTCGAGGTCGAGTCGAATCCCGTGACGTCGCTCGAGCTGCAGGCGAGCGTCGCGACGGCCAGGACCGGGGAAGTCGTCCGGTTCACCGCGAATGCCAAGGATGCGCGCGGGCTGGCGGTGCGCGGCGTGCCGGTGCAGTTTGCAGTGGGTGGGCAGACCTCACCGGAGATTATCGCGGCGGGTGCCGCGGCGCAGATTGCCGCCGACGGCCGGTTCGTCGCCGAGCGTTCCGGCACCTACACGGTCGTCGCCAGTTCCGGCAGCCATTCGGCGGCGCGAACCGTGTCGATCGAGCGGCGGGACGTACGTCGCGAGGTCGAGGTAGTCGGCCGCGGCAAGGTGCTCGACCGTCATACCTCGGATCTCTGGATCTGGGAGGGGACCGATGGTCGCGACTATGCCATCACCGGCACCTGGGGCGCCGATGGCCATTCCTATATCTGGGACGTGACGGACCCCGCCAACATCGAGAAGCTGCAAGAGGTGAAGGTCGATGCGCGGACCGTGAACGACGTGAAGGTGTCTGAAGACGGTGACATCGCGGTCATCAGCCGGGAGGGTGCCTCAGACCGCAAGAATGGCATCGTCGTGCTCGGCGTCGGCAATCCGCGGGAAGGGGTGCCGGTGCTGTCCGAGTTCACCGACCAGCTGACAGGGGGTGTGCACAATGTGTTTATTTCTGAAGATCACGTGTTCGCGTTGAGCGCCGGTCGGCGCTACGACGTCATCAGCATCGAGGACCCGCGCAACCCGCAGCGTGTCGGGCGATTCGAGCTCGATACGCCGGCTCATAGCGTTCACGACGTGTGGATCAGCGATGGGGTGGCGTTCTCGTCGAACTGGACTGACGGAGTAGTCGCAACAGATGTCGGTGGGGGCGGTCGAGGTGGCACACCGGAACAGCCGGTGGAGTTGGGCCGCTACGCGTATCCGAACGGCTGGAACCACGCGGCGTTTCCCTACAGGAGCCAGTCGACAGGCAAGTTTTATCTGTTCGCCGGCGACGAGTCGTTCCCTTATGGCGGCTACGACCCAAAGGCCGGAGGCGCCCCGTCGAGGGCGGCCGGCTGGATCCATGTCATCGATTGGAGCGACTGGGACAGCCCAGCCGAGGTGGCGCGGTTCCAGGTTCCCGAAGCGGGCTCGCACAACCTGTGGGTCGAAGACGACGTGTTATATGTCGCCTTCTATAACGGTGGGCTCCGGGTGGTGGACATCTCCGGCGAGCTGATGGGCGACCTCTACAAGCAGGGACGCGAGATCGCGATGTTCGTGCCAGCCGATCCCGAGGGGTTCATCGCCAATGCGCCGTTCGTTTGGGGGCCGCAGCCTTTCAAGGGACACATTTTCTTCTCCGACTGGAACACCGGTCTGTGGGCGGTCAAGCTGAAGGAGCGGACCGGTCCCGGGCGGATTATCGGGGAGCCGCAATAGGGAAGGCGAAGTTCCGTGGTCCTACAGAAGTCAGAAGTCAGGAGACAGGAGGCAGGAGAGGCCGGAGGGCTCCGCCGTTTTTCTGTCGCTGCATTCGATCCTGAGCAGGCGCGCGGACTCTTCCTCACGGCGCTGACGATCGTGTGCGCCACGGCTGCAACCGCCGCCGAGGCGCCGGACCCGCCTGTGCGGAGCTACTACGTCTACGTGGCGGCCGAGTCGGACGATGAGGTGTCGCTTGTCCGGTACGGCAGGGATGGCGCCGAGGTGCTCAAGACGATTTCCGTGGGGAGTTTCCCGGCGGAGGTCGAGGGACCGCACGGACTCGCGGTTGGCCCGGACGGCGGCTACTGGTATGTCTCGATAGCGCACGGCTTCCCGAATGGCAGCGTGCACAAGTACGAGACAGAGACCGACGAGTGGGTCGGCGATGTGACGCTCGGTCTCTTTCCGGCGACGCTCGATGTGGCACCGAGCACCGGGTTGCTCTACGCCGTGAACTTCAATCTGCATGGGCCGCTCGAGCCCAGTAGCATCTCGGTGGTCGAGGTCGAGACCATGACCGAGGTGGCACGGGTCGACAGCGGAATCCGCCCGCACGGGGGACGTCTCAGCTCGGACGGGTCATCGTTCTACTCGGTCAACATGATGGACTTCGAGCTGGTGGAGCTCGACGCCCTTGGCTTCGAGGTGCGGCGACGCCTGTCGTTCGGCGACGGCGTCACGCCGACCTGGGTCACAGCGCCGACACGAACCGGCAAGGTCTATGTGACCGGAAACAACGTGGCAAGGATTTTCGAGGTCGATCTCGACTCCTGGCAAGTGGAGCGCACGTTCGACACAGGACCCGGACCCTACAACCTCGATCTGACGTCCGACGGATCAACGCTGGTGGCGACCTACAAGGGGGGCGATGCGGTCGGCTTTTGGGACCTGGAGAGCGGCCGAGAGACAGCGCGCACCGACACCAGCCGCACGATTCCGCACGGCGTCGTCGTGACCCCAGACGGCGAGTACGCGTTTGTCACCCTGGAAGGCGTGGGCGCAGAACCTGGTACCGTCGAGGTGTATCACGTGGCTACCGGTGAGCGCGTCGGGGCCGTCGACATCGGCAAGCAGGCCGGTGGTATCGCTTTCTGGAAGATGGAAGACTGACGACGAAGAAGTCAGGAAAAGGCAGGATGGCTGCGCCGTATGGAGAAATGTGCGCTGGCTGCTTCGTCTAGTTCGGTCGAATAGTGGTTGAAGATGGCGAAGCCCTCCGGTGATCTTCTGACTCCTGACTTCTGCCTCCTCGAGGGCGAGCGTATTGCGCTATCCGACGCGCTCCACGGCAAGCGCCACGCCGTTGCCGCCGCCCAGGCACAGCGTCGCGATGCCGCGCGTGGCGTTTCGTCGCTGCATCGCATAGAGCAACGTCGTCAGGACTCGCGCGCCGCTGGCTCCGATCGGGTGTCCGAGGGCGACCGCGCCGCCGTGCACGTTGACCCGCTCCGGGTCGACGCCCAGCTCCCGGATGACGGCGAGCGCCTGCGCCGAGAATGCTTCGTTCAACTCGAACAGGTCGACGTCGTCGAGGGACCAGCCGACCTTGGTGAGCAACTTCTGAACCGCCTGAACTGGGGTCATGAGGATCCACTTCGGTGAGAGACCGCTGACCGCCTGACCGACGATACGGGCCATCGGGGTGACGCCCAACTCCTGCGCCTTCTCGGTCGCCATCACCACCACGGCTGCCGCGCCGTCGTTCACCCCCGGTGCGTTGCCCGCTGTGACGGTGCCACCTTCCTTCTTGAAGGCGGGGCGAAGCTTGCCGAGCGCTTCGGCGCTCGTGTCGGGCCGTACTGACTCGTCGTACTCCAGCCGGATCGGGTCTCCCTTGCGCTGCGGAATCTC
Organism: Acidobacteriota bacterium; assembly: GCA_002726085.1. Taxonomy (GTDB): domain Bacteria; phylum Acidobacteriota; class Vicinamibacteria; order Vicinamibacterales; family UBA8438; genus NP936. The sequence continues at coordinate 16,375 of PBRZ01000026.1, forward strand.
GACCGGCAGAATCTCGTCCGTGAACCAGCACTCCCGGATGGCCCGGGCCGCCTTGTGATGACTCGCCGCGGCGAACGCGTCCTGGTCTTCGCGGGACACCGCGTAACGGTCGGCGACCGCCTCGCACGCCAAACCCATGTGCCAGTTCTCTAGCGAGCACCAGAGTCCGTCGTGGACCATCGAGTCGAGGACCTCGGCGTGCCCCATCCGAAACCCCTCGCGCGCCCGGGTCAGCATGTAGGGACAGTTGCTCATCGATTCCATGCCGCCGGCAACGGCGATGTCGATGTCTCCGGTCGCGATGCCCTGCGCGGCCAGCATGACCGCCTTGAGCCCGGACCCACAGACCTTGTTGATGGTCAGGGCGGCGACATGGTCGCCCAATCCTCCCTTGAGCGCCGCCTGGCGGGCCGGTGCCTGTCCGGTGCCGGCCGTCACGACGTTGCCCAGGATGCATTCATCGACCAGTCCCGGCTCGATGCCCGATCGGGCGACCGCCTCACGCACCACAAGCGCACCCAGCTCGGGGGCGGGCAGGCTCTTGAGCGAGCCGAGGAACTTGCCGGTCGGAAGACGCACGGCACTCACGATGACCGATTCTCGCATGACGTATCTCCGGTGGGCGGCGTAGCGGCTAGCGAGGCGGGCCGGTCGTGACCTCGACCTGCTTGACGACGTCGTCGCCTAGTAGCTGGTTGACCCGGGACCTGATCAGGGGAGTTGATCTACCGACCTCACGGGCCCAGTGTCGGTTATCTGCCCGCACCCTCAGCGTGCCGTCCGGGCCGAGCGAGACGCTCGTGACCCGGTCGATGGTCCGTCCCACGGCCGCGCTCCAGGCCAGCGAGACCTTGCCGTTCGAGAGCGGCTGGTTCTGCAGCAACGCCTGCAGCGCCGAGGTCATACAGTGTTGTGCCGCAATCATCGACCGCTGCTTCTGTCTTCTGACTTCTCCGTACTTCCCTAATGTATCATCCGGCGCGTGCGTCTCGTGTTGGCCTCCAGATCTCCGCGGCGTGCCGGTCTGCTGACCCGGGCCGGCTACACGTTCGAGGTCGCGCCGGCGGATATCGACGAGCGGGTGCGAGACGGTGAGTCGCCTCCGGATCACGTCCGCCGGCTTGCACGGGAGAAGGCAGCCCTCGTGGCGCGGGACCACCCTGGGGCGATCGTACTGGGCGCCGATACGGTGGTGGTGGTCGATCACGACATCCTCGGGAAACCGGTCGACGATTCAGATGCCACCAGGATGCTCCGCCGCCTGTCTGGTCGCACCCACGTGGTGCTGACCGGTGTTGCGCTCCATGCACCGAACCATCAGTGGTGCGATGTCGATTCGACGCGGGTCACGTTCCGCGAGCTGACTGCCGAGGATGTCTCCTGGTACGTGGGCAGCGGTGAGCCTGGGGGGAAGGCCGGCGCCTACGCGATCCAGGGGCTGGCCTCCCGGTTCGTGACCCGTATCGAGGGTTCGTACGCCAATGTCGTCGGGCTGCCGGTGGCCCTGGTCGATCGCCCGTTGCGGGAGGTAGAGTAGGTTTGTTGCCGGTCGCCGTGGAGACGGTCTACCAGGATTGACCGGCAGGCCACACCACGGTATCCTTGAACTGTTCGAGATTGGGCGGAGTCAAATTCAAAGGATTCAGGTCCTTATGCCAGCCAAGACCGTGAAAACGATCATCACGACCCTGGTGCTGACCACGGCGTTCGCTGGTCTGCTGTGGGGGACGCTCGCCGAGGGTACCGAGTACTACATGCACGTCGATGAGGTGATGGCCGAGCCGGAGGCGTGGTATGGCAAGAACCTCCAGGTCCATGGATACGTGGTCGACGGGTCCCGGCTGCGCAAGCCGGACACGCTCGACTACCGATTCCAAGTCGAGAGCAACGGTCAGGTGATCGACGCCGAGTACACCGGCATCGTTCCCGACACCTTTCAGGACGGCTCGGAGGTGGTTATCTCGGGTCAGCTTGGTCCCCATGGCTTCACGGTGGCGCCTAATGGCGTGATGGCGAAGTGTCCGTCGAAATACGAGCCGAAACCCACCCTCGGCTCGTCGGCGTCCAGCAAATAGGCGAGCACGCGGTTCAGCCCTTCGTGACGGGCGTCGGCGGGCGTGGTGCGCCGGGAGGCCCAGTCATCATGGTCGAGGACGCACACGATGGCAGACCTGGGTTACTTCACACTTCTGGCGGCGTTCGTCGCCTGCAGCTACGCAGCCGCCGTTTCGGTCGCCGGCGCGCGGCGGCGCTCCCCCCGGCTGCTTGAGAGCGGCCTCGGCGCCTTCTACCTCGTCACGGCGCTCATGCTGCTGGCGTCGGCAGTCATCGTGCACGCCTTCGTGACCGAAGACTATTCCATCCGCTACGTCGACAACTACTCGGACTCCGCGCAGCCGCTCTTCTATAAGCTGACCTCCTATTGGGGCGGGCTCGACGGCTCGATCATGTTCTGGGTGACGCTGCTGGCGGTCTTTGGGGCCTCGGCGGTCTACGCGAACCGGGAGCGTCAGCGCGAGCTGATTCCCTATGTCGTGGCGGTCATTGCCGTCGTGCAGATGTTCTTTCTGTTCGTGATGATCGTGCACAAGAATCCGTTCGCCACCTATTTGACCCAGTCGCCGGTCGACGGGCGCGGGCTGAACCCGTTGCTGCAGAACCCGTATATGGCGATTCATCCCCCGTCCCTCTATACCGGGTTCGTGGGGATGACGATCCCGTTCGCCTTCGCGCTCGCGGCCTTGATTACCGGACACCTGGACGACTCCTGGCTGCGGGCCGTGCGCCGCTGGACGATGATGTCCTGGTTGTTCCTGTCGCTCGGACTGACGCTCGGCATGATCTGGGCCTACGAGGAGCTGGGGTGGGGCGGCTACTGGGGCTGGGACCCGGTGGAGAACGCCGGGCTGCTGCCCTGGTTCACGGCGACCGCCTTCTTGCACTCGGTCATGGTGCAGGAACGACGCAGCATGCTCCGCGTCTGGAACATGACACTCGTGATCCTGACGTTCTTCCTGACGATCTTCGGGACGTTCATGACCCGCTCGGGTGTGGTCCAGTCGGTGCATTCCTTCGGCCAGGATGCGACGCTGGCCTGGATGTTCACGATCTTCATGGTGGCGCTGCTTGCGATCAGCTTCGGGCTGGTCATCTACCGGTTGCCGCTGCTGCGTGCGCGCAACGAGCTGGAGTCGTGGGTGTCGCGCGAGGCGGCGTTCCTGGTCAACAACTGGATTCTGCTGTTCTCGGCGGTGTTCGTGCTGTTTGCCACGATGTTTCCCACACTCAGCGAGGCGGTGACCGGCGCGCGGCTGACGGTCGGGCCGCCGTTCTTCACCAAATGGATGCTGCCCATCGGGCTCATCCTGCTGACCCTGACCGGGATCGGCCCCTTGCTGGCGTGGCGCCGCTCGACGCCCTCGAACCTGCGCTATCAGTTCACCTGGCCGGTGGCGTTGGCGCTGGCGACGGCGGCCGGGCTCTGGGCGGTCGGGTTCCGGGTGTGGGTGTCGGGACTCTGCTTTGCGCTGTGTGCGTTTGTGGGCGGCACGATCGGGCAGGAATTCATTCGGGGCGCCTTCGTGCGCCGGGAGGCGACGGGCACGGATCTCGTCACGGCGCTCATCGGGCTGGTGACGCGGTCGCGTCGCCGGTATGGCGGCTACGTCGTCCACGTCGGCATCGTGCTGATGTTTCTCGGCTTTGCCGGGTCGGGCTACACGCTCGACTCGCAGGTGCTCCTGCGCCCCGGGGAGACCCACGCGATCGGGCACTACACGGTGCGCTACGAGCGGCTGAGCGAGAACACGGATGCGCAGAAGCAGATGATCACGGCGCACATGACCGTGCTGAAGAACGGCGAGACGGTCGGAAGGCTGTACCCCGCGCGGTGGTTCTACTTCAAGCACGAGACGGAGCCGACGACCGAGGTCGCGATGCGGCGGACCGTCGCCGAAGATCTCTACGTCGTGCTCGCCGGCTACGAGCTCGACGATCAGGCCGCCAGCTTCCAGATCACGGTGACCCCGCTCATCAACTGGATCTGGTTCGGCTTCACGGTGCTGGCGCTGGGCACCGGGCTTGCCCTGTTACCAGAGAGCGCGTTCGCCTATGCCGGCGCAACGGTCCCACGCGGGGCGGCCACCGCATCCATGTTGCTGCTGGCCGCGGCGCTGACCTTCCTGGGGCCGGTGACAGCCAGCGCCCAGCCGCTCGAGGGCGCCAGACAGGAAGCCAGTGTGCCGACGAGCGCGCTCGAGCTCGACCTGCGCCGGTCGCTTGTCTGCATGTGCGGCAGCCAGGGCTGCGGGAAGAAGATTCTGGCGGAGTGCACGTGCGCGACCGCTGCGGCAACCCGTGAAGAAGTCAAGAATCTGGTCGCCGACGGGATGACCCGCGACGAGGTCTTGCGGTTCTACGTCGAAAAGCACGGCAGCCAGGAACCGCTAGCGGCGCCGCTCGACGAGGGGTTCAACCGGCTCGCCTGGCTCTTCCCGTATCTACTGGCCGCCGCTGGCGCCGTGGCGCTCGGCGGTGCGCTCGTCCGCTGGACTCATCTCGGTCCTGAAGCGCTGACTGCAGCCGGATCGGCGGACTCCGGCACAGACGCCGCGCGGCTCGAGGCCCGGTTGGATGATGAGCTCCGGAACCTCGACTAGCAGACCTTGGCGAAAGTCCCGCGTCGCACCGAGACCCTGGTGTGACACTGACGCGTCTGGCTCGGACAAGGCACGACGAGGGAGAATACCGGCAGAATTCGACCGAGAAGTAACAATGTGGCCGCATTCATGACACCGGCCACCGATGTTTCCTCGTTCCGTCCCTGGCACCTGTTCGTCCTGGTCGCGCTCGTCGCGGCGACGATTTCCATCCTGGTGGCCAGACCCTCCGATGCGGTTGGCGCACTTCTACTGACCCTGGCAATCGGCGCAGCCGGGTTCGTCGGCTTGATGTCCTATCGCGCGATCAAACCGCTGACGCAGAAGGAGTTCCGGGAGACCACCGTCATGGCCGGTTCGCGCAGCCGCGCGGCAGTGGTGCGGGAGAAGACGCTGGTGATGCGGTCCATCAAGGAGCTTGAGTTCGACCGTGCGATGGGGAAGGTGTCGGACACCGACTTCGAGGAGATGGGGCGTCGGCTGCGCGCGCGCGCGATCCGGCTGATGAAACAGCTGGATGTGGAGGCGGTCGACTACCTGGCGCTCATCGAGCGCGAGTTGCAGGGGCGACTGGGCGCGTCGGCCGACATGCCAGCGGCATCGGCGACCGCTGACGGGAACGTGTGTGGTACCTGTCAGACAATGAACGACGCCGACGCCCGCTTCTGCAAGGGATGCGGGAGGGCGCTTTGAGAGTGCTCGAGAAGACAGGAGACAGGAGGGGTCGGGGGGCTTCGCCATCTTCAGGTTCAGTGGGTGCCCGAAGCCTGTAGCCTGAAGCCAGAGCACGACGAGCAGCGAGTAATGAGATTGATCGGGCGTCGCGGAGTGATCGTGCGAGTGACGGTGAGCGTCGCACTGGTGTGTCTGCTCGTTGCCGGCGCGTCGGCCCAGCCGGACCCCAGCCAGATGTCCGGGATTCCCCGGCCCGACCCCAATCTGCCGGACGGGGTGATCACGGTGCGCGTGCTGCGGGGCAGTTTCGCCAACAACGTCGTCGAGCACTCGGTCGAGCTGCGTGCCGGCGACACGGTGTCGACGGTGGATACCGACGCCGCCGGCCGGGCCACATTCAGCAGTCCGCCTGCCGGTTCGCAGGTGCAGGTCGCGACGACCCTGGACGGCGAGCGTCTCGAGTCAGATCTGTTTCAGGCACCAGGTCGTGGCGGCGTCGCAGTGATGCTGGTGGGCGTCGAACCCGGTGGCGACCCGGCGGCGGCTCCGGTTGCCAGACCCGGACGCGTGACCTTCGGTCAGGATTCGCGGATTCTCATTGAGCTGGGCGAAGAGAATATCGAAGTGTACTACCTCCTGGATGTGCTCAATGTGGCCGACGTGCCGGTCGAGCCGGAGACGCCGTTCGAGTTCAGGTTGCCGTCGGGGGCGCAGGCCGGGACCATTCTCCAGGGGTCGACTCCACGGACCATCGTCGACGGGCCAGAGGTGTCGGTTTCGGGTGCATTCGCGCCGGGGCTGACACCGGTTCGCGTTGCCTACATCCTGCCGTATTCGAGCGGCAGTCTTGTCCTGTCGCAGACCTTTACGGCCGACTTCGACCAGCTGCTCGTGTTTATCGAGAAGTGGGGTGCGATGGACGTGGCGTCTCGGTTGATTGCTCGGCGCGGAGAAATGCCGGCGGACGCGAGCGGCGGGTCGCCGTTGCTCTGGGCGGAGGGTGCGCGGGTGGCGGCCGGGCTGCCGGTCGAACTCGAGCTCAGTGGATTGCCACATCATAGCGGCTGGCCTCGGATCATCGCCTTGTCGCTGTCCGGTCTCATCGTCGCTTTCAGCGTCTGGGGGGCGAGCGGAACCGGTGGCAGCGACACAGAGACGCAGCGGTGCGAGGTGCTGCGGGCACGGCGCGAAAAGCTGTTTGCCGATCTGGTGAAGACCGAACGGCAGCATCGTCAGGGCAAAATCGGGGCGACACGTTACGGTACCCGACGTGCCGAGTTGTTTGGTCGGCTGGAGCGCGTGCTCCGCGATCTGGACGAAGGGTTGGCGCCGGAGACGACCGGCACAGGCGAGTCTGCTCCGCGCGTGTCCACAGCTTAGTTGACATTGGCCTTGGACGTCCGCACAGGCGAGGGCCTCGAGGCCTGTCGAGCGACACCAGAAACCACGTGGCAGCATCCGAAACATCCGATTTCGAGCAGGTGACCGTCTCCGATGTCTCCCGTTCCTACGGGCGGCGCCGGGCGCTGACGCATGTCTCGCTGACCTGTTCGGCGGGTCAGATCATCGGGCTCCTTGGCCCCAACGGCGCCGGCAAGTCCACGCTACTTGGGCTGCTCGCGACGCTGACGGAGCCGTCTGGCGGTGAAGTGCGGTTCGGAGACCGGACGGCCCGCCAGGCCGGCGCCGCACTTCGGGCACAGGTCGGTTTTCTCTCCCACGAGCTTCAGCTCTATCCGGAGCTGTCGGCTCGCGAGAACCTGGAGTTCTTTGCCGGGCTATACGGGCTGGACAACCCGGCGGATCGGGTCGTAGAGGCGTTGACCAGCGCCGGGCTGAGCGACCGGGCGGATGACGTCGTGGAGGGTTTCTCGCGTGGAATGCGTCAACGCCTCGCGTTGGAGCGCACCCTGCTGCACTCGCCGCGTCTCGTGTTGTTCGACGAGCCGTTCACCGGGCTCGATGAGGCGTCGTCTGACGCCCTGGTCGGCCGCTTGCGGGATCTGCGCGCCGCGCGACGGATTATCGTGCTTGCGACACACGATCTGGACGTTGTGGACGGACTGCTCGATCGGGCCGTCCTCCTGCGCCGGGGGAGATTGCGCGAGCTGGGTTCAGAGGGCTCGTTGCGCGAGCGCTATCGCGCGACTCTCGCCGAAGGTGGGGACGCTGGCCGGGCCGTGCGCCTCGAGGCCTCTGTCGCAGGCGCCTCCAGGCCATCCAGGTCCAAGGAGCCACAGCCATGAGCGAGTTTTTTCGGGTCGCCTGGCTGGTGATGCGCAAGGACCTTCGCGTCGAATCGCGGAGCCGCGAGATGCTCTTCACGACCTTGTTCTTTGCTGTGTCGTGTGTACTGGTCTTCTCGTTCAGCTTCGTGCGCGGGGGGCAGGCGGTCGAAGGGGCGGCGCCCGGTATCCTGTGGATCGCGATCGCCTTTGCGGGCACGCTGGCGCTTGGGCGTGCGTTCGAGCGGGAGCGACAGCACGATGCCCTGCGGGGGCTGATGCTGGCCCCGGTCGATCGCCCGGCGATCTATCTCGGTAAGCTGATCGGGTTGCTGCTGTTGCTGGCGGCGGTTGAGGCCGTGGTCGTGGTGATGGTGGCGTTTCTGTTCCAGGCTCCATTGTTCCGGCACGCCTGGTTGCTGCTGGCGCTGCTGGTGCTCGGGACCATCGGGTTCGCCAGCGTCGGCACCTTGTTCTCGGCGATGCTCGTCCGGACCACGAGTCGGGCGGTACTGTTGCCGATCTTGCTGTATCCAGTGACGATCCCGGTTCTCATTATGGGGGTCAGTGGTACTGCTGCACTCGTGCAGCCAGAGCCTGATCTGGCAATGGCCCGGCTCTGGATCACCTTACTGATATTTTTTGACGCGGTCTTCCTTGTTCTGGCGTTATGGACATTCGAGCCCGTCATGACAGAATGAGGGCGGTTGCGGTTCCGGCGATGCCCGATCCCCGATCCCAGATGAGATTATGAATAAACGCCTGTTTCCGGTGCTGACCGCCGTGTCGCTCCTCGTGTTCGTGAGCGCGCCGATCATCATCGTGCGTGCGCCATACGAGTCGACTATGGGGCTCGTGCAGAAGATCTTCTATTTCCATTTCCCGTCCTGGATGGCGATGTTCCTGTCGATCTTCATCCTTGGCATTTCCAGCGTGTTCTACCTGTTCCGGCGTACGCCCGTGGCCGACAGACTGGCAGTGTCGGCTGCCGAGCTGGCCGCGATCTTCGGGTTGATGGGGTTGATCACGGGTCCGCTCTGGGGCATCAAAGCCTGGGGCGTCTGGTGGCAATGGGACGCGCGATTGACGATGGCGGTGATCCTCGAGCTGATCCTCGCGGCCTATCTCCTTTTGCGTCAATATGGCGGCGCCGGCTCGGACCGTCTCGCGGCCGGTCTCGGCATTTTTGCCATGGCGAACGTGCCGTTTCTCTATGTGTCGACCGAGATCTGGCGGACCGTGCATCCACGGACATCGGTTGTCCCGACACTCCCGGTGGATTTCGGTATCCCGCTCTGGTGGTCGTTTGGCGGGTTCATCGTGCTGTGTTTGGCGCTGTTGTCGGCCCGGAGCCGCCTGGAAGAGCAGCGTGCGACGCTCGACCGGCTGTATCTCGCACTGGAGGAGGACTAGGTCGTGGCGCGACTGTGCGTGAGGGGAAGCGACCGTGGGACGACGGTCGCCACGCTTTCCGTGATACTGGTCGTACTTGGTGTGTCTCTGAGCCCGATCTGGACCACGACCGTCGCGGCCCAGCCTCCCGGGGCGGCCCAGGACGGTTTCGTGCCGATGGACGACATTCCGCTCGAAGATCAGCTCCCGGCGGCACCGCTCCTGATCGGCGCCTACGCCGCGGTCTGGGCGATTGCGATCGGCTACCTCTGGACCATCTGGCGGAGACTCGGCACCGTGGAGCGAGAGCTCGCTGACGTCGCGCGGCGGGTGACGGAAAGGGAAAATCCCTGACGACTAGAAGTCAGAAGGCAGAAGTCAGAAGATCATCGGATGGCTTCGCCGACTTTCAACTATGAAGCGATAGTCGGTTTTGAAGGGGCCGGTTCCCGAGTCACTCAGGCCAGTCCACGGTTCTTATTCTGCCTTCTGACTTCTTCGTAACCGATGCCTGCCGGACACTACATCTACATCCCCGCGATCCTGCTGCTTGGCCTGGTCGTCGGCTGGATTCTCGGTTCGCGTGCCGCGGCCGACGCGTATGCGTCCGAGTTGCGCCGTCGGGAAGAACGGGCGGCCCGAAAGAAAGCTGAGAAGACAGCGGAGACGAGCTAACGGCCGAGTCCGAGGCGAAAGGCGAGACTCTCGGGCAGGCCTGCCTCGCTGATCCGCTGCTGCGCTAGATCGATTCGATAGGGGACCCGGCGAATCTCGATGCGTTGCTTTCGAGAATCGTAGCTCGCATAGGAAGCGCGGGAATCGGTGTCACGCGGTTGTCCGACTGAGCCCGGGTTGACGAGATACCGGTTCTTCTTGAGGACGTTGACCACTGTCGCATCGGAGCCACCCGGCTGCGGGTGCACGACTGTCAGGTCTGAGCCCTGCCGGACATAGGCGACCGGCACGTGGGTGTGTCCGAAAAAACAGATCTTCCGATGAGCGGAATCGAGCGCGCGCACCGCGTCGTCTTCGTCGAAGACATAGGTGTCCTCGTCGAACGGTGTCCCGTGGCACACTTCGACGTCCTTGTCCACGTTCACGGGACCGGCTGGCAGCGCGGCAACGCGCTCGCGGTTCTCCGGGGTGATCGCTTTCTGGGTCCATCGCGCAGCCTCGGCTGCAATCCGGTTGAAGCTGTCGGAGCTCTCCACCCCGGAGGCGACCTTGTCGTGGTTGCCTCGAATTATGACGTCCGGCTGCAGATCGAAAATCCGGTCAACGACCTCGTTGGGGTTGGCACCGTAGCCGAGCAGGTCGCCCAGCACCAGCAAACGGTCGTAGGAGTCCCGGGGCGCCCGAGCCATAACCGCATCGAGGGCGTCGATGTTGCCGTGAATGTCGCTGAGAATCAGAAAACGCATAAGGGACAGGCCTCGTCGAGTTGCTAGCTGTGTTTGGTCGTTTGGTCGCGGTGACACCCTGCTGTTACGTCTCGAGCCAGTTCAGCACCCGCTCGACCAATTCGCCGGTCGACGTGTGCTCGGCGTCGAGACGCACGTGGGCGTTCCGGTAGGCGGACTGTCGCGCGTGGAACAGCCGCTCCATGTCGGAGCGGCTGGCCGCCAATGGCCGTCGTCCGTCTGGCGGCAGACGCTCGATGATTCGCTTCAAGGATACATCAAGCCAGATTGAGACGCCGTCCCTATCGATCAGGCTACGGTTGTCGGGGGCGGCGTAGGTCCCGCCGCCGGTCGCGATCACCACGTGTCGAGTGGCGAGGAGATCGGTCAGGACCAACCGCTCGACGGCCCTGAAATGCGGCTCCCCGTGCCGCGCGAAGATGTCGGCCACCGCCAGATGCTCACGGCGTTCAATCAGTGTGTCGATGTCTTCTGCTCGCCAGTCCAGACTGGTGGCAAGGGCCTTGGCCAGCGTGCTCTTGCCCGCGCCCATGAACCCGACGAGGTAGATCTTGTCCTTTTTCATATGGGGCTCTGCCCCAAACCCCGCGCGGGCGCTGCGTGGGGGCCCAGAGCCCCACTTCGCGCCCGCGGGGCGCGCACTTGCGCGCCTTTGTCACTGTTCATATGGGGCTCTGCCCCAAACCCCGGCTCGTCGCTAGCGGGGACCCCTGCGCCCCGCGCCGCTCCTCGCGGGCGCGCTGTGCGCGCCGTTGTCACCGTTTGTTGGGGCTGCGCCCCTTACCCCCCGGCTCCGCCGTTCAGCGTTGGCTGATTGACTTCAGGACATCGAAGAATCCGGGGTACGACACGTCGACGATCTCGGCATTGAGGATCTCGCTGGGTCGCGCCCCACCGAGCGCCGCGACGGCGAATGCCATGGCCAGCCGGTGGTCGCCCGCGGCATCGGCCGTTCCTCCCTGGAGCTGCCGATCGCCAATGACGTGAAATCCGTCTTCCAGTTCGTCGATTCGCGCTCCCAACAGACGGAGCCCCGTGGCGAGCGCCGTGATCCGGTCGCTCTCTTTGTGCCGAAGCTCGCTGGCGCCCGTGACATGCAATTCCCCCCCGTGTGTCGCCAGCGCCGCCAGCACGGGCAACTCGTCGATGACGCTCGGTACGTCGTCTGGGCCGAGCTCGAGCAGGGCGTTTCCACCATGGCGGACCCGGAGGGAACCGCGAGGCTCACCTCCCTCCTCGGTTGTGTCAATCCGCTCGACATGTGCGCCAACACGCTCGAGGAGCTTCAGGAACCCGGTGCGGGTGGGGTTGAGACCGACATCGTCGAGCGTGACGTCGGAGTGCGGCAACGCGGCGGCCGCAGCCGCCCAGAACGCTGCCGACGACGCGTCACCCGGGACCGTCACGTTGGTGCCGCGTAGGCGTTGCCCCCCACGCAGGGTAATTACCCCGTCGAGGTGGGTCAGCTTGGCGCCGAACACCGGAAACGCCCGCTCCGTGTGGTCACGCGTGGCCTGGCGTTCTCTGACCGTTGTCTCGCCCGTGGCGTGGAGCCCGGCCAGCAGTATCGCGGTCTTGACCTGAGCGCTCGCCACGGGGGGCGTGAAATCGATGCCCCGTAGCGACGCGCCCCGAATGGTGATTGGAGGGCGGTCGTCGGGTGCGCTCAACTGCGCGCCCATCCTGGACAACGGTTCGATGATTCGTCGCATGGGTCGCCGTCGCAGCGACCGGTCTCCGGTGATGATGCTGTCGAACGGGTGTCCGGCGAGCACACCGGACAAGAGGCGGAGCGTCGTGCCGGAGTTGCCGGCATCAAGTGGCAGGGACGGAGGAGCCAGACCGCCGATACCGCGCCCCTGGAGTGTGACGACACGTCGATCCGGTGCGCCATTGGGAGCATCATGGGGACCGTTGACCACCACCCCCAGCGCCGCGAGGCACGCCAGTGTCGCAGCGCAGTCGGCCCCCGGCGCATAGCGCGCAATTGTTGACGACCCGTCGGCCAGCGCCGCAAGGAGGGCGTACCGGTGGGAGATAGACTTGTCGCCGGGAATCCTGAGCCGACCATGGACACGCGTGGCCGGGTGAACGATAACCGACGCCATCGGAGCACTATAACAGCCCGTGCCGAGCGTCAACTGCGTTCGACGGGCGAGTGCTTGCACCAACCGGGGCCCGAGCGGTATGTTAAAAATGGTGGCGCCGTGGATATCGAGCTGAAGCCACGAGCGGATCGATCTGGCGCCCACCGTGTCGGCGGTGGCGCGTGCAGACGTGTAGAATTCTAGCGGAATGGTCACCGACAGCGTCATACGTCTCGAGTTTCGAAGCCACTTCGACATGCTGGATTTCGTCCAGGTTGTTAGTGACGAAATGGGACGAATGATAGAGTTCGACGACGATTCGACCCATTGGGTCAGCGTTGCGGTGCGCGAGTCGGTGATCAACGCCATCAAGCACGGCAACCAGGAAGTCGAGGAGAAACGGGTCACGGTCGAGTTCACTGTGGCGCCGGCCGACGAGCCCACCCGATTGACGGTCCGTGTCGTCGATCAGGGCGAGGGGTTCGACCCGGTCGAGGTAGCCGACCCGTTGGCTCCAGAGAACCTGCTGAAGTCGAGCGGTCGCGGCATCTTCTTCATGCGCAACTTCATGGATGACCTACGCCTCCAGCGCGCGCCCGAAGGCGGCATGGAAGTGGTCATGGTCAAGTGTCTTGGCACCGCGAACTCCTAGGGAGATGCCCGAGGAGTCGGACGCCGGAAGTCAGAAATCAGAAACCGGCCTGAGGGCTTCACCGGGTTCGCCCACGGTCACACCAGGTTCCACATCAACCCCGACGCGTCATCCCGAGTCCACACCGGGATCCCCCCCCGGTTCCCATCCCCCAGCGTGGCAGGCCACGGCGATCGACATCGTCCTGCGTGCCGGCGAGATCCAGCTCCGGCACCTCGGCGGCGACCTGCAGATCGACATGAAGGGACCGATCGACCTCGTCACCAAGGTCGATCTCGAGGTGGAGCGGATGTGCCGCAACACGATCGCCGAACGGTTTCCCGGCCACGCGGTGCTGGCCGAAGAGTTCGCGAATGAGGCCGACGAAGCGACGGCGCGGCACCGCTGGGTGTTCGACCCGATCGACGGGACCGTCAATTATGCGCACGGGCTGCCGTTGTTCTGCTCCTGCCTCGCACTGGAGGTGGATGGGCGCCCTGAAGTGGCAGCCGTGTTCGACCCGACTCGCCGCGAGCTGTTTACGGCCGAGCGGGGAGTCGGTGCGTGGCTGAATGGCGCGCCGATCCGTGTGTCGGGTGCCACGTCGCTGTTGAATGCCATGCTGTGCACCGGGTTTGCCTACGACGTTCACGAGACGGTGGACGACGTGGTGGGGTTGTTTGGCGCCTTCGTGGCACGGGCCCGCGCAGTGCGGCGCCTTGGCTCGGCGGCGCTCGACTTGTGCTACGTGGCTGCCGGTCGGTTCGACGGCTTCTGGGAGCGAGGGCTCCAGCCGTGGGACGTGTCGGCCGCCACTCTCGTCATCGAGGAGGCGGGCGGGCGCGTGTCGAGGCTCGACGGGACCGCCTTCGATACACGTTGCGGAGAGATCGTGGCATCGAACGGACACCTGCAAGCCGAGATGATCGACGTGATCTCCTCACACGGCCGTGCTCCAAACCGGACGACCTGAGCTCCCACTGGGACACCCGGCTCGTTCACCGTCACGCGAACCCCTGGAATTAGAGGCGGTTATCCGTCTCGATCGGCTGGCATCATTCCTGCTCTCTACCAGGGTGCGTTGCCAGTGTCGCCAGGAGCGACTGGCTGCCAGTGGCGGGGTGCCATCCCGCATGGAGAGGTGCGATGTCGAGAAGCGTAATGCGCGCGGCTGTCATGGTGACCGGTTTGACTCTCGGGTTCGGAGCGCCGGCCTCGGCCCAAGAGAGCTCGTTGAGTCTGAACCTGGGCTATTTCGCTGTGCGAGGCGAGGCGACCCGGACTGCAGACGATGTGCTTGTCGAGAACCTCGGACTCTTCGCCTTCAATCTGGATCAATTCAACAACGCCAGCGTTGGCGCCGAGTGGCTCGTCGGGTTCGCAGACTATCTCGAAGCTGGAGTCGGTGTCGGGTTCTACCAGCAAACCGTCTTGAGTGTGTACGACGATTTCATCGACTTCGATGGTACCGAGATCGAGCAGGACTTCAAGCTGCGCGTGACGCCGGTTACGGCGACCGCTCGTTTCTTTCCGTTCGGCATGCAAAACACGATTCAGCCCTACGCTGGCGTCGGCGTGGGGTTGTTCAACTGGCGCTACAGCGAGGTTGGGGAATTTGTCGACTTCGACACCTTTGATGTCTTCCGCGACCGGTTCGTTGCAGATGGCAACGACGTCGGCGGGGTCTATCTGGGCGGCGTCCGCGTGCTGGCCGGATCCAGCTTCGCGGTTGGTGTCGAGGTCCGGTATCAGGATGTGCAGGGGGTCGTTGGTATCGACCAGGGGTTTCTCAACGAACGAATCGACCTGGGTGGACTGACGACCTCATTCACCTTCAACGTGCGGTTTTGAGTCGTGTCATCGCAGCGGACCGACGAGCCGGCGTTCTGCCGGCTCGTCGGTTTGGCGCATCAGCTATACTGATCGGACGAACCCTCGATCGCGCGTCCCGCTCACTACGCCCCGATTCATCACGGGTCTCTCATGAGTCGCATCGTCAGCTGGCTGGAGGCGCTCACCTCCTCGCTCGGTGGACCCGGGTTGTTCGCAGTCGCGTTCCTCGACTCGTCGTTTCTCTCGCTGCCTGAAATAAACGATGTGCTCGTCGTCGTGATGGTCACCCGTGACGAGTCGCTGATGCCGTATTACGCGGCCATGGCGACCTTGGGATCGACTTGTGGGTGTCTGGTGCTCTACGGGCTGGGGCGCAAGGGTGGCGAGGCGACTCTGCGGAAACGGTTCTCCGGCTCCCGGGTCGAGCGAGCACTGGCGTTGTTCCAGCGGTTCGGTGTGCTGGCAGTCATCGTGCCTGCGCTGATGCCGCCTCCTGCGCCGTTCAAGGTGTTCGTGCTGCTCTCCGGGGTTGCCAAGGTGCCGGCGCTGACCTTCAGCGGAGCGGTCGCCGTCGGACGTGGGATGCGTTACTTCGGCGAAGGCGCGCTGGCGGTCCGCTACGGAGACCAGGCGATAGAGCTGCTGCGCGAGAACGGGCCACTGATGTTTCTGGGAGTGGCGGTGCTGGCGCTGATTGGGTGCGGAGCCTATTGCCTCGCGCGCCAGCGCGGCCGCTCATCCTCGTCGTCTCGCCCGGCTTCCGGCGTGTAACCCACTTCAATACAATGAGTTGTGTTGACGATGGTGCTCAGTCGAACCTATACTTCTAGCACTGTTCATGGGTCCAGATCTCTCCGTAGTCATCCCCCTCCTGGACGAAGCCCCGAACGTCGAGGAGTTGTGTCGCGAGCTGGTCGAGACGCTCGACGCATGGGGTCGGACGTTCGAGGTGGTGCTGGTCGACGACGGCAGCACAGACGGCACGTTCGAGATGCTGTCCCGGTTGCACGCGGCGGATGCGCGACTCCGGGTAATCCGGTTGCGCCGCAACTTCGGCCAGACGGCGGCCTTCGCCGCCGGGTTTGCTCGTGCGCGTGGCCGGCTCATCGTGACCGCTGACGGCGATCTGCAAAACGACCTGCGGGACATTCCCAGCATGGTCGACAAGCTCGAAGAGGGAAATGACATCGTGTGCGGGTGGCGCAAGGCCCGCAAGGATCCCTGGCTGTCTCGCCGGTTGCCATCGGTCATCGCCAACGCGCTGATCTCGCGCGCTACCGGTGTGCGGCTGCACGACTACGGGTGTTCTCTGAAGATCTTTCGCGCCGAGGTCGTCAAGGCGATCCGGCTGTATGGCGAGATGCACCGGTTTATACCGGCGATCGCGAGTGAACAGGGAGTGCGCATCGCCGAGGTGGTCGTCAATCATCGGCCGCGTCGTCACGGACGGTCCAAGTACGGCATTTCTCGGACGGTACGCGTGGTCCTCGATCTTGCGACCGTGAAGTTCCTGCTGAGCTACTCGACGAGACCCTTGCAGATTTTTGGTTTGGTCGGTCTGCTGATGGGGACGGGCGGCGCTGCGATTACCAGCTATCTGGGCTATATCCGGCTGTTTGGCGGGCAGGCGATCGGCGATCGGCCATTGCTGCTGTTTGGGATCCTATTGGTCTTTACCGGCCTGCAGTTGGTAACGCTCGGTCTACTGGCTGAGATGCAGGCGCGGACCTACCACGAATCGCAAGGGAAGCCGACCTATTACATCCGGGAGCTGCTCGACTCTCCGGTGGACGAGCCGGCCGTGCTGCCAGGGATCCGACATTAGGGGCCAAAACGGACGCGCGACGGGACACGACCAGGAGCCGGTAGCGCGTACGGATTGGCTCGAAGACAGGGGAGGCTTGGAGGGTGGAGGTGACTCCCTGAAGGAGATGCCAGATGGGCGGAGGACGAATGGTACGCCCAGCATGAGGCATTCGTGCACTGGCCGCAAAGTAGCTCGTGCACCCAGGTGCGGCGTGCCGAGATCAGGGCGGCGAGTCACTGACTGACGGAGGAGATGAGGTCCGGTGCACATCGCGTTTCTCGGCTGTGGTTTCATCGCCGGTGTGCACAGCCGGCACCTGAAGGCCCTGGGCGACGGTGTCGTTCGGAGTTACGCCAGTCGTGACGGTGCGAAGGCGGAAGCGTACCGCCGGAGTTATCGCGGTGCCGGAAGTTACGAAGGCTACACGGCAGCCATCGCAGATCCGGCAGTGGATGCGGTGGTTATCGCCGTGCCGCCGCGATTTCATCTCGACCTCACGTTACAGGCGCTGTCGGCCGGCAAGCACGTGCTGGTCGAGAAACCGGCCTACTTCAGGATGGAGGACTACCAGCGCGTGCAAGCCGCCCGGGATCGGGCTGGTCGCGTCGTGCTGGTTGGCGAGAATGATCACTACAAGCCACTGGCGGTCTGTCTGCGTCGGTTGCTGCGGGAGGGCGCGATAGGCGAGTTGGTGTTCGCGCACTTCACGACGCTCGTCAAACGGTTCAAGAGGGCCGATGACTGGCGGAACGACGAGACGATGGCCGGTGGGGACGCGTTCTTCGAAGAGGGAATTCACTGGTTGCATCTTGCCAACAGCCTCGGTCCTGTGATGACCGAGGCGAGTGGGTTCCAACCCGGCGCTTCGAGTGACGGCCCAGACAGACGTGTCAAGAGCATGATGGTGGCCTTCCGGTATGACAACGACGCGGTGGGGGCGCTCTTCTATTCACGCGAGGTGCCCTCGCTGCTACGCGGGCTCCGAGTGTCGAAGTTGTTCGGACGCGCCGGTATTATCTCGTTCGAGTCCAACGGGGCCGTGGTCCTGGTGAGAGGATCTGGGATGCCGCGAGTGATCCTGCCGGGTTTCCGCGACATGCGCGGCTACCAGGCGATGTATCGGGACTTCCTCGATGCGATCCACACGAATCGGGCGCCTCAGATGAGCCTCGAGACCGCCATAGTCGACCAGCGGCTCATGGACCAAATCTACGCCACCCCGGGCGCAGCCTCGTCTAGTTAAGATGCCGACCGGGCGTTACGACGTCATCATCATCGGTAGCGGCGCGGGTGGGGGGACGCTGGCTCATGCCCTCGCCGACACATCGGCAGAGATTCTCATACTCGAGCGCGGCGACTTCCTGCCCCAGGAGCCCGAGAACTGGGATCCGGAGGCGGTATGGAAGCATCTTCGCTACCGCACGACGGAAACCTGGACCAATGCTGATGGAACGGCGTTCCGGCCCTATACCCACTACTGCGTGGGTGGCAATACCAAATTCTGGGGCAGCGTGCTCTACCGGCTGCGACGCGAGGACTTTGGCGAACTCGAGCACGTCGACGGAGTGTCGCCCGCCTGGCCGATCGATTACGAAACGCTGGAGCCCTACTACGAGCGTGCCGAGCGCCTGTATGCGGTGCACGGTGCGTCGGAAGACGACCCCACCGAGCCACCGAGAGGCCCATTTCCGCATCCGGCGGTGCCGCACGCTGACACCATCGCGCGCTATCTTGACCAGATCCGTGAGCAGGGGCTGCACCCGACGCCGCTGCCGCTGGGCCTACGTGGTGTCGGCGAGCTGAACGGATGCATCCTGTGTGACACTTGCAATTCCTTCCCCTGTCAGCGGCACGCGAAGAGTGATGCCGACGTCTGCTGTGTGCGGCCGCTCCAGCAGCGCCCGAACGTGACGTTGTGGACCAGGGCGCTGGCGCGTCGGTTACTGACCTCACCCTCAGGCGGCCGCGTGGAGGCAGTCGAGGTGGAGCACGATGGAGAGACGCGGCGCGTCGAGGCGCCACTCGTGGTGGTCTCCTGCGGAGCGGTGAACTCGGCGGCGTTGCTGTTGCGGTCGGCTACAGAACGACACCCAAACGGCCTGGCGAATTCGTCCGGGCTGGTTGGGAGGCGCTACATGGCACACCTGTCCACCATGATGGCCGGGCATCACCCGTTTCGGCGGAATCCCACGGTGTTTCAGAAGACCGTCGCCATCAACGACTTCTATCTGCGTGGTCCGGACGTCGGCTACCCACTCGGGCAGATTCAATCACAGGGTCGCACCCATGGGGTGATGGCCCAGACCGTCGTGCCGTGGGTGCCGTTGTGGTTCTTCAACTACTGGGTCGCCCGCGGGCTCGACTGGCTGGCTATGACCGAAGACCTGCCTCGGGCGGAGAACCGCGTGACAGTCGATGTGGATGGTCGCATTCAGCTTCACTATCAGCCGACCAATCGGATCGCCCACGACCGGCTGGTGCGAGAAGTCAAGCGGATGTTACGTAGGCTGGGGCTTCGGTTCATGTACGTGCACTCGCACAACAGCGAGAACACCACGCATCAGTGTGGGACGCTGTGCTTCGGCACCGACGCTCGGGACTCGGTGCTCAACTCCTATTGCCGGTCCCACGACGTCGAGAACCTGTTCGTCGTCGACGCCTCGTTCTTCCCGGCGTCGGGCGCCGTCAACCCCGGGTTGACAATCGCCGCGCAGGCGCTGAGGGTCGCGGATCACATCAAGGAGACGGAGCTGGGCGTGCGCTCAGCAAAGATCCGGTAGCCAGGGCCTTCAGGCGCCTCGAGTGCGGCCAAGGAGAACCTCTCGTGCGAGTGCGATCATTCAGCCATACCGGCATCACCGTGTCGGACTTCAACAAGGCGGTTCGGTTCTACTGGGACGTCTTTGGTTGCCCACTAGTGGGGGTGTCCGACGCTCCCACCGAGCGCGTGCGGTCGTTCTTCGGTGTCGCCTCGGACCAGCCGACCTGCAAGATCGGCTGGATCCGTGTGCCCGGCGGCGCGGTCGTGGAGATCTTCGAGTTTCGCCCTGATCAGCCGCCCGCTGCGATCTCATGGAACCGTGTGGGACTGACGCATCTATGTTTCAATGTTCGGAATACACAGAAGTGGCACGACTACCTGGTGAAGAAAGGCGTCGAGATCGTGAGCCCGGTGGAGCGGTCGCCCAACGGACACACGCTCTTTTTCGCGAAGGATTTCGACGGCAACCTGATCGAGCTCACGGACCTGAGGCACATGCACTATGTGCTGGCTTGGTTCGGGCGGCTGGGTGGCTGGTTGGCTCGGCGGGGTCTCATCCGCGACTACCGGCGCTACTACGACAACGTGCACTCGGAGACTAGCGGTGTGAGCGAGGAGGGTACTCGCCATGCCGATGACGCGCGCTCCCCATGATGCACTTTCCTCGAGGCCGCTGAGCACGTCGCCGGGCGTGGCGCGATTCGTAGGCTGAACAAGACTGGCACAGTCTTCGGTTATGGGCAGGTGTCGAACAAGGCGGTGAGAAGTTGATCGTAGGCACGCAGCATTCTCGTATTTCCGCTGAACTGCGGATCCGGGTGGGTATTGACGACGATGTTGCCGCCACAGGCTCGCAACCAGGCGATCTTTGGCAACCAGAAGTCAACGAGCTGCTCTGCGGACCGGCCCCAGTAGAGCGGGTCCTCGAACGGGACAGTGGTCGGCACGTGGGTCAGACCATCCAATTTGAACCGTTTCGTCCACAGACAGCCGCCGACACCGCCTGGGCACGAGCGGTCGGTGTCGAGCCGGCTGTAGTCGACCATGCCGTAATCCCGCAGGACCCGGAATAGCGCGTCGCTCCTGAACCAGGACGGCGATCGAAAGCTGCGTGCGTCGTAGCGCTCGATGAGGCCACGACAGGCGTCGAGCCGCCGGCGGATGCGGTCGGCCGGAAGGAAGGCCAGCCGATTATCGTGATTGTAGCCGTGGAGGCCAATCGTGCAGCCCCGCTCGACCAGCCAATCGAGCACCGCATGGTCTGGCGGTTCGCCACGGCCAACCACATGCCAGAGCGAGCGGTACCCATGCGCGAGCTCCAGTTCGGCAGTCGGCTTGACCCACCGGTAGCCCGCTCCCGTGTCGATGTCGTGCGTCAGGATGATTTCACTGGAGGGGGGAGTGGCCTCGCGTCCGTCCCCGACCCGTGCCCAGACTTCTGCGAGCAGCTCGAAGCCCTGTTCGATCGGGAATCCCGGAAAAGTCGTCTCGCCCTGTGTAGACGGTGACTGGCGCGCCAGGAGGGCCCTCGCCGCGACGTGCCGGATGGCGCCGGGAACGCGGTGATAGTGAAACGGCAGGCGGGTGTAGAGCGGTCGCGTCTGCGTGCAGTAGTGCTCGCCGAGCACGAACCGTCGCCAGTCGGTCCAGTCGTACCGGATGTGGCCGCGTTCCGCCTCGACGCTGACAAGAGGAAGACGTCCATGCCGGGTGTCAGCCCAGACCGCGACGACGCCGGGTAGCTCGGCGGCCGGTGGAGTGAGGCTCCGCGGGGGGAGCGGCACATGCGCGCCGGCGTCCTCTTGGAACCAGGCGGGTCGATACTCCGGGTCGACGGTTATCCGGGCGATCTGAGCGGGCTCGGAGATGGGCACCGGATCAGTTCGGTAGCGTCCGGCGAATGATCTCGGCCACGCGAGCCGGTACTTCCTCCGGGATCTCCGGGTAAATCGGCAGGGTGAGCGTAGCGGTCGCCGCGGCCTCGGCGCACGGGTAGTCGCCCTCCTGTCCCCCTAGGTCGGCGTACGCCGGTTGTAGATGAACCGGCACCGGGTAGTGCAAGCCGGTCTGGATGCCTTCCGCGTCGAGCGCCTGGTGCAGGGCGTCCCGGTGCTCCGTCTGGACCGCGTAAAGATGAAAGACGTGATGAGCATAGGGCATGACCGCNGGGGTCGTGACGCCCGTGTCGGCCAACACGCGGTCGTACGTCGCGGCGACCCGTCGCCGGGCGTCAGTCCACGCGGGTAGGTGGCTCAGCTTGACCCGCAAGATGGCGCCTTGGATGCCGTCCATGCGGTAGTTGAAGCCGGGGAGGGTGTGATGGTAGCGGCGGTCCTCACCCCAGCTTCGGAGTGAGCGGATCGTGCGGGCGTGATCTGCGTCGTTCGTGACGACGATGCCCCCTTCTCCGTAAGCGCCCAGGTTCTTGCCCGGATAGAAGCTGAAACAGCCCAGTTCGCCGAGGCNGCCCACCCGTCGGCCTCGGTATTCCGCGCCATGTGCCTGCGCCGCGTCCTCGATCAGCGTCAGGTGGTGGCGTTGAGCCAGCGTCAGCAGCGGGTCCATGTCCGCTGGTTGACCATAGAGGTGGACCGGGAGAATCGCTTTCGTTCGCGAGGTGATCGCCTGCTCCACCTGATTGACATCNATCGTGCGGGCCTGCGGCTCGATGTCGACGAACACCGGTGTGGCCCCGGTATACCGGATTGCCGCCACTGAGGCGACGAAGGTAAACGGAACGGTGATTACCTCGTCCCCATGTCCGACCCCCGCGGCCAGCAGTGCGAGATGCAGGGCGCTCGTGCCCGAGTTGACCGCTACGGCGTGACCCGTGCCGCAATAGGCGGCGAACTTCTCTTCAAAGGCAGCCACCTCCGGCCCGAGGGCGAATCGGGCGCTGGCGAGCACGCTCAGGACGGCCGTGTCGATCTCGTCTTTGATCGAGGCGTACTGGGCCTGCAGGTCGACGAGTGGGATCATGCGCCGACCTTGGCGAGGTCCAGCTCGATGAGCTCACCACGATTCTTCATCGAGCGGGTCGCCGCTTCCAGAATGCGAACCACGCGGAGTCCGACGGCACTGTTGGTTACGGGAGTGCCCCCGGTCTCGATTGACCCGATGAAGTCACGCGCAGCGACCGTCAGCGCCTCGGTTGTCTCGAGCTGGGGCGCCCACATGTCGCCGGTGCGATAGCTCACCAGCATCTCGTAGCGGCCCTCCGGCCCCGGGTCGACCGTAATGCCCTTGTCGTAGACTCGCACCTTCTCACTGGGCTCGAGATCGTCGTAGACNATCATCTGCCGATCTCCGCCGATCAGCGTCCGGCGCACCTTNACCGGCGCCAGCCAGTTGACATGGAAGTGGGCGATCAGGCTGTCGTCGAACAGACAGGTGAGGTAGGCGAGGTTGGCTGTTCGTCCCGGGACATGCGCACTGCCAATCGCCGAAACGGCACGGGGCCGCACATCGAGCACGTAATCCATGATCGACAGGTCGTGCACGGCGAGATCCCACATTACGTCGACATCGTATTGGAAGAGTCCGAGATTCACCCGGACTGAGTCGTAGTAGTAGAGCGAGCCCAACTGCCCAGTCCGCACTAGGTCGGCGATCTTCCGTACGGCGCCGGTGTATACGAAGGTGTGGTCCACCATAAGGACCAGCCCGCGTGCGGCCGCTTCGTCGCGCAGTCGCTGGGCCTCATCGCTAGTCGCGGCCAGTGGCTTCTCGACCCAGACATGCTTGCCGGCTTCAAGGGCGCGCATGCNGAGATCGAAATGGGTGGACACCGGCGTCGCGATTGCGACCGCGTCGACTGCGGGGTTGTCGATCAGCTCGCTGGCTTCGGTCGTAGTCAGGACGTTGGGATATCGACTAGACACGCGGTCGAGTCGCTCGCGAGTCAAATCACTGACCGCCACGACGCGAGAACCGGCTGCCTCGCTGAAATTGCGGACGAGGTTTGGGCCCCAGTAGCCGTAGCCGATGACGCCGATGCCGATCATCGTGGTGGTGTCCTTACGGTCAGAGATGACGAATCAAGCCGCGCGCGGTCAGTCTCCATCCCCTGTGGCGCGATCGCGTGCCTCGTCCCGGGGGTCGCCGACGACCCGTGCCGGCACACCAGTTACGATGGCGTCTGGTGCCACATCGCGGGTCACGACGGCGCCGGCGCCAATCAGCGCCCGCTCGCCAATCGTCACTCCGGCCAGGATCGTCGCGTTACTGCCAATCGAGGCGCCAGCCCGCACGCGGGTCGGAATCTGCGCCCAGTCGCACCCGGTCTGCGGCCGTCCACCCGCGGTCGTGGCGCGCGGGTAGAGGTCGTTGGTGAACATGACGCCGTGACCGATGAAGACCTCGTCTTCTATCGTGACGCCGGAGCAGATGAAGGTGTGTGACGAGATCTTGCATCGACGACCGACTTGGACCTCCTTCTGGACCTCCACGAAGGTGCCGAGCTTCGTGCCGTCGCCGATATCACAGCCGTAGAGGTTGACGAGGTCGGGATGCCGGATTTCGACACCCTCACCCAATTGCACGTCTGACGCGATCATGTTTCGTAGGGGTGCGCCCAGATCTCCTAGCAACGAAAGAGGATACCACGGTCATGCTATACTGGCTCGTCGCGTCCCAAACTCGCTCACAATCCCTTGGCAGCCGAGTCAAACCCACCGTCCGGCGGCACCGCCTCACGCGACTCAGGCCGCCGGATCACTGTCATTCAAGAAGAGCTGTTCGCGACGGGTCAGACGAAGGTGCAGCGCTATGCCACTCTCGTCGTGGGACAACCAGGTCTCTGGCCGCTGATACGATACGAGGCGGTCACGATGGTGTGCGCGTGGCTCCCTGGTGCGCTGGGGTTGTTCCTGCGGTCAAAGCTCTATCCCTGGCTCCTGGGACGGGTGGGACGGAACGTGGTCTTCGGGCAGAACGTCGTGCTCCGCCATCCCCACAAGATTCGCATCGGTGACGATGTCGTGATCGATGACAACTGCTGTCTCGATGCCAAGGGTGCCGACAACCGTGGCATCTCCATTGGAAACGGTGTCTTCATCGGTCGAAATACGATCCTGAGCTGCAAGAATGGAGACATCGAGATCGATGACCGGGCCAACATAGGCTTCAACTGCGAGATCTTTTCGGGTGGACACGTCCGGCTCGGTAAGCGCACACTCGTCGCCGCCTACACCTACGTGGTTGGTGGTGACCATCTCCACGATCGAACCGATCGGCCGGTGCTCGAGCAAGGGCGTGTTGCCCAGGGGATCGAGGTGGACGACAACGTCTGGCTTGGCGCCCACGTCGTCATCTCCGACGGCGCTCGGGTCGGTCGCGACGCGATCATCGGGGCAGGTGGGGTGGTTCGCGGGGAGATCCCGCCGTGGTGCGTGGCCGCCGGAGTACCGGCCAGAGTGATCAGAACGAGACGCGACGACACGAAGAGCTCCCCCAGCTGATGTGAGCAGCGATATGTCAGACTTGAACCCTTTATGACAGATTGCCCCTGAGCGCGTATACCGCTATACTGCGTCTCAGTTCACCTTAGCGACCGTCAATATCTCATGTGTCGAGGAGGCCTGCTCCTGCCTCCGCTCGTTCGTCGTCGCTCTCGCCATCAGATCGGCTCGTGCCAATGGAAGGTTTTCTGTCCCGTGACCTCGCGGCCCGCTCGTCCTTCACGGATGGCGGGCTTCGTGCCTGACTCGAGTCCCTACCAAAAGCGACACAAGCCGAGCTCGTCAAGTTGCGCACGGTCGACCTCGCAAAACGATCGACCTCGGGCGCGGTTGGCGTAGCAATCCTCCTGGCTCTGGTGCTCGCCAGCACGAGCTACCTCCAGGACTATCCAGCGCAGGTGCTTGCCGTATCTGTGGGCGTGGTGGTGGCCATCGGGCTGCGTCTCTGGGCTGCCTATGCCCTTCGGTCTGAGCTTGGCGATGAGGCCGTGCTGTCATGGGGGCGTGTCCTGACGACCGGGATCTACCTGACGGCCATTTCCTGGAGCGCGCTCATCTTCATCACCATCAGGTTGTTCCCCGAAGAGTGGCCGATGTGGCTGGTCCTGATCGGCGGTTCGGGGATCGCCGCCGGCGGCGCCAGCGAATTCGCGCCGCGCCTGTCTTTGGCACGCGGGTATCTGACCATCATTGGAGTGCCGACCGCCCTCATGACCCTCACCATGGTCTCGGACAACAGGGTCACGCTGGCAATGGTCGTATCGCTGTTTTTCTGGTTTCTTCTCGTCCAATCGCGGTCCAACGCGGCGGCGTATTGGCAAAGCGTGCGCGACACCATCACCATTTCCGAGCTCAATACCCGGCTCCAGGAGGAGGCCAACCTCTTCAAAACGGCGATCGAGCGCTCGGCAACGTCGGCGGCGCTGATCACCGCCGATGCGCGTTTCGCGTTTGTCAACGACGCGCTGTGCGAGGCGTTGGGCTACACGCGCGAGGAGCTTCTGGCGGCGGACATCCATGAGCTAGCCCCCCGATTTACGTCAGAGGTCTGGCCGGATTCCTGGAAGAGGCTCAAGCGTCGCCGCTGGATTCAATACGAAACCGACCTTCGTCACAAGGAAGGCCGGATGCTCCGGATCCTCGCGACGTCCTCGCTGGTCGAGTACCGTGGCGAAGAGTTCAACTTCGCCTTCGCCAACGACATCACGGCGCTCCGAGAGGCCGAGACGGAACGAAGCGAAGTGCAGGAGCAGTTGCTGCAATCCCAGAAGATGGAGGCGATCGGCCGCCTCGCTGGCGGAATCGCACACGATTTCAACAACCTCCTCACGGTCATTCTCGGGTATGCCTCGAGGCAGCTGTCGAGGCTCTCTGATGACGATCCGCTCCGTGCGAGCACCGAGAAGATCAAGCAGGCGGCCACACGGGCGACCGAGATCGTGCGACAGCTGCTGCGAATCAGTCGGCAGGATGTCGTGACGGTGTCGCCCCTCGCCTTGAACGCGATTGTGACGGACCTTGGGGATCTGTTGGGCCGGATCATCGGGGCCGACATCGAGCTGGCGACAAACCTCGATCCTGAGCTCGCAACGGTGCTGGCCGACCGGGGTCACGTCGAGCAGGTGCTGTTGAATCTCGTGATCAACGCGCGGGAGGCGATGCCGGACGGTGGCGTCGTGATGATCTCGACGGCGAACGTAGAGTCGAGAGATAGCGGTGGGAGCGGGGTATCCATGGTGCGTCTGTCGGTCGCTGATACCGGTGGCGGCATGAGCGACGAAGTGCAGGCACATCTGTTCGAGCCGTTCTACACGACGAAAGGCGTGCACGGTACCGGTCTCGGGCTAGCGATTGTCAACGGCATCGTGAGCCNGATCGGCGGTCGGATCGAAGTTGCGTCGAGGGAGGGTCAGGGTACGGTGGTCGATATCACGATGCCGTCATCCGAACTGGCGCCCGAGGAGCGGGTCGATGACCCGCCAGTCTCCATCGTTGCNGAGCGTGTCGCCGGTTCGACCGTGTTGGTCATCGACGACGATCTGGCCGTGCTGGAGCTCGTTCGTGAGCACCTGGAGGCGGTCGGATATTCCGTGCTCAGCGCTTCTGACGCCACGGTAGCGGAACGACTGATGGAACAATCACAGGGCGTCGACCTGCTCCTGACCGACGTCGTGATGCCAGACACGAGCGGGCCGGACCTCGCGCACCGATTGATCGCGAGATGGCCTGACATGCGGGTGTTGTATATGTCCGGATACGCGCCGGACCATCTCCTGAGACGCGGTATGGCTACTGAGCACGCGTCCTTCATCCAGAAGCCGTTTACACCCGAGCAGTTGTATCTTGCTGTCCAGCAAGTGTTTGGCCAGGAGCAAGTCCTTGGCGACCACTAGCAGTCCGTGCTGAAAGTCGCGCTGCGGCTCAGGTGTCTCGTTCGAGCCAGGTGTAGGCGGCTTCTTTGGTCGAAAAAGCCTGGAGGCTGTGGAATGTGGCACGTTGGCTGTAAAGCATCACCAGCGCCGTCTCGCGCGGTGAATCGACGAGCACTGCCGTGCGCGTCGGTGGCGTCTGGCCCGACGTCACGAGCAAGTCGACCAGCGCCGTCACTTCTTCCGGCGTCAGGCGAAGACGGCCTCCCCGGAGATCGATAAGCGCGTCGAAGCTTGCGTCGTAGAGTGGATGTTGTAGGACCTCCGCACCGGATGCAATGATGCTGCGGTAACTGATGTCCCCGACCGGACGCATCACGACGAGCCCCCTCCGTGAGTCTATCTCGAGCTGCCGTGAGGGCTGCTCGCCCGCATGCAGCACCTCCTGAACCTTGCGAGCAAGCTCATCCGCCGAGAACGGTTTCCGCAACAGCTGCGGACCGCCTTCCGACACCCCGCGCTGACCGATGATGTCGTCGGTGAAGCCCGAGATGTACAACGTCTTCAACTCCGGAAATGATACGGTCAGACGCTCGCTGAGCTCGCGGCCGTTCATTTCCGGCATCACCACGTCGGTGACGACAACGTCGAACGCCGCTTGGTGACAGCGCTCGAGGGCTTCCTTCCCGTTGCGCGCCGTTACTACCACGTACCCCAGCGCCTCGAGTCCCTCCTGCAACACTTCGCGCAGGTCATCTTCGTCTTCGACAAGGAGGACGGTTTCGGTGCCGTAGGCCGGAGGCTCGTGTGAGATGGCCGGCGGGGCCTGCTGCTCGGCTGCCTCGACTTGCGGAAAGTAGATCGTAAATGTCGTTCCGTGTCCTGGCGCGCTGTCCACGTCGACAAAGCCGCTGCTCTGGGTGACGACACCG
Source organism: Acidobacteriota bacterium (assembly GCA_002726085.1). GTDB lineage: Bacteria > Acidobacteriota > Vicinamibacteria > Vicinamibacterales > UBA8438 > NP936. The sequence goes on from PBRZ01000026.1 coordinate 44,625, forward strand.
TACACCGTGGAGAGACCGAGTCCGGTCCCCTTGTCGTGGTCCTTCGTCGTGAAGAATGGTTCGAACACCTGTGCCAGGGTCATCTCATCCATTCCGTGACCGGTGTCGCTGAACGTGATCGCAACGTACGGGCCTGCCGGCATGCCCGCGTGTTTCCGCGCAGACGTTCGATCGAGGAGCACGTTGGTCGTGGCAATCCGGATCGTGCCACCGTCGGGCATCGCGTCGCGGGCGTTCACAGCCAGATTCATCAGAACCTGACCAAGCTGATCCCGGTCGACCCTGATGGACCAGACGTCTGGCGAGAGGGCCACCTCCATCTGGATGTCTTCCCCGAGGAGGCGCGGCAACAATTGCTCGACTTCGGTCACGGCCTCGTTCGGACTGAGCACAGTTGGTTTCAGCGCCTGGCGGCGGCTGAATGCCAGCAACTGTCCGGTGAGCGCCGTGGCCCGGCTGGCGGCATGGCGGATCGTCGAGGCGCTCCGGTGCAGGGGGTCCTGGGGGCGCAGGTGCCGCAGCAACCGGTCGCCGTGCCCGACGACGATGGTGAGTAGGTTGTTGAAGTCATGCGCGACGCCGCCGGCCAGCCGACCGATGGTTTCCATTTTTCGTGCCTGGCGGAGCTCCGCCTCCGCCTGCCGGAAGTGTCGCTCGGCGTCGACGCGCTCGGTGATGTCCAACATGGATCCGACGATGGCCGGTCGACCGTTGAGCTCGGTTCGTGAGCCATGGACCTCTAATTCGAGCAGTCGACCGTTCCTGTGGCGGGCGTGAAAGTTGTAGTTGGAGATCGACTCTTTTCCCTCCAGCCGGTCGCGGATCTGCTTCTGCACTCGCTCTCGCTCGGTGCTCACCACGCCCAGCGTCACATTGGGGAGACTGAGCAACTCCTCCTGCGTGTAGCCGAAGATCTCCGCCATCTTCGGATTTACGTATACGTACCGATAATCTTGGATGAGGTAGACGCCAACGAGTGACTGCTCGACGAGAATGCGGTACTGTTCCTCGGTTTCGTGCAGTGCCTGTTCGGTCTCTTTTTGCAGGGTCAGGTCCTGCAGGGTCCCAATAAAGACGTGTTGGCCTGAATCCACTTCGTTCACGCGGAGCCCGAGTGGAAACGTTGAACCGTCCTTGCGCNGGCCCTCGAGCTCCCGACCGACGCTCAGGATGTGCCTATCTCCCGTGCGCGCGTACCGATCAAGGTGTGCGTCATGCTCTGCCTTGTAGGGTTCCGGCATCAGCATCTTGACGTTCTGCCCCAGTACCTCTTCGGCACGATACCCGAACATTCGTTCAGCGGTCCCGTTGAAAGCCGCAATGGTGCCTTGGCTGTCTATCTGAACGACGCCGTCAGCCGTCGAGTTCAGGATCGTTGACATCTGCGCGTTCGCCTGGTGCAACGCCTCGGTCGCAAGCGAACGGTCGGTGATGTCCTCGACGACGATACTCACGCCACTGACCGTGCCATCGGTCTTTGTNACCGGATACTGGCTGGTCATCCACCGGCGGTCTTCATCTGGGTGCGCCGGTGTGCGTCCACGCACCTCGACATTGAGCTGGGGCTCACCAGTTTCGAGCACCTGCGTCGTGTGTCGCNCGACCACATCGGCTATGTTCGGTATGACCTCGCGAATCGTTCGACCCAGGTGGTCGGCAACTGAGCGGCCGTGGATTGCTGCCAGCCGTTCGTTGACCCGAACGAATCGGTGGTCGCGGTCGACGAGAGCCAATCCGATTGGTGCGGTGGCGTAGAGTTGAGTCAGTTCCTCATCCATGACAGCTCTCGTGGGCACCCAGGTGTGGAGCAGTGCCATTATGGTTGCCGCATGGGTGTCGATGGCACGGATTCAGCGGTCGTGCCCAGCCGGATGAGAAGGGCCGGAGGGGCATGCCCGTGGCTGACCGTCGGCGACGGGTTTGGCAGCGTGAGCGCGTCGATGACACTTTCTTGCTGGACATATCTGTACAACCACAACAACGTCGAGACGGAACGACACGCGCGTGCGAACGTGCTGTGTGGGTGTTCGCGCTGTGCACAGAATCACGCTCGGGCTGACGAGCCCGGTGCGCGTCAGAGGCGATGCGCACCGTTCGAGTCGAGCGGCCAAGCCAGACGCTAGGACGAGAGGTATCTTGTAGGGATGGAGACGCACCCGCGGTTCGGACCTGAATCCATCAAACCCGCCGACGCGTGTCTGACACGCGCCGCCGATATCAAGCCAANCTATCNACGCTATCAGTCAAGAAAGACCGGGTCAAGGACGGAGTGTCAACATCGGAGACGACCGGCGCAGGCGGGAAGGCGCGACCGGTCGGGTGGATCACGAGGTCACGGTGCGATCGGCAGGAGCCGCCAGCCGTCGCTCTCGGTCAGCTCGCGGGCTGCGAAACACCAGATGACCAGCTTCTTTCGGGCCCAGTATTCAGCATCGGCTTGGGCTCGGCGGAGCAGATCGACGCGAGCCGAAGTGGCGCCCGAGCCTCGAACCGCCACGAGGTCAACAGGTAGACCGAGCTCGAAGGCAAGCTGGTCGGCGAGTCCCGCGCCTGTTGCGTGCATGTCCTCACCGGCGTGGAATACCAGATTGTGGCTGTCCCCAAGCAGCACGATCGGGCTGTCCGGATCTGCAGATACGGGAGCGCGCCCCCTTGCTCTGCCGGTGACGACACCGCGGAGCCGTAGCTCTTCCTGTGGTCCGGGGACGCCGCCATCGAATGTCAGGTCGCCGGTGATGGTCGTGCTGTACCAAGCAGCCGTGTACTCTTGCGTATCGAGCTCGCCATACCAGCGCCGGTCTCGGATGACGGCGGCGATCGCCGCAGCGGCAACGGTGCACCCGCTCCCGGACCAGTGCGTATCGGTGCGGCAATAGAGCGGCCCGTCCGGGTGAAACCTTTCTTCGATGAACAGGTCCGTCAGGTCGAGTACGTCGACCCCGTCCGTCATGAGCCGATCGTAGAACTGGCGGTGGTCCGGGTCGAGTCGCGGGACCGGAATCGGTACCGCGACCGCATCTGAGACCTTCTCCGGAAAGATGACCGCCTTCGGGGGCACCGGTACGAGAAGCAGTTCGACATTCAGGTCGTCGAGCCGGCGTTTGAAGTCGAGGATCGCCGGCAGTGGGTCGGCTTCTTCTGGTCGCCGCGACCGAGAGACCGCCGATGCTTCGGGACCCCAGAAGCGGCCAAGACTGAGATGCCGCAGTTCCGGACCGAAGAACACCCATCCATCGAGTCCAATCACGGCAAGACGGTCGCCGATTTCGGCCTCGCGTCCCAGTCGCTTGACTTCGGCCCGAAACGGCCCGATCAGCTCGTTGATGTCCGGACCGCCGCATCCGGCGAGAGCCATCGTCGACGTCAAGACGGCAGCCACGGCACGTGGGAAGGACTTCATGGTTCGACCAACTCGCCCCACCAGGGCTCGGCGACAACCACGTTCCCCTGGGTGACTTCCGTGCATGTAATGCCGTCTCGATCGGGCGCGACCTTGGCCCATGGGCGGTGTGCCAGCGTGTTGGTCCGACCGCCCACCAGACTGGCGACCGCAGTCCAGACATTGTCCTTCATGCTCGAAAGATAGACGAGCGTGAAGGTCGCACGGGTTGACTGTAAAGACAGTGGCTTTCGTCATGCCGCCCACCACACGTTCGATCTCGGGTAGAATCGGCCGTTCGAGGTACCAGTGGACGCATCACGTTGCCTAATCAAGTATCAGGCCCTGCGATACCGCCGGTCGATCCCGCCATGGCGACCGAGGCGGACGTGTACCATGCCTATCGGCTGATTCTCCGCCGGGAGCCGGATGGGAAGGGTCTGGCGCACTACACCGGGTGCGTCGCGGCTGGCCTCACGCTCGACGGGCTCCTTCACTCCTTTCTCAACTCGGACGAGCGCCTGCGTCTGGTGGAACGGCAACGTAGAGATGCAGAGGCCGCGGTGGACCTCGGCGGGTACCAGGTGGTCGTCCATCGTGATGACCCCGATTTCGGTGCCATCATCGTCAGTTATCAGGTCTACGAGGAGCAGGTCAGGCAGGCATTGCGAGAGCATCTCGGACCGGGTGACGTCTGTCTCGACGTCGGGGCCAACGTGGGGGTAATGACCCTCCTGGCCGCGTCCCGTGTAGGACCTGCAGGGCGAGTGATCGCGGTCGAGCCGAATCCGGACAACGTCCAGCTGCTCTACCGCGGCATTCTGCTCAACGGGTTCACAAACGTCGAGGTCCTGCCGCTGGCCGCAGCCGACCACCGGGCCGTGTTCTCGCTGTCCGGGAGGTCGAACACGGAGCTGGTGGACCCTGATTCGCCAGACACGAACGGTCGTCTCGTGCAGTCGGTCGTACTCGATGAGATCCTGCACGATCTGCCACGGCTCGATCTGGTCAAGATGGACGTCGAAGGGCACGAACCAGCCGCCCTACGAGGACTGCTGCGCCTTGTGACCACCCATCGACCGACGCTGGTCGTCGAGTTCAATCCGCGCTGTCTGGCGCGTCGTCAAGAGGACGCGGTTGCGTTTCTGGGCCAGATCCTGGCCCTGTATCCGGAAATCCGAGCCATCAGCCCCTTTGGTGATGACGAGCCGTTCAGGCGAGCCGACGACCTCATGGCGTTCTGGCGCCGGCGCGCAGCCGAGGTCACCGCTGAGGGCAAGCTGCCGGAGGGACTCCTGCACTTCGATCTCGTGACCCAACGTCAGTGACCAGGTTGTTCCTGGGGTGGGGCGACTACCACTTACCGGTCATCTCCGTGATCTCGTGTGAGTGGTTCGGCCCTCGGGGGCGGTTCTCTGGTGGCCGAAATCAGCGATGCGACCTGTCAGGTCGACGTCGGTTCGAGCGTCGGTGGTGGTCCGCAGAAGGCCGTCAGCAACACGATAGACGCAATGAGCCGAACGGCAAGCCGCATTGGGTGAGTGCAAGCGATGCTGGTAGAGGCTGGCGCGGAGGCTGCCGCCAATGTACCATCGTTCGACTCACACCTTGAGTGGCACAACTACGTGCCCCGATCCGGACAATCACCTCTCAGAACACGCATGTGCGGCATTGCTGGCATCGTCGAACGTGACCCGGCACGGCCGGTCGCATCCGAGGAGCTCGCTCGGATGGTCGACACGTTGCGTCATCGGGGACCGGATGACGAGGGTCACAAGACGTTGCCAGGTGCCGGACTGGGCATGTGCCGGCTGTCGATCATCGACGTTGCGGGTGGCCAACAACCATTCGCCAGCGAGGACGGGGCGATCCAACTTGTGGCCAACGGCGAAATCTACAACCACGGTGAGCTTCGCGAGGAGCTGATCGCCAGAGGGCACCGGTTTCGGAGTCGCTCGGACGTGGAGGTCATTGTTCACGGCTACGAGGAGTTCGGCGTGGCGGTGCTCGACCGACTGCGCGGGATGTTCGCGTTCGCAATCTGGGATGAGTCGAACCGCCGGCTCTTTGCGGCGCGGGACCGTGCAGGAGAAAAGCCGCTCTACTACGCACAGACACCGCAGCATCTGCTGTTCGCCTCGGAGATCAAGGCGTTGCTCGTCCAGTCTGACGTGTCGCGCGAAGTGGATGTGGAGGCGCTGGATCAGTTCCTGACTTACGAGTACGTCCTGACACCACGGACGATGTTCACCTCGGTGCGGACGCTGCCCCCGGCGCATTATCTGCTGTATCAGTACGGCGCGGTGAAGACAGAGCGCTACTGGGATGTCGCGTCGGTGCCGGTGCGTCAGTGGACGGACGACGAGGCGGAGTCGGCGCTCCGCGAGGCGCTTGGGCGCGCCGTGGCTGGGCAGATGATGTCGGACGTGCCGTTGGGCGCGTTCCTGTCGGGAGGCATCGATTCCAGCGCGATCGTGGCGTTGATGACCGAGGCGTCCGCCGGCGGCACCGGGTCGGTCAATACCTTCAGCATGGGCTTCGAGGCGGCGAGCTACAACGAGCTGCCGTATGCGCGCGAGGTCGCGGCCCGATTCGACACACACCATCGCGAGGGTATGGTCAGTCCAGACCTCTCAGATCTCTTCGAGCAACTGGTGACCCATTTCGACCAGCCGTTTGGCGACGTGTCGCTGTTTCCAACTTATCTGGTATCGCAGATTGCGCGGGAACACGTCACCGTTGCGTTGTCGGGAGACGGCGGAGACGAATTGTTCGGCGGCTACGACACCTACGGGGCCGAAGCGATCGCGCGGCGGGTGGGCGCGCTTCTGCCGGAAACGGCCAAGCCGTTGGTCGCCGGGATCGCGTCGATGTTTCCGCCGAGCGAGAAGAAGAAGGGGCTCATCAACAAGCTGCGTCGCTTCACGCTCGGCCTGGCCACGGCGCCCCGGTCGATCGCCCAGTATCGGTGGATGACGTTTCTAGATGCTGGCGCAAAGCAGCGTTTCTATACGCCGGCGCTACAGGCGGCGCTGGTGGACAGCGACGTGTATGCGCCGATACGGCGGCATCTGCGTGGGGCGCACACCGACGACCTGCTCAATCGCCAGCTCTACGCTGACGTGCAGGTCTATCTGGCCGACGACATACTGGTGAAGGTTGATCGGATGAGCATGGCGGCGTCGCTCGAGACCCGTGCGCCGTTCCTCGATGTCGACGTCATGGAGCTGGCGTTCTCCATGCCGGGTCATCTGAAGATCCGACACGGTGAGCGCAAGTTCGTGCTCAAGCAAGCGATGCGGAACCTATTGCCCGAATCGGTGCTGACACGCCGAAAAGAAGGCTTCTCGATTCCGATGAAGAGCTGGCTCCGCCGCGAGTGGGCGCCGTTGATGCAGGATCTTCTGGGGCCGGACCAGGTCGGTCGGCGCGGCTGGTTCGAGCCAGCCCAGGTGACGCGTTGCGTCGATGAGCACCTGGCGGGAAGGCAGAACCACGCGCACCTGCTGTTCAGCCTGATGGTGCTGGAGCGCTGGGCCCAGGCGAGCCTGGACTGAGAAGGTCGGGACGAGAATCCGGCGCCGCACCCAGACCCGTGAGCTCCCTACCCGACAGCGGGCCAATGAGATGGTGGTTCGAGGCAACGCGATGGCCACGACCATCATGGCCCGCCTAACCTGTACTCGGATGTCGTCTTGCAACGAGCTGACACTTTTTGTCCTTCTTACCACGCGAATGATCCCATGATAGGGTACTCGCCGCATTTATCGAATCCGATTCGGGGTCGTCATGCCTGAAGTCTCAATTGTCGTTCCTGCGTACAACGAAGCCAGAAACCTTCCGCTTCTCTACGATCGCCTCAAAGAGACGATGGAGGCCGAGCACCTGGACTGGGAATGGATCGTCGTAGACGACCACTCAACGGACGAATCCTTCGCGGTCATGTCGTCTATCGCGGCGCGCGATCCGCGTGTGCGGGCCATCCGGCTGGCTCGAAACTATCTCTCCCACACGGCGATCACGTGTGGGCTGCATCATTGCCGCGGAGCGTGCGCCGTCGTTCTTGCTGCGGACCTGCAGGATCCGCCAGAGCTCATCCCGAAGTTGCTCGAGCCATGGCGGCGGGGGGTCAAGGTCGTGTGGGCCGCGCGCCGAAAGCGACTCGGTGAGCGGGCCACCCGCGTGTTCGTGTCGAATATGTTCTATTTCGTGATGCGGCGATTCGTGGGTATGAAAGGGATGCCNGCGAGAGGTGCGGACTTCTTCTTGGTGGACAGGCAGGTTATAGAGGGTTTTCGTCAGTTCAGCGAAAGCAATGTGAACATCCTTGGGCTGATCACGTGGATGGGATTCAAACAGGAAACGATCACGTACGACAAGCAGGCCAGGCTGCATGGTCGCTCGGCGTTCAACCTGGAAAAGAATCTAAAGCTGGCGCTCGACGCGATCACGTCGTTCACACACGTGCCGATCCGGCTGATGTCTTACCTGGGATTCATCGTGGCGCTTGGGGGGTTCGGCTTCGCGGGGTGGGTCATCATGGAACGTCTGACCGGAATCGATCGATTTCCTGGGTTCGCGACGCTGATGGTCGCCGTGTTGATTATCGGTGGCGTTCAGATGCTGATGATGGGTGTCCTCGGCGAATACATCTGGCGTGCGCTGGACGAGTCGCGCCGTCGGCCGCGCTTTATCATCGAGGCGACGACCTGGTCCGAGGCGACACCACCGACGAACCCATCGACGCCGGTGGTCGGTACTGTCTCGAACGCGGACACGCCGAAATGAGTCGCCCCCGACGTGCNTGTGTTGGCNTGGCGATCANCGGGGAAGTTGGAGTCTCACGCGAATACCGGCACCCGCCTGAACGCCACCCAGCCTGATCGAGACATCCCCACCCTGTGTAGGCAGGTCGGCCGAGGCGCCCGCGTAGCGAACAAAGGCACCCGCACCGATCTGATCGGTAAGGAGATAGAGGACGTCGGCTCCGATGTTGCCGCCAACCGCCGATGCTGTCTGTTCCTGCGTGTGGATGGCGTCGACATTCACAAGCGTAAACGGGGCCACTGTCTCGCTCACATCAACGTCAGCGATCACCCCCTGGGTGACGTGGAAGAAAGACAGGCCNCCGATCAAAGCAAGTTCGACACGATCCACGATCGGCACGATCCACGCAGCGTGAACATGCGTGGCTTGCTCCCTGTGGGTGAGCGCGAGTGATTCTGGCGCGATCTGTCGAAAGTCGTCGAAGAATAGCGGGTGGGGAACGCTGCCAGTGACCCGAGTTGAGTCGCTCTTACTAAGCTGGGTATAGGTTGCCCCGACTGCCAGGCTTCGCCACAGGCCAATAAAGCCTCCCGCATCGATCGTGCCGCCGCGACGGATGTCGTGGACGCTATCGAAGCTCGCTTCCTCCGAATAAATGGTGAACGGCAACGTCTCTCGAAATTCCTCGGATCCGGCCTGATTGATCCCGTTGAAGTGTAGGAAGATGCGTCCCGTGAGGTCGGTCACCTGTGCCCGCGCGTCGGGAGCTGCGAAAAGCAGTATGCAGACGAACAGAGCCACGCTTCGCTGACTCGAATTAACCAGTGGGTATCTCCTCTCGATGCGCCCCGAGATCGTCGTGCTTTCCTGCTGGTGCCATCCGAGCCCTGAGCCGTCGCGGAGCACCAAGCGCCTCATTGTGAGCGCTCGTGCTGGCATCTCCATCATCTGCCGCCGAGACAGTGGACCAGCGTACGATTACGGGCCGACAGGGTCCAACCCGTGTGTCGGTCGTAGCGGCCGACGGCTGGGTCTTGCACCGAAATCAGGCACTCGGGGGCGTGACCGCGCCGGCCAAGCTGTCGATCGTAACGTCTGTAGGTTGACACCAAACGTTTCCACGATGGCCTGTTTGAAGGTCTCAGCCATGACATCATATCCTGCCGCCGTCGGGTGGAGGTGGTCTTCTCCGATGCACGGAACCGTTTCGTGGAAGCGGGACACGCGGAAGCCGAGAACCGACGGGCACTCAGCTTGATCGAGGGCGGTGAACAGATCCACGATTCCTACGCCCTGCCGCAGAGCGAGCGCCCGAATCTCATCATTGAGGAGCGGAATCGTACTCACCGCAAGGTCGCGTATCGGATGATTCCGTTGAGGCGGGACTGTAGCCAGGAGCACCTCGGCATTGCCCGCCTTCGCGGTCACCACCATGGCCTCGAGTCCCGCGATGGCGCCCGGTACCGCGGCCGCGCCATCGAGCATATCGTTCGTACCCTCGACGAGCAGCACGGCTTCGGGCCTGAAGCGGTTGAACTCGCTCGCGAAGCGACTCGCCGCGAGAGCCGCGAGCTCGCCCGGCAGACCCGCGTTCGCGACACTGAACGTCTGCAAGGGGAACTCTNGGGCCAGTTTCGTCTCGAGCTTGACGGTGTACGCCTCAGAAGGAGTCAGTGTGCCAAACACGAATGGATTTGAGACGACCCCGGCCGTGATGCTGTCGCCGAAGGCCAAAAAGCTCGTAGCTCGTAGTCTTGCCGTTGGTCGCACAACGATCGAGAACGCACACGCCGCATCCTGACCCAACGAGTCGGCGGCGTTACACGTCACGTCAGTCATCCCGACCGGGAACAATGATCCTGACTCGCGGGTGCAGCTTGCGGTCACTGGCGCCTGACCGCCCGTGGTCAAAGGAGGCGCGAAAGTGACCGCAATCGGCGGGTCAGCAAGCGACATCGACTGACGGGTAATCGCCGGTGAGCACGTGACTGCCAGAACACCCACCTTTTCCGCCGGAAGAGGCGAAGGGGCGGTCTGGAGCGGTGGCGCCTGGTCGCAGCCTGCGAGCCAGCTAGCACCTAGAAGGAACAGGAGAAGCGTAAGCCCGAAGTGGGTCTGATGTCGGTAAGCGGTCAAACCCCGGGACGATATCAACTCACGCCAGGCCCGTCAATGNACGTCCACTGGGTACGGCCCTGACGAGGCGCGACGGGGGAGAATATCCGGCGGCATTTGACCGGGAAGCAACGCCTGACCCGGGATGTAGCGCCGGTCAACCACAGAGGCAGCTTTCACAGCGGGTTGTTGAAGCGGGTGACGAAAGAGACGTCGCGGAAGAGGCAATGAGCGCCCGCGCCACCGCCGTCAGCCACCAATGCGTGTCGACGGGGTAGCCGGGAGANCGAGCTAATCAGGATTGCCCGGCTGATCTGGCACACAAGAGGAGCACCGCCGTTTGTGGGACGCGCAAACGGCGCCTGGCGGCGATCCACGAATGAGGACGACGTGCCACGCTCTCATGGTCGGGCGTCATGAAGTGCTCACAAAGTATTCGCGCTCTTCCTCCAGGGCGTATAGGAAGATGAAGGGAATCACATAGGGCACGTATTGGTTGAAGACAACCGGGTTAAAGCATACAAACGTCAGGAACAGCAAGAAACTTGCCAGGTATCTGTTCAGCTGATACTTGAAAATCACATAGTACAGGGCGACGAGCACTCCAACGGTGGGAAGTCTCNAGACGACACCTGTTGAACCGACGAGCTCAAACAAGGGATGAACCGGAAAACCATGCACGCCGTGGTCAGGCGCGATTCTGATGCCGTCGTAGGTCAAAGATCTGATGAAGGCTTCTGCGTTCAACACGAGGAACGGTATCGAAATGACCGTTGGCACGATCCACACATAGAAAGATGTATTCCATATGTTCCGGATTGACTTCGCTCTGAACAGGAATAGCGGAAACAAGAAGATGCCGAATTGCTTGAACGCGAGCGATAGGCCATACAAGAGAAAGGAAACTTTGGGTCTCTTGTACAGGAAGAACAATGAAGCCACTAGTAAGGCTACTATGGCTGTGTCGAAGGTCGCATGCTCGTTTGAATAGAGTGTCCATCGATTGAGGAGCCACACCGCAGCCCCGAACAANCCCAGTCCTTGTCGTCCAATCTTCGTTGACGGATAGTAGATCAGGAATGCGGCAAGCATGTCAGCTAGGATTATGACGATCTTGATGATGCTGAAGTAGCTGAAGAAGTCGTCGATACCCAAGAAGATAAGACCAGCGCCCGTGAAATAGAGCAAAGGAAGGTAGCCGGGATACTTGTCATTGTGAATGCCATCGGCTTGAAGCACTCTCGTATAAGGATTTTGCCCGTTCGCGATTCTTTCTGATTCGAGCCAGTGGTAATAGATGTCTGGATTCAAGTCGTTTACATCCTGACGCCAATCTTCACTGGTGAAATATATGCTGACGCGAGGCACGACACTAAGGACCAGCAAAGTCACAAAGATGATGTGATACGTGTATTTCGAGAACTTGGTCATGAGTAGCGTGTCCTTGGACCGCGCCATTGTGGTGATGGTTGCCTTGTGGGGCCATCAGCGCGACACACCCGTACACTGGGCTTCGTGTTGCGCCGCCACCGCGCCGGTCGCCGCGTTCGACTATCGCTCAAGGGTGTAGATTCGAATTCCTGGCTCGGAGACGAACGGTACGAGATCTGATGCCAGGAGGATTTGGGTTTCGATTCCAGGCAGGCGCTCGGTGTGAACAACGACATGCGTCACGCCGGCCGCCTTGAGGGCGCCGATCGCCTGAGAGTCCGGGAAGTTTTGGAGCGCCTCGGCNTGCTCCCGATAGCTCCGTGGCAGAAAACCACTATAGCCGTTCAGCAGTGGCTTGAAATGACGGGTTGATGCCAGCATGTAGGGGGCGTTGTTAGGGGAGCGCCCAGCCGGGTAGAAGGGGATTTCGGCCACGACAGCATTGGGTTGATTGGCAAGCACATCGTACACCCGTGGGATCCCCGTGAAGGGCGTGTAGGTAAATGGCGCCCGCAAGGCTTCGAGATTTGCGATGCTGAGGAGCGCGACTGTGGCCGCCGCGAGCAGCGGTCCCGATATCTTGGTCCGTGCGCGACAGCGCGCGCGCAGCGTCGCCAGACCAAATCCGGCGAGTCCGGCTCCTGCCATCAGGGCCATCTGTCCGAACCGCTCCGCGACGCGGACCGCTTGCATAAGAGGGAGGCCTTCGTGGAGCCACGCGTAGAGTGGAAAGCGTGGGCCGAATGACAATGCGATACCGGCTACCGCAGCTGCCAGCAACATTCGCGCCCGCGGCTCCCGAAAGGCAACACCTGTGCCAAGCGCCACGCCCACCAGGGATAACCCCACCGCGCCCAGAAAGAGATTGGCATCGTCACCGTACACACCAGGTCCACACAGCCAGAGATACAAGTTCGCAGCCGTAGATATGTAACTGCGGGGCGACGCCGACAACTCCGCGACCTCGTCCAGGTGACGCTCGAAGCCGTGCTCGGCACTGACGAGATAGTATGGGATCAAAAAAGGTGCGGTCGCAATTGCGGCCACCAAGGCCGATACGGCAAGGGGGGGCACGGTCTGTCGAAAGTGCCGCACCAGCCAGTCAGTGGGCCGCGCGAGCGCGGCCGCCGCCAGGGCCACCGTGCTGAAGACCATCAGATAGACCGAGCACAGGGCTTGTAGCGAATACCAGAGCGATAGTTTCAGGGCATCAACGAGGCGCCGGTGTCGCAGCAGCCCGTCAAGGGCGAGAAACGCGAGCGGTAAGAACTCGAAGTGGAGCGCTTGCAGGTGTGGGAGACGCGTCAAGGTGTGCGCGTTGAACGCTGCCAGGCAGCCGGCCAGTATGCCGGCGCACCGGTCGCNAGTCCACGTCTCGATCAACAGGCACATCGTCCATCCCGTCAGCGCAAATCCGAGAATCAAGACCAGGTTGTACGCGAGTACGGGTGAGCCCCCGAGCCAGAACACCGGGGCCGCTAGCAGTGACTGGACGAACATGTGCTCTGAAAATGCCAGGGTCCGACGCTCCGGGTGAAAAATATTGGCGTCGAAGAGACGACCAGGGTCGCGTGTTGCCTGGTGGGTCACCCAGGAGAGAATCCACTCGTTGAGTACAGTGTCGGCGTTGTCGTTGCGGGACAGCGTCGTCGGCGCGGACGCCAGTGGCCATGTGTGGACGATAGCCAGGAGTAGGAACAGCGTGAGGGTCCCGATCCGTCTGGCGACCATCACTGAACGGAANTGGGAGTGGGTATTCGGNCAGGCATGCTGGATACGCACGGCGGATCCGCGAAGGCTTGTCAGATCACAGTGCGAGAGGACGCGATTATAGGCTACCCTGCTCAGCTAGAGCAAACTATCAGGGTAGTCTTTGGTGCCGGAAGGGCGAACCGTGTTTTTCAGCAGCCGAGTTGCGACGGATGGTTGGTCCGAGGGCTGTTCCGCGCGCATCACATCTTGCGGACAGCGGTGTTCTCGCGACGCGCATGGGAAAATCTCCACGGTAACTGCTACACTGTTGCATGTTGGGGTGCGCCTACGGGCGTCCCGTGTGCCCGGATGTCGTCAGATATCCGCGTTCCACCGAGTTGACTCCGAAATACACGACACGTCTGAACCGCCCAGAATGTGCGGACGACACGGTATGTGCCGGGTCTCTCTGTCTGTGGCGCAGGTTCGGCACCGGTCGAAGAGCGCTTGACGTTCGCCACGAGCCGCTAGTGCTGGCTTCGTGACCGGCCCTGCGACAGATATGCGATTTTCCTTTACGTATCGACACGCGCTGGTGGCCGTTATCGGGCTCAGCCTTTTCCTCAATATCTATGGCATCTGGTGGGGCCTGCCCAATGAGCCTGGCGCGTGGGCGCCAGACGAGATCAATCCGCTGGATGTACTCGACGGAATCGAGCGCCGTTTTTCGAACGGTTGGTGGCAGGTGTACCCGCCCGCTCACTATTATCTGCTCACTCTCGTGGAGTATCCGGCTGTGCTGCTCGATCGGATGGGCCTCATCGACATCAGAAGCGAAATCAGCTACGCGGTCCTGTACGTCCTGCTTCGATTTGTGAGCGTTCTCATGGGTACGGGGACGGTCCTGCTGGCCTACGCGTGCGGACGTGAACTGTTTGACCGGCGGAGTGCGGTGTTCGCCGCGTTGATCACAAGCACGATTTGTCCGCTTGTGTACTACTCGAAGACGGCCAACGTCGATGTGCCGGTGCTCTTCTGGACCCAGCTCTCGATGTTCTTCTTCATTCGAGTGCTCAAGGACCATAGGCTGGGAGATTATCTGGGGTTTTCAGCCGCAGCCGCGCTGGCCATCGGGACCAAGGACCAGGCCGCTTCCTACTATGTGCTCACGCCCGTGGTGATTGGGTGGTCTGCTTTCGTCTGGCATAGACGGGCCGATTCCAGAGCCAGCATTTGGGCTGCTCTGATAAACCTTAGAACACTCGGCGCTCTCGGTTTCGGCGCCGTAGCACTGGCGCTCATCTATAACGTCAGCTTCAATTGGAGTGGTTTCGTCCAGCACGTCGACTTCGTCACGAGTCCCGCAAACGTATTCGGGCCTGAACAACGCTTCCTGCACTCGCTCATGGGGCAATTGGGGAACTTTGCCCAAGGGCTGCGTCATCTTCAATTCTCGATGGGCTGGCCGCTCCTGATGATTTGCACTGTCGGTGTCGTCTGGGCACTCATTCAGAAACCCAGAAATACACGGCTTCTTGCGCTACTCGTCCCGCTGGCGTCGTTTTGGGTCTTTCTTCTCAGCGTGCTCCTGTATCACTACGATCGTTGGTCCATGACCGAGGCGGTGACGCTTTCGCTGTTCGGGGCGCCGCTCCTGACCCATTTCACGGAGCGCGGGAGTCGGTGGCGTGTCGCGCGAATCGGCGGGGTTGTGGCGGTGTTCGTCTTCACGTTTGCCTACGCCTTTTCTGTCAATGCCATGATGGCCGCCGATTCACGCTATGCAGTCGAGCGGTGGATGCAGGAACACATTTCGGAAGACGACCTGGTGTTGACGGTCGGCTTTCCTATGTACCTTCCACGCATGCATGAGTATTCATCGACCGGGACTATGGGTCCGAGCGTGGCGCATTTACAGGAGGTCGAACCGGAGTACGTGATCACGTCGAGTAGCTATGACGAACGGCGCTGGGAGGAGGGGCATGCTTCCTGGGAATTTTTCGCGCTCCTGAAGACTGGCAGTCTTCCGTATGTGACTGCGCTCAGCCACCAATCGAGACCCAAGTGGAATTTCTTGTCGTTTCGGGGCGTA
>PBRZ01000027.1 GCA_002726085.1 Acidobacteriota bacterium
GGCCCCTCAAGAGTGCGGATGGAAGCCAGGGTCCCTGACCGGCTTGACACCGGCTGGTCCTCTCATGGAAGGCCTAAAGGCCTGCGCCACAGAATCAACCCACGTGAGCACCGAGACTACTGGCGGCGCGGAGCGGTTGTGGGCGGCCGTAGGTCGCGCTGCGCCAGAGCCACTCCACCGGGCCGAATCGGAAGCGTCGGATCCACCAGTGGCTCGAGATGATCTGTAGCAGAAAGATGAGGAGCGCGACCGGCAGCCCCGTGACGATGCCGAGCCGTCCATAGAAACCGGCGCCATATCCGTACAGCAGGGTCGTGATCAGCGCCGTTTGCAGGAGGTAGTTGGTGAGGGCGAGCCGTCCGACCGCCGCCAGGCCGCGGAGCCGCCGGTTCCAACCAGCGTGCTGGACCAGAATCAGGATCACACACGCGTAGAAGATCCCGAGAATTCCACTGCCCAGGTCCAACAGTGCCGGGAACAGCGGTCGCGCCACGGGCGGCACCATGTCTGGCGGTAAGAAGAACACCGGCAGAACTACTGCCTGGAGGCCGATTCCAAGCCCGAGCGTCCACCACCGCACTCGTCGGATCAACGGCAGGTGGCTGGCGAGGGATTCCAGCAGCCGGCGACGACCGAGGTAGAAGCCGAGCAGGAAATACGGGAACGGCGCCAATACCCGCATGTCGGCCGCCTCGCGTTGAAACCGGCGCACGTTGTAGGTCAACAGCTCCAGGAGACTGCCCTCCGAGTACACGCGCACCGCATCCGCCTGGCGCTGCCCCGCCGACTCGGGCGTGACCGAGGTGTCGCCGGACCCGAGCTCGCCGAAACCCTGGACGACCGGGGGTGCCAGCAGGCTGACAGGGCCCACGATGACGAGCGTGCGGGTGGAGGCTCGGCGCAGGGGCAGGAGCAGGAAGCCGAGCAGCGCGTAGCGGTGGAGGATTTCGAGCGGGTGCAAGAGCGCGTGTGTCAGGCCGACCAGCAGCAGGATCAGCAGTCGGCGCATGTAGACCGGCGCGAACCGCGATTCACGCGCGGCTGCCCGGTCCAGCTGCATGGCGAAGCCGAGACCGAAGAGCACCGAGAACAGAGTCCAGAACTTGTCGTCTGCCAGCAGCTGTACCAGCGCGGCGGCAACGGCATCGCTGCCGGCGGGAGGGTCGAGCGCCACCTGGGAGAAGTATCCCATGTTGACGACGAGCATCCCGAAAACGGCCCAGCCACGCAGCACATCCAGCGCTAGGATTCGCTCGGAGGACGGCACCGGTTGAATGGCATGCGACGGCATAGCTACACGTTCCGAAGCGCCGGCTCCGCGCGTCCGGCGCGTCGAGTCGGGCAGCAGCCCTCGGCCGTTACGGTGGGTCACCCCCACCCCCACCCAAGGCAGTCGTGTTCGAGGAATATACATGATCGCTCCGACGACCGGTGCCAGCCTGCGGCCGAAGACAGCGATGGGCGGCGCGCGGCGAGAACGAGAGAAACTTCTTGTCGGGTTCAGGCGTCTAATACGACAGGGAACGGCACGTCGGGAAGGCAAATCTAATCAGAAGGAGCGCATCCTGCGAGGGCGGTGTGGTCAACACGGAATCAGATAGCGTGTCGGTGCTCATTGTCGAGGATGAATGGATCGTGGCTCGTGGCCTCCAGAAGACGCTCGAGGTAGAGGGGTATGAGGTTGCCGATGTGGTGACCTCCGCGCCCGACGCCCTCAGCTCGGCGGAGCAGCGTCGGCCGGACCTGGCTCTAGTCGATATCGTCATCTCGGGACCGGTCGACGGGGTCGACCTGGCCTGCCAGCTGCGTGAGCGGCATGGCATCCCGGCGGTTTTTCTCACGGCCCACGCCGATCGACAGACGATGGACCGCGCGCTCCGCGCGGCGCCGCTCGGATACGTCGTCAAGCCGTTCCAGGAGAACCAGCTGTTGAGCACTGTCCGGCTCGCCGCAGCCGGGCTGAACGCCGGGCGGGGGACGAAGACGTCCGACGACGATGCGCCCGGCCGGACACTCGAGTCACTCGACGTTCCTCCCACCACCGACCTGCGCACAGGCCAGTTTCGCGAGGTGGCGCGTGTGCTCGACGATTGGGCGCCACCGCGGTCTGCCGGTCGTAAGGTGTTGACACCCCGTGAGCTCGAGGTCGTCCGGCTGTTGCTCGCCAATGGTCGAGTCGTCTCGATTGCCGAGGAGCTCGGGGTCAGTCCCTACACCGTTCGGAATCACCTGCGTTCGATCTATCGAAAGCTCGGCGTGCACTCCCAGGTCGAGTTGATCCGGGAGCTGAGCCAGCACCGGTCCCCCGACGAGGCTCCAGGCCCGGTCGCGAGCGCCGCTCGCCGGTAATCCGGCCGCTCCATCAGTTTCCTCATTCGCTGCTTGTTGTTTCCGCTTCCGCGCACTAGTGTTCTCCTGAGCGAGGAGGTGGTTGTGCCACAGCCGAAGGGTTACGGGTCGGCGCAGGCTCCCGATGCGGCGCCAGATGAACTCGACAGTCTGCGCGATGAGCTCGAACGCCAGCGCGCCAAACTCGAACAGGCCGAGCGTGATCGTGCGTTGCTCACCGACGAGATGCAGCTCGAGCATGCGTTGCTCGATGCGGTCGTGCGACAGATGCCGGCGGGCCTCGCCGTCGCCGACGCCCTGACCGGACTGTTCGTTCTTCGCAACGAGCAGGCGTCGCTAATATGGGGTCGCGACCCGAGCGGGCCGCTGCTCGAGCGTTTCGAGGAGCTCCGAGGCCGGCGTGCCGATGGCACCCCGCTGGCGTCAGACGAGTGGCCGCTGGCGCGATCGATCCACGAGGGGGAGACCGTAGCAGGGGAGGAGATCTGGTTCACGCGGTTCGATGGAAGCGAGGGAGTGATGGAGGTCAGCGCCACGCCAGTCCGGGATGCTACTGGGCGGGTCACCGCGGGTGTCGCGCTGCTCCTGGATGTGACCGATCGGAAGCGGACCGAAGAGCGGCTGCAAAGCGCGCAGGCTGAGCGTGAGGTGCTGCTGCGCGAGGCGCGGCATCAGGTAGGGAACAATCTGCAGGTGGTCACCAGTCTGCTCGGTCTTCAGGCACGTGCGACGCGCGACGACGAGTCACGCAAGCTGGTACTGGAAAGCCTGTCGCGGATTCAGGCGATGGCACAGGCACACGAGCAGATCAGTCAGGCGCCCGACCTGGCACATATCGATCTCAACCTGTACATCGGGCAAATTGTTGAGGGTTTGCGCGAGCTGTATGTACGCCAGGAGAATCCGCCCGTCATTGCGGTCGACGTCGAGCCTCTTTCGCTTGGTCTCAACACTGTGATCAACTGTGGGCTCGTCGTGAACGAGCTGGTGTCGAATGCATTGAAGTACGCCTTCGTAGACGGTCGCGCCGGGCGCGTCACCATCGAGATGCGGGAAGCGGTCCCCGGTGAGGTCGAGCTCGTGGTCGGCGACGACGGGGTCGGGCTGCCCGAGGCGATATCGCCGCCGACTGCCTCGACGCTCGGGTTGCCATTGGCCAATCACCTTGCGCGTCAGCTCGGCGGGTCGTTGCGTGTCGACCGATCCCCAGGGGGCGGGTCGACCTTTCGTGTGCGATTTCCGATCCAAGCCGCGTCCGGCGCCAGCACAACGAACCGGTAACAACGCCAGCACCTCCTGACCCCACGCTCGGTTGCGTCGACCTTCGTGGACCAAGGTTTCAGCCTTGCCTCGGAGGCCTGAAGGCCTGCGTCACAGAATCAAGCCAAGCGAGCTGCGGGTCTAGCAGCCCTGGGTGAAAGCCCCGCTGCATTCGAACGGCGCTGCATCCCACCCCGCGGCTTTGCTACTCGGTCGAATACAGGCCGGTATTCTCCCTCGGCTCGCCTTGCGGGGCGGATCCATCGCCGTTCTCGGTGCGACACTGGGTTTCACTACGGGCCGCTAGCGCCGTGAGCCCTCGGTCCCCCGTCGCGAACTGGCCAGCGTCGCGACGACCCCGGCGGCCAGCGCGGCCAGAAAGGACGGTGCGAGCTCCTCGGCACGTGCCACCAGTGGACCCCACCCGGGTGCCAGAGGCAGCAGAAACTTGAAGAAAGGTACGGCAACGAGCCCGGTAATCATCGACGCAAGCGCGCCCTGGGCGTTGTACCGACGCCAGACCAGGGACAGCACGATGACCGGACAGAAGGTGGCGGCGATGCCGGACCACCCGAAGATGACGTACCAAAAAATGGTTCGGCCCGGAGCCAGCCACGCAACCGACAGGGCGACCGCGAGGGCGACAAGCGCGAGCGTCACCGTGACCCGGCGCGACAGACCGGTGAGCGTCTCGCCGCTGATGTCCGGATGTAACGTTTGCTGGTAGACGTCCCGAGTGACGGCGCTCGAGGCCACCACGAGGAGAGAATCGATCGTCGACATGATCGCGGCAAGCACCGCCGCGACGAATAGGCCCACGACGACCGGCGGAAACAGGTGCTCGACCAGCACCGGCAGTACCCGCTCTCCGCTGGGCCCCAGGGTCACGGCGAAATCGCCGTCCGCGCCGACCAGCAGCGCGCGGCCCAGCAGGCCAGACAGCACCGCGCCGATGTCGGTTGCGAGTGTGAAGCCGATTGCCACCCACCGTCCAGTGCGAATCTGAGTCTGGTCGCGGATGGCCATGAACCGGACGAACACCTGAGGCGAGCCGAGGAAGCCGATGCCGATCGCGGCGTAGCTGACGATCGTCAACAGGTTCGGGAGCGTCGCGCCACCCGGTCCCCAGGGATTCAGGAGCGTGGCGTCGAGACCCGCAATCAGGCCGCCCGGCTCGAGCGCGGCGAATGCAGCGAGGGGCAGGAGGATCAATCCCACCAGCATCAGCAGACCCTGAAAGAGATCGGACCAGGCGACCGCCAGAAAGCCGCCGGTGAAGGTGTAGACCACCACGATGCCGAACCCGACCAGCGCGCCGGTGAAGTAGTTCCAGTCCAGGAAGCTGGCGAACGCTTGTCCGGTCGCGTCGATTTGCGCACTGACGTAGATGGTGACGAAGAGGGTGAGGGCGCCGGCTGCGACCAGCCGGAGACGCTGGGTCGTGTCGGATGACGGGTCGCCCGAGGCGAACCGGCTGACGAGATAGTCGGGCACCGTGATGGCGCCGCACCGATCGGTTGCGTGTTTGAACGGCGCCGCCATCAGGAACCAGGCGGCACCGACGCCGAGCACCTCTCCGACCACCACCCAGAGCGCGCTCAGCCCCACGCTGGCGCCCAGACCGGTCAGGCCGAGATAGAGCCAGGCCGATTCGCCGGTGGCGCGAGCGGAGAAGGCCGCGACCCAGTAGCCCAGCCGCTTTCCGCCGAGGTAGTAGTCGCTGAGCGAGTCGACGCGCCGCGAGGCCAGTACGCCGAGCAGGAGCAGCACGCAGAAGTAGACGACGATGATGGCGTAGAGCATGATCGTAGCTGGGGGCCCCGAGGACCGATTCTGCGGATTCTATCGCTCGTCCGATTGCGACGTCGCGTCTTCCGGTGTCTCGCGCGCGCGTCGTGGAGCGGTCGCTGCGGGCAGCCGACCAGCCTGCTGCAGTGCGCGGCGCAGTATGAAGTCGATCTGTCCGTTCACGCTACGCAGCTCATCTGCGGCCCAGCGGTGCAACGCCGCCAGGACCTCCGGGTCGGTGCGCAGCAGAAACGGTTTGCGTGCAGCCATGGGGTGCCGGCGCTTTCCGGATCGTGGTCGCGTGCGTGGGGCGCTACTGATACAGTGACCCGGTATTCAGCACCGGCTGTGTGCCCTTCTCGCCGCACAGCACGACGAGCAGGTTGCTGACCATGTTTGCCTTGCGTTCCTCGTCGAGGTCGACGATGTGTTGGCTGGAGAGCTTCTCGAGCGCCATCTCCACCATGCTGACCGCACCCTCGACGATCTGGGTTCGTGCCGCGATGATGGCGCCGGCCTGCTGTCGCTGGAGCATCGCCGAGGCGATCTCCGGTGCGTAGGCCAGGTGGGTGATTCGCGCCTCGAGGACCCGCACGCCAGCCTTGTGAAGTCGGCTCTGGATCTCGGTCTTCAGCTGCCCGGCGATCTCGTCGGTGGCGCCTCGCAGCGATAGCTGTCCCGCTTCGGTGGTGTCATACGGGTAGCGCGTCGCCAGGTTGCGGACCGCCGACTCGCTCTGGACATGCACGTAGTTCACGTAGTCGTCCACCTCGAAGCTCGCCTCCCCCGTGTCGACCACCTTCCAGACGACTACCGATGCCATCTCGATCGGATTGCCTTCGATGTCGTTGACCTTCGAGCGCTCGGTTTCGAAATTGCGAACCCGGAGCGAGATCTTCCGTTTGGTGAAGAACGGGTTGGCCCAGCGGAGCCCCGGGTCCTTGGCCGTCCCGATGTAGCGCCCGAACAGCTGCAGCACCCGCCCCTCGTTCGGGTTGACCACGAACAGTCCGGCCAGCAGGAAAATAATGAGGGCAAAGAGCACCCCGTGCGTGATGATCATCATCACGTTCTCATCCAGGATGGCGAACACGAAAAAGGGCACGCTGAGTCCGAGGGCGCCCAGCAACACCAGCAGCGCCAACCAGCCTGACGGAGCGGAATACCGTTTCTCTTTGACCATGAATGTCTCTTCTTGGATGATATCATAATGATATCATATTGATATCTAATGAACAAGGAGGCAGTCCGCTTTCGTTTGCTGTTCGTTTCTCACGCAGCGAACTACGGCGAGACCTCGCCGGAGCTCTGGCGGTGGCGGGAGTCTTGGCGAAGGCGGGGCAGGGCCGCTACCCGAGGACGGCTCGGATCGAGTCGCGGAGGATCTCGACCGTGCGGTCGAGATGGTCGTCGGTGATGACAGCGGCCGGGGCGAGAACGTAAGTGTCGGCCTTGACCCGGCTGAACAGGCCACCCTGGGCGGCTGCTTCGCGGACCCTCGGTCCTACCTTGTCGCCGGCAGGGAAGCTCTCCTTGGTCGCGCGATCGGCCACGAGCTCGACGGCGCACATGAGCCCCTTGCCGCGGATGTCGCCGACGTGCAGGTGGTCGCCGAGTGCCGACCGCAACGCGGCCAGCAGTCGGTCGCCCTTCTCGGCGCACTGTCCGGGCAGGTCTTCATCCTCGATGATCCGCAGATTGCGCATGGCGACCGCGCACCCCACGGGATGGGCCGAATAGGTGTAGGCGTGCATCCAGGCTCGACCATCGTCGTCGAGCGTGGAAGCGATCGTGTCGTTGATGCCGATGCCGCCGAACGGGATGTAGCCGGAGGTGATTGCCTTGGCGAACTGCACGATGTCGGGCTGGATGTGCCAGTGGTCGAGTGCGAATAGCGTGCCGGTGCGGCCAAATGCGGTGATGACCTCATCGGCCACCAGCAGCACGTCGTATTGGTCGCAGATCTCTCGAATGCGAGGGAAGTAGTCGTCCTGCGGGACGATGACGCCGCCGGCGCCTTGCACCGGCTCGGCGAGAAACATCGCCACGGTGTCTGCTCCTTCACGCAGTATGGCCTGCTCGAGCTCGTTGGCCGCGGCGATCCCCTGGCTCACGCCGGGCGGGGCGTCGTAGCGATACGGGTAGGGCGAGGGGATGTGGACGAAACCCGGGACCCGCGGTTCGAACAGCGGCCAGTAGGCGCTCAATCCGGTGGCGCTCATCGCGGCCAGCGTGACGCCGTGGTAGCCCTCGATGCGTGAGATGACCTTGGTCTTGTCTGCCCGGCCACACAGCTTCCAATAGGCGCGCGCCATCTTGATGCTGCTCTCGGTCGCTTCGCCACCACCGCTCGTGAAGAAGAAGCGGTTGATCGACGGATAGGTCAGGGCCGCGAGATGCTCACCGAGCTCGATCGCCCGCTCGTTGGAGCTACCGGTGTACCCGGATGCGTACGCGAGTGTTTCGCACTGCGCGCGTGCGGCCTCAGCCAGTTCGCGGCGCCCAT
The DNA here is from genome assembly GCA_002726085.1 of Acidobacteriota bacterium. Lineage (GTDB taxonomy): Bacteria > Acidobacteriota > Vicinamibacteria > Vicinamibacterales > UBA8438 > NP936. Next base: position 7,904 of record PBRZ01000027.1, read on the forward strand.
GACCAGCCAGCACGTTCCACAGACCCGCGAGCCCATCGATGTAGTCGCGTCCGTCGGCGTCGGTCAGTACGGCCCCGTGGCCCTTCACCCAGACTCGGGCGCCCTGATGCGCGGCGGTGCTGTGCAGCGGATGAATCAGATGCGCGGTGTCGCGCGCGATGAGGTCTTGGTTCGGCATATTCAGACGGGGCTTTGCCCCGAACCCCCGCGGGCGCTGCGCGGGGACCCCGATGCCCCACTCCGTGCCCGCGAGGCGCGCTGTGCGCGCCTTGTTCAGTACCGGACGGGGCTTTGCCCCGGGCCCTGCTTTGTGGGGCGCTGCCCCACACCCCGGCTCGTCGCTAACAGGGGCCCGTCGCCCTGCGCCGCTCCTCGCAAGGCGCGCTGTGCGCGGCTTCTTCAGTCGGGGCGTTGCCCCGAATCCCCGCGTGCGCTACGCGGGGACCCCCAAGCCCCACTTCGCGCCCGCGAGGCGCGCCGTGCGCGCCTCATCGGTGTCGCGGGTTGCTTCCCCTCCGTGGCAAACCGGCTACCGGACCTTGAAGTAGGACCCGTTGCCAAGGCGTTGGAACGGGCCACCGTCGACCGAGAACTCATCGGTCACCGTGAACGAGACGTCGGAAATCGTCTGCGTCACACGTCTGAGAACGTAGACGCGGCCATCGGCCTCGACCGGCGCGGTCAAGAAAGTAATCGCGATCGGGCTGGTCCAGTTCCCGACGGCCACCAGTTGCTGACCGGTCGACAACTGCTCCTGCCACATGACGCCCTTGATGTCCTCATCGAAACCGATCGTCCAGGTCTCCTCGTAGGATTCGCCATACACGTCCCCGTTCACCCGGCCGCGAACGAATGGCGCATCTGGCAGGTCGGTGAACGTCACGGTACCGCTACGTGTGCCGATGCTGAGCGGCGGGAACTCACCTCCGGTGTAGTCGAACCTCCACGCCCCGGTAAAATACCCGATGCGAGGCTCGACCTGCGGCTGTGGCACTTCGGACCGCCGTCCGCGCTTGAGCTCGATCTCGACGTCGAACCCATGGTCGCCCAATGTGACGCGTCCGCCGCCCGAGAGCACCTGGTTGTCTCGCGTCAGGCTGTAGACGAGTGTGAGCGGCCCGAACGCCGTTTCGGTCGCGCCTTCGACCGTCACCTGCACGTCGTCGGTCTCGACGGTGTCCAACCGGATCTCACTGTTCAGGCCGAAGCCGGTCAGCAACCCGCTATAGCCGTCATCTTCGCGTACGAGCGTGAGAATGATGTTCGTCGGGTCGCCAGCCCGGTCAGCCGAGAGATTAGCGCCACCACCCACGCTGACAAGTCCCGTTGAGTCGGAGGAGAGAGTCACTCGGAGCGCTGCGGACATGTCGCTACCTTGCGGGGTGGTCAGCGCGCCTCGCCAGCTGCCTGCCCACGGGTCGCGTTGGGCCCTTGCGGCGGAGGGGAGCAGCAATACCGTTGCGGCGACCGCGCAGCCGAGCTGTCGTAACATCGTCCTCTTCCCCTGAGCGTGTCGCACGCGTTGACCTGTTCGGGTGTGGCACCGAGCACTATACGCGTGGCATCGGCGCGAGATCAAACCGCGACAGGTCTGGGTCGACGGGTTTTCGGCATGCATGCGTGGTCCGCCCGTCGGCCGACTCTGGTATCATGCGGCACCGAGACCACCGCGTTTCCCGGCCGGGAGACGCGGTACCGCGAAGGAGCAAAGCCAGTGCCCACACAGACACCGCCAACTGACCGTTCTATCTGGTTCGCCCTGGCGCTCCTGGCCGCGAGCAGCCTGGCGACCATCGCCTGCTCGTCGGCGGAGACCGCCGGCGGCGCCGCGCGGATTGTCACGCTGTCGACACGACCCGACATGGTCAGCGGTGGCGATGTCCTGGTGCAGATAGCGCCGCCCCCGGGTGTGTCCGCCGACACGGTGACCGTCCATGTCGATGAGCGCGATCTGACCGATCAGTTTCGCGCCGGGGACGATGGTGCGCTGGTGGGATTGATCACCGAGCTGGGGCCGGGGACGAGTCAGCTGTCGGTGACGACCGACGGCGGCGCGCCGATACAGCTGGAGCTGCGCAACCACCCGGTGAGCGGCCCGGTGTTCTCGGGGCCCCACGAGCAGCCGTTCATCTGCGAGACCGACCAGTTCGAGCTGCCGTCGGGCGAGACCCTGGGCGCAGCTCTCGACGAGCGGTGCACAGTGGCGCGGCGGATCGACTATGCGTATCGCTCCGTGGATGACATCGGCGGCCCACTCAAACCGTTGGATGATCCGATGGTTCGCCCGGACGATCTGGCCCAGACCACGACGTTGCTCGACGCCGATGTGCCATACATGGTGCGTATCGAGACCGGCACGATCAATCGGGCCATCTATCAGATCGCCCTGTTGCACGACCCGGCGACCGATCCTGAGCCGGACCCGTGGCAGGCGCCAGCCGGCTGGAACGGCCGGCTCATCTACACATTCGGCGGCGGATGCGTCAACGGGTGGTACCGGCAGGGTGTGCGGACCGGCGGCGTGTCCGACGACGTCATGCTGCGTCAGGGCTATGCAGTGGCCTCGTCGACCCTCAATGTCTTCGGCAACAATTGCGATGACCTGTTGGCGGCCGAGACGATGATGATGGTCAAGGAACGGTTCATCGAGGCCTACGGTGCACCGCAGTTCACCATCGGGTGGGGCTGTTCAGGAGGGTCCTACCAGAATCATCAGATCGCCGACAACTATCCTGGCCTCCTCGACGGCATCATCCCCGGATGCAGTTTTCCCGACGTGGCGTCTGGCACCATCCCGTTCATCACCGACGCAAAACTGTTGAACCGCTACTTCTCGGAGACGGCGGCCGGCAAGTTCACTGAGGAGGAGCAGCGCGCGGTTGCTGGTTTCCTCGTGCTGAATACGATGCCGAACGTGTCCCGGAACGCCGGGCGGATCGCGCCGGACGAATTCTGCCCCGATGTGCTGCCCAAGTCGCTCCGGTATGACGCCGTCACCAACCCCGGCGGCGCGCGATGCGACGTGTACGACCACGCCGTCAATGTCTATGGACGCGACCCGGAGACCGGGTTCGCGCGTCGCCCGCTCGACAACGTCGGGGTGCAGTATGGGCTTGCCCCGCTCAATGCGGGTGCCATCACGACGGCACAGTTTCTCGACCTGAACGAACGGATCGGTGGGTATGACCACGACGGCCGATTCGTTCCCGCGCGAACGGTCGCGGATGTCGGCGCGTTGCGGGCCGCCTACGAGACCGGTCGTGTGACCCACGGCGGCGGCGGGCTGGCGACGATCCCGATCATCGACTATCGCGCCTACGCCGACGATGTGGAACGGGGCGACGTCCACGTCCGCTATCACTCGTTCTCGATGCGTGACCGGCTGCTACGGGCGAACGGTCGCGCCGACAACCACGTCATGCTGGTCGAGGACAACCGTCACGGGCTGTACTCGACGGCGAGCCCGGTGGCGCAGGAAGCGCTGGGTCAGATGGACGCCTGGTTGACCGCGCTGGCCGCGGACGCGTCCAACGACCCGGTGATCGAAAAGGTCGTGCGGGCCAGGCCAGCCGATCTCGTAGACGCCTGTTGGAGCCGGGGCGAGAAGCCCACGAAGATCGCCGAGTCGCAGGTCCGTGGTGGCGGCCGATGTGAGGAGCTGTTTCCCTCGGCGCCGGCGCCCCGGGAAGTTGCGGGCGGCCCGATTGGCGGCGACATCCTCAAATGTCAGCTCACGCCGGTCGACCTGGCGGACTACAGGGTGACCTTCTCGACGGATGAACAGGCGCGGCTGGAGCAGATATTTGCGACCGGTGTGTGCGACTGGTCGCAGCCCGGTGTGGAGCAGACTGAGCCAATCGGTACCTGGCTGCGGTTCGATCCGACATAGCGGGCTGCGGGAAGCACACCGCCCGCGGCTCTGGGCTTTGGGGGCCTGGTGGTGGGCGCCCGGTCTGCCCCTGTCGTTAGACCCTGAGCTCGCTTGGGTTGTTTCTGTGGCCCAGACCTTCAGGCTTGCGAGGCAAGGCTCCAGCCTTGCCCCACCCTGCGTTGACACAACCGAGCCAAGGTTCTAGAACTCCGATCTTCGCACACAGGCGGTAGCCCAAAGCCGGCGCGTTATGCTGCAATTCCCGGTCGTTGCCGCGCACGGTTATGGCCGGGTAAGATAGATCCGATAAACCGCTTGACGCCGTCAACTGCGGGCCCTGCGGCGTGGGACCGTCGCTGGGTCGAGGCTGGAGCGTGTGTGTCATGGGGAAGGACACGAGCACTGTCGTGAATAGACCCCCGTACCCGGGAATCCGGATTACCGCCAACGGCAATCAGCTCGTCGCCTATCACACCGAGGCGCGTATCGCTGACGCCGGGATTTTTTACCCGATCACTCCGTCGACAGAGGGGGGGGAGCTGTATCAGCAGTCGTTCGCCGAGGGCCGGCTCAATGTGTTCGGGCGCAACACGCTGGCCGTCGAAGCGGAAGGTGAGCATGCGGCTCAGGGTGGTGCAATCGCGTTTTCGGTCTGCGGACGCCGCGTCGTCAATTTCACCTCCGGGCAGGGGGTCATCTACGGACTCGAACAGTACTACCACGCCCCAGGCAAGGCCTCGACCATGGTGCTGGAGGTGGTCGCGCGCGCGCTGACGAAGCATGCCTTGAACGTCCATTGCGGGCACGACGATGTTTGCGGGGCGCTGGACACCGGGTGGATCATCCTGTTCAGCAAGGACGCGCAGCAGGCGGCCGACCAGGCCCTGATCTTGCGGCGGGTCACCGAGCTCAGCCTCACCCCCGGTATGAACGTCCAGGACGGTTTCCTGACCTCACACCTCGAGCGGACCTTCTACAGGCACGAATCGGAGCTGATTCGGACTTTTCTTGGCGCTCCCGACGACATCATCGAGTGTCCGACCGAAGCGCAGCGGGCGCTGTTCGGACCCACCCGCCGTCGGGTGCCAGCGATGATTGACCTGGCCAACCCCGTGTTGCTGGGTCCGGTCCAGAACCAGGAACACTACATGCAGGGCGTCGTGGCCCGCCGGAACAACTTCGCCGAGCCGATTCTTCGGTTTCTGGAGGAGTCCTACCAGGAGTTCGGTCGGTTGACCGGTCGCTATTACGGGTTAGTCAGCGAGTACAAGACCGGCGATGCCGAGACGGTGTTCGTCTCGCTCGGTTCAGCCGCCGAAAACATCGAAGCGGCAGTGGACCATCTTCGCAAGACCCGGGGCGTCCGTGTCGGGTCCATTCACCTCGACGTGATCAGACCGTTCCCAGAGCGGGCGGTGGTCACGGCGCTTGCCGGCAAGAAAAACGTCATCGTGCTCGAGCGGACCGACGAGGCGATGGCCGGCGCCAACCCGATGGGCCGCGACATCAGCACGGCATTGCACAAGGCGCTTCGGCTTGGCGACCACCCGGTCGAAGAGGGCTTTCCCGTGATTCCGGTTGACGAGATGCCGCGGCTGTATTCGGGCGTCTACGGTCTCGGGTCCCGAGACTTCCGGCCCGAGCAGGTCCTCGGCGCCTTCGAGTTCGTGCATGAGCGCCGGGCCCGCACGGACGGCAAGCGGGCCAGCGACGGCGACTCGTTCGTCGTGCTTGGCATCGACCATCCCTACGAAGTCAAGTCGGATGAGACTCCATCGCTGCTCCCTGAGGGTTCTATCGCCGTGCGGTTTCACTCCATCGGCGGGTGGGGCGCCATCACGACCGGCAAGAACCTGGGCGCGATCATCGGCGACTTCAACGACTTCCTCGCGTCTCGGCACACCGAGCTCGACGAGTTCGGGCGCCCCAAGGAGGTCATTCACGTCAGCGCGAATCCCAAGTACGGATCGGAGAAGAAGGGGGCCCCGACCTCCTACTTCCTGGTCGTGGCGCCAGAACGCATTCGGGTCAACTGCGACTTGCGGCACGTCGATGTCGTGCTGTGTTGCGACCCGAAAGCGTTTACCCACACCAATCCCCTCGACGGGATGTCCGAGGGTGGGGCGCTCATCTGGGAATCTGATGAAGAACCGGCGACGGCCTGGGAGCGATTACCCAGCTTGGCTCGCCAGCAGATCATCGACCACAAGATCAGGGTGTTCACGCTGGCCGGGTTCGATATCGCCCGAAAGGCGACGACCCGCGTGGACCTTCAGCTCCGGATGCAGGGCAACGCCTTCCTGGGCGCCTTTTTCAAGGTGTCTCCGTTGCTCCAGGAGTTCGAGATCGATACCGAACAGTTCCATGATGTGGTGCACAACCAGTACAAGAAGAAGTTCGGTCGCCTCGGACCCGCCGTCGTGAAGTCGAACATGGAGGTCATGACCCAAGGGTTCGACCGGGTCACCGAGATACCGGTGGGCGAGCTCAATGCCCCGGATCGATCGACCCTGCGCGGCATTCCGCTGCTGCCGATGGATGGCTGCGGGACCGGGTGCCGCGACACACCCCTGCCTGAGGGGCAGGGGGAGCGGAGGCCTGTCACGCAGACGGCCGAATTCGATGGTCTGTTCCGTTCCGACTACGGCTACGACCAACCGTCAACGCCGTTCGCCGCCATGGGCGTGATGGCCGCCGGCACAGGCGACACGGCGTCCAAGTATGTGGCGCGGCGCGAAACCCCGCTCTTTATCGCCGAGAACTGCACCCAGTGCATGGAGTGCATCTCGGTCTGTCCGGACACCGCGCTTCCCAACTGCTCGCAGGACATCGAGACCATCCTCCGCACGGCGGTCAGCAGCTACGTGACGGACGACGCCGAGCGGATGAAGATGCTGGCGGCGGTGCCCGAGTTGGAGGCGCGGACACGGGAACTGATGCGCGATGCCGTCAAGGCCAAGTCAGGCATCCCGCTGCCCGAGTTGGTCCGGTCCGTCACCAACGAGGTCGACGGGTTCTCGCCCGAGGCCAAAGAGCAGTTCTTCGCCGTCATCGACCAGCAGCCGCTGGCCTATTCGAAGGTCAATGCGATCTTCGGGTCGCCGGAGAAGAAGAAGCCGGGAAGCGGCGGTATCTTTTCCATCTTTGTGTCCGACCTGTGCAAGGGGTGCGCGGCATGCGTGACCGCCTGCGGAGACCACGACGCGCTGCGGATGGTGCCGGAGAGCGAGGCGGTGAATGCGGAGCATGAGACCGGCACCGCGTTCCTCGACCTGTTGCCAGACACGTCCCAGAAATTCCTGGGGTTCTACAACGACGAACACCCGTCCGACTCTAAGACGGCGACCCTGCGCAACCTGATGATGGTTCGGCGGAACTACGACGCGCTGGTCTCCGGAGACGGCGCCTGCGCCGGGTGCGGCGAGAAGAGCATCCTGCGCGCGATTGCCGGGATAACCGAGGCGTTCATGCGGCCGCTCTATCACGAGAAGGCCGAGCGGTTCCGGCAGACGGCCAACCAGATTCTCGAGCTCGGGCCGATGAAGCTGGCGGCGCTCGCCGCGAACCGACCGGAGGAGTCTCGTCTGTTCAAGCGCGCCGTTGCCCATCTGCTCATGGGGCTGGGCGGCGAGGACGACGCCGACACAACCGCGCGTCTCGATGCGCATGGCGAAATTTCAGACGCGGAGATTGCCGACGCGATCGCCACGGTGCTGAAGCAGGAGGCGTTCAACCACCAGCAGCTGCAAGCGCTCGACGGACGCCTCGCGAATGGACAGTCGGTGATGGCGATGGCCGCCCACACAGGATGCAACACCGTGTATGGGTCGACCCCGCCGAACAACCCGCATCCGTACCCCTGGATGAATTCGTTGTTTCAGGATGGGGCGACCATCGGCTGGCTCATCGGTGAGAGCTTCATGGTCGATCACGCTCGGCGGTCGGTCATCCCTGAGCGGTTGGCCGACGCGCTGCTCGATTCCGATGACGGCGTGATCACCAAGCAGCAGTACTACGAGCTGAGTCACTTCAGCGATGCCCTGATGACCCGTCAGGAAATTCTCGAGCTGCCGAAGGTCTGGATTGTTGGGGGCGACGGCGGAATGGGGGACATCGGCTATCAGAACGTCTCGAAGATGGTCCTTCAGAACCGTCCGAACGTGAAGGCGGTGATGCTCGACACCCAGGTCTACTCCAACACCGGCGGTCAGAACTCCGACTCGACGCCGATGCTCGGTGGGGGCGACATGAACTCGTTCGGCGCCGCGAGCCAAGGGAAGATCATCGAAAAGAAGACGGTCGCCGAGACCTTCCTCGCGGGTCACGGATCGCCGTTCGTCGCGCAGATCTCGATCGCCAATGCGCCCAAACTGTTCCGGGCGATTCTCGATGCGCTCGAGTATCGAGGCACAGCGTTTCTGCAGTCCTTCACCACCTGTCAGCCGGAGCACGGCGTCGGTGACGACATGGCGCTCGACCAGGCGCAGCGGGTGCGGGACTCGCGCGGCGCGCCTGAGTTCGTGTTCAATCCACAGCTCGGCGAATCCTATGCGGAGGCGTTGGATCTGAAGGGCAACCCCAAGTCGGACCGCGACTGGTATCAGACCCGGTTCAAGGGCAATCGCGAGCCGTATCAGTACACCGTGGCCCACTGGTGCGCGACCGAGGCCAGGTTTCGCAACCACGTCAAGAAACTCAAGCCTGAGGCGGTAGAGCAGCTGATCTCGCTCGAGAACATGCTGGTGCGGTTGACCCAGAACGACATCGTCAACCGGTGTCATCTCGACCCGGAGCATCGAGCCTATGTGCCCGATTTCGGGGTGTACATGAAGGTGAACGGCAAGGACGACATGCCTGAATACCGCCTGCTGTCCCGCCAGCTGGTCCTGTTCTGTGTCGAACGACGGAAGGCATGGCGGTTGCTGCAGAGCAAAGTCGGACTGGTCAACAAAGACTACGTGGCGCAGCGCGAGCTGCTGGCCGATGTCGACGGTGGGCGGATCTCGAAAGCGGAGCTGTTTGACCGCGGCACGGAGATACTCGAAGAACGAATCGCCGGCCCCGTCCCTGCGCCGGTGTAGGGCGCGGGCGGGGGCTCTCCCGCGCCTTGGCTACAGGCTGCGGGCTACAGGCTTCAGGCGCTCTGAAAAACGGCCGGGCAGTGGTCACCCCCTGCCCGGTCTTCTACGTACGTGGGGCGCAATGGTCGTTGTGGCGCCCCGGGTGCCTGAAGCCCGGGGCGCGAAGCCTGCAGCCTCGAGGGTGGCGCGCGGTTCGCTTCTACGTCATCAACACCGCCACGAGCGCCCCTGCAGTCGCGAGTTGCCACCAGAGTTGCGTGCGTTCCTTGAGCAGCAGTGTGCCGACGCACACCAGGGCAGCGGCCGCGACGAGCAGATACCAGTAGAGCTCGGTGAAGGTCTCTTCACGTTGGGTCGCCTGCGCACGGCGCTGAACGTCGGTGAGAATCTGCAATGCGACGTCCTCGTCGGTGTCGACCCCCAATTCGAAGTAATCGCCACCACCCGCCTGGGCGATCGTCCGGAGCGACCGCCGGTCCAGCACCGAGTGAATCGGGTCCTCCGGCCTGTCGTACGGGCCTGGCGGAAGTTGGGGGATGAAGCCGCCTGCGGTGGTGCCGACCCCGATGACGTAGACCCGTATCCCGCGCTCACCGGCGAGCTGGAGCGCCGCGTCGACTTCACCGCTCCATGCCTGACCGTCCGAGATGACGATGAACGCCTTCGAGCTGAGCCGTTCGCCATACAGCTCCTCGTCGAGGTCGAACATCTGGACGCCCCAATAGATGCCTTCTTCGATATTCGTGTCCCAGCTGGTGTCGTCCTCGAGGCGGAATGGGGGCTCTTCGTCGAGATAATTCAGGAAGAAGAAGAGGGCGTTGGGATCTCGCGTCAGCCGGATTTGCGGTGCCGCCCGGTGCGCAAAGAGTGCCAGTGCGATCCGTTCGTCCTGCCAGCTCAAGAGCTCGGCGAACATTCGGACCCAGGCGACAGACCGCTGCCATCGGTCCGGCGCCACGTCGCTGACCCGCATCGAGGTCGAGCCGTCCTGCAGGATGATGAAGTCGGCGCCGGCATTTTGCGTGACTGCGGCGAGCACCTGGGGCCGTGACAGCGCCAGGACCAGTGCGGCGACCGCAAGCACCAGACAGAACCAGAACGACAGTCCGCCCGCGAAGGCATACTGCTCCCGTATCGGTGTGGTCCGTTCGTGCAGTGCGCGGTGGGCGTCACGGCGCCGGCGGCTCAGCTGCCAGACCCCGAGCAGACCAAGACCCGCCGGGAGCAGGAGCAGCCAGAGGTAGATCGGTTCGCCAAACTGAAGCGGGGGCATGAGTGAGCGATCTCAGAAGTCAGAAGTCAGAAGTCAGAAGGCAGAAGTCAGCAGCAGAGCGGAGGGCTGCGCCGCATACGCTAGCCACGTTTCCGGATCGGCGCCCCTGCGCCAATGGTCGGATCTTCGGTGTCGGCGGGGTCGATCACCGTGTCGCTCGGCACGTAGATCTGAATGTCCTCCATCTCCGTCTCTTCCGGGTTGTCTCCCTCGTTGCCGGGCGCCGTCGGTCGCCGGAACTCAGGGACCTCGTCGCCGGCGGCTATCCGGTTCCGCAGGCGGACCATGACTTCGTAGTTGAACGCCGCCTCGAGATGGGCCTCGTTGCCTTCCAGGAGCCGCCGGTAGACCCCAATCGCGTGGTCGAGCACGCCAAGTGCCATCTCCGGCGTCGAATCCGGCCGTTGCACCGACCGGTAGTCGGCGTTGGCGACGATGAACTGCAGGTCGAGGTTGTCGGCGATGCTCGGGCTGTCGGGCGAGGTGTAGTCGGCGACGAGCGGCGCATAGTCGCCCCTCCAGTACCGCACCGCGGCCTGTCGTGCCGCTATCTCGTCACGTGTGCCGCGAAGCAGCCACGGGATGCGTCCGGTCGCCGCCAACGAGTCGGCGACCTCGTCATACGCCCGAGCGGCGCGGGACAGGTTCATCATCGCCAGCTCTTGGTCCGCCAGCGCGAGACGTCGCTCCAGTCGTGCGGCGACCAGCAGCACGACTGCAGCGCCTGCACACAGGATCGCAACGAGGAGATATCTCAGGGCAGTCTTTACCATCGGTATTCTCCTTGAGTTCTCATGGGAATCTCCTCATCTGTTTCACACCCAGTCCGCACACGAGGGCCAGACTCCACAACCCGACCGCAATCAGCGCGAACGGTGAAAACCGCGGCTGATGCGCCACATACTGCGTGACCTCGATCTGTCCAGCCGATAACTCATCGATCTCGTGCACGGCCTGCAGAATTGCCGCTTCGTCGGCTGCAGGATAGAAGCGGCCGCCGGTCTTCTCGACCGCCAGCTTCCAGGTGATGTCGGGGAGCACGTCGCCAAGTCCCTGGTCGTAGGCCGTACGGATGAAGTAGACAGGAATTGCGTTGTCGGCCGCCTCCTGAAGGATGTCATCCAGCGACTGGTCTTCGTAGACCGCGTGCGTGTCCTGCCCGTCGCTGAAGATCAGGATCAGGTTCCCCTGCGCCTTGAGGAAGTCGAATGTGCGGAACAGCTGCACGGCGCGGCTGATGGCGCGCATGATCAGCGTGCCGTGGTCCGGGAAACGGTCGTACTCCTCCGGGGTTCCGATGAGCCCGATGCTCAGCAGGATGTTCTCGTAATCGTTGGTGAACGGAGTGATGATGTAGGCCTCGCCTCCGAACTCCACCAACGACACCAGGTCGCGGTGCGAACCCTCCATCCGTCGCCTCACGAAGTAGTCGGCCGCCGAAACGTTGGCGAGGAACGTGTTGCCCCACCCGAGCTGGTTGGTGGCGAAGGAGCTGTCCATGCTCAACGATGCGTCGATCAGGATCGCAATGCGGTGGCCCGGAAAGGTCGATCGCTCCTGGATCAGCGTCGTGTGGGGATCGGCCAGCGCCACGGCGAAAAACGGCAGACCGCCCAGAAACAATACAAAAGCGGTGTGACGCAGAGGCGCCAGCGCCGACCGTTTCGTCATGGTCGATGGGAGGAGCGCCGGCAAGACGATGTCGGTCCGACCCGGTCGGTGACGTACGACGTAGCGCGTCAGCAGCGCCCCCAGCGCGAGGATGCCGATGACGCCAAGCACGATCACCGTTTCGTCCCGGCGCAGGAGCGGCAGCGCCGCCAACGACAGATCGTCGAGCTCCGCCAGGGTGCGCCGCGTGCTCGCGAGCAGGGCGGTCAGCGTGTCCATTGCCCCCACCAGTCGCCAATCGTCGTCTTCAACTCGGTGGCGACGCGCACCGGGGCGGCCGAACGCCAGCGAAGGCGCGTGAGCTGTGCAATGCCGGTGTCGAGCTCGCGGGTCAGCTCGTCGGTCGGCAGCGAACCGTTGCGACCGTAGCGCGCCGTCGTGAACACCGAGATGGCGCGTCCGAGGTCGTCGGCCAACGCCGTGTTGGTGCCGTTGCCGCGGCCGGCTCGCGTGTCCCGGAGACGCCGCGTCAACGCCGTCGCGGTCAGACCGGACGAGATCACCGCGGTCTTGGGGCGCACCAAACCATGCCGCAGACGCAGCTGGCCATCGCGAGCCGGCGTGCCGGCCTCGACCAGAGCCTGGGCCACCGGTACTGAAATGGCCACGGAGCCGGCGACACGCAGCGCGGCCAGCGCGCGACCAGCGGTCTCCACGCTCCAGCCACGTTCTGTCGTCGCCTGCTGGACCCGCGTCAGCTCACCCAACGCGCGATGCACGATGAGCGGCGGCGGAAGTGGCTTGTCGACCGGTGCTCCGCCGCCCCGGCGCTCGCGCGCAACTCGGGCGGCACCGAGCGCCACGACTCCAAGCGCCACCATACCCAGCAGCGCTGCGAGCAGTGTCAGGGCGTTGGCCTGAAACACGCGTGCCCGCGCGTCGCCGAAGCTGGCGGGGGACAGGTCGCGAATGTCGACGACCGCGTCGGGGACGAGCGACACGACGCGGATCGGCTCGGCCGGTAGGATGTAGGTCAGCTCCCGACCCGGGAGCGCCGGGTTGTTCCCGACTCGCCGTTCGATCCGGTACATGATGTCGAGCGCCGGAATCTCGATGTCCTCGCCGAAGTTGCTCTCGCTGATGACCCGCAACGTGTAGTGGTACTGGAAGAATCGATACGGCCCGCTGCGGATGTCCTCGTAGTGCTCGCCGTCGAGCACCTCGAACGGGGCGACATCGATCGTCTCCGGTTCCAGCGCCGCCTGTTCGGGCAGGGTCCGCGCAGTGTCGGTCTCGACGACGCTGCAGGTCACGGTCATCGTGAACCGCTCACCGACATGCACGGCGTTTCGGCTGACCCGGCGCCAGCACCGGATGGCGTCGACCTGCGTGGTGTCGCTCGCCGGTTGTCCGGCCACCACGAGCGTCGGCGTGAACAGGGTCGCGGCGAGCAACAGCAGGACCAGCGGTTGAGGTGTCAGCCAACGGTGGAGCGCAGTTTGAGGCCTGATCTGTGACATGGGTCGTCGAGCAGGTTCGTTGAAGCATGCGGCGAAACCTTCCAGCTTCTCCTGTCTCCTGTCTCCTGCCTCCTGTCTCCTGTCTCCTTGCGAGCTGTCTCCTATCTCCGCAACTGCTTGCGTTCCAGCAGGAAAGCGACCAGCGTGTCGTGAAACTGTTGGCCACTGCCGCCGAGGCGGAGCACCTCCAGCCCATGGTCGTGCGCAGCATGTTCCACCGTGTCCTGCCACTCGCCCACCCGTCTTCCGAGCTGTTCCAGGTCGCCCGATGAGATGACGCGGGTCCGTCCGGTCTCGACATCGTAGGCTTCGACCCAGCCCGCGGAGAATCGCGGGAGCTCGAAGGCGAACGCGCTATCGATCATGACCAGGAACACATCGTGCGACGTCTTCAGGTCCGCGAGCTCGACGAGCAACGGGCGCGAGTCCTCGAACAGAAAGTCGGAAATGACCGGCACCAACGAGCGTTTGCGGAGCAGCCCGGCGAAACTGAGATCCGGGGGCGACTCGGTCGTCCCGCGACCCAGCAGTTGGTCTTGATAGGCTTCGACACAGTGGATCGCGTGGTTTCTCCCGACACGCGGGCGCACCGCGAGCCGCCGCGTGTCGCGGTCGAAGGTGACGAGTCCGGCGCGGTCCTGGAAAAAGGAGGCCGCCATGGCGAAGGTCGCGACCGCGCGGGCGATCACCCTTGCGATCGGCTCTTCACCCACACCACATCGCGTCGACTGCGAGACGTCGGCGGCGATCACGATCGGGGCATTGCTTTCCTGGTCGAACTCCCTGGTCACCAGAGGGCTGAAGTTGGTCAGGGTCGATTGTGGCCAGTCGATCGTCGACAACCTGTCGCCCGGCTGCCAGTCGCGGAGACCGGCCAGATCATGCCCGGTGCCATGAAACATGCTCGGGTGGCCGCCGATGGCGAACTCTTGCATACGTCGAATGATGACCAGCTCGACGTCCTTGATTTCCGACCAGGAGACGAGCGAGTTCTCGGCGTCGAGTTGCCCTGGGTTCATGGAATCGGCACCGTATCGATGACCTCTTCGATCACCGAATCCACACGGATGCTACGGCTGCTCGCATGGGGCGCGAGCCAGATCCGGTGTCCCAGGACATACTTGGCCAGTTCCTGAATGTCCTCGGGGTAGACCTCGGCGCGTCGCCCATCGAGCAGGGCCCACACCTTGACCAGCCGACCCCAGCAGATCGTAGCCCTTGGCGACCCGCCCAGATCGACGTAGTGTTCGACCAAGGGCGACGGCGACCGTTGGTGCCAGTCGGTCTCAGGGTTGTAGGGCCGGGTCGCCGAGACCAGGCGCCTGATGTATTTCCCAAGGGCATCGTGCAGGAATACCTGCTCACCGATGCGTGACCGAAGCTCCAGCACCCGCTCCTTCGGCATCAGCCCATTGAGATGCACTTTCTTGAAGTCGAAGGTGACGAGTTTCTGCTCTTCCTCGGGCGGTAGATACCCGATATTGACCATGATGGCGAACCGGTCGGTCGCTGCTTCAGACAGCGGAAAGGTTCCCTGACCGAGCTCGATCGGGTTCATCGTAGCGATGGCGAAGCTGAAGGTCGGGAGCTGATAGGTCTCCTTCCCGACGGTTATCGATCGGTCCTGCAGCCCCTCGAGAAACGCGCTCTGCGACTTCAGCGGGATGCGGTTGATCTCGTCGAGCAGGATCACCTCAGCGGAGGCGAGTGGCCCGAACTCGGTGATGAACTCGCCGGTCGCCGGGTTGATCATCTGGAACCCAACCACCTCTGTAGGCTGCAGATCGGCGCGGCCCTGGAGCCGGGCGAACTTGGCGCCGCTGATGGCCGCCAGGATGACCCCGAAGAAGGTCTTTCCAACACCGGGGACTCCTCGGAGCAGCAGGTTTCCGGCATTGACCTGGCGCTGTTCCTCCGGGTCGTAGGTCGTCGGGATCTCCGCCAACAACACCATGTTAGCGAGTGCCTTCTCCCGCTCATAACCGACCAGCGCCTTACCGCCCTCGGTGACGATGGCCTCGTGAAAGTCGATTGCGTCCTGTAGATCCGCCTCCATATCGCCCGTATGTCGTCTCCTCGTGCTCGGGCCGTCGGTCAGTCCGATGGCATGAAACCCCGATCCTATAGGAAACAGGCACCAATCTGGCAGGTTCTGGTCTGACGGGATTCCGCCGAATCGAGCTGGTGTGGGCAGATTCGAGGCAAGGACCGATGGTGCCGCCTGGTGGTGTCTCGCGACCGATCGTCCAGTCCGTTGGCCGTTGTTGCCGGGTCTGCCGACGCAGGGTAAGCTTGGCGCCAGGTCGCGCGCTGGGCCTGGCCTCCTCGATTGTGCGGGCCGGAAGATGGGCGTTCGTCGGCTCGGACCGGCCCTTTCCCCATTGCCGGGAGGAGATGTCTCGCGCAAGATCGCTTTGAGCCGCCGCCCGTCGACAGGAGAAGGTCATGACCCCTCGCACGATAGTCAACCTGCTTGCCGTTGCGCTCCTGGCGCCCGGATTCGCCGAGGCTCAGCTGCGAACCATGACGCCCGGCGACCTGGTGTCACTGGATCGGGTGTCCGACCCGCAAGTGTCCCCCGACGGTCGCCAGGTGGCGTTCACACTGAGCGCAGTCGACCTCGAGGCCGACCGGCGGCGCACGGACATCTGGGTGGTCGGCGTCGCCGGCGGTGAGCCGCGCCGGCTCACCAGCCACCCCGCCGGCGACTTCAATCCGCGCTGGTCGCCCAACGGAGCGCAGCTCTACTTCCTGTCGACCCGCTCCGGCTCGTCGCAGGTGTGGCGCCTCGACATGGCGGGCGGGGAGGCCACGCAGGTGACCGACCTACCGCTGGATGCCGCCAACCTCACGTTGTCGCCGGATGGTTCACATCTGGCGGTCAGTGTGGAGGTGTTCGTCGACTGCGCCACGCTGGCCTGCACCGCCGAGCGCCTCGACGGGAGCGAGGCCGACGCGGCGACGGGCCGTGTCTACGACGGTCTGTTCGTGCGGCACTGGGACACGTGGGAGGATGGACGTCGGTCGCACATCGTCGTGATGTCGGTTGGTGGCGGCACGCCGGTCGACGTGATGGCCGGTGTGGACGGCGATTCGCCGTCGGTCCCGTTCGGCGGCGCCGAGGAGTTCGCGTTCGCGCCAGATGGCCGCGCGGTCGTGCTGACCGCGCGCGTGGTCGGAGCCGGCGAGCCATGGTCGACGAATTTCGATCTCTGGCTGGCGCCGACCGACGGATCGCACCTGCCCCGCAAGCTGACCGACGACAACGCGGCTTGGGACACCGCGCCGGTGTTTTCGCCCGATGGCGAGACGCTGGCGTATCTGGCGATGGATCGGTCCGGCTTCGAGGCGGACCGCTTCCGCATCATGTTGAGGCACTGGCCGGACGGTCCGACGCGCATGCTGGCGTCCGACTGGGACCGCTCGCCCGGCGGTCTGTTGTGGACGGCTGACGGGCGCACGCTCTACGCGACGGCGCAGAACGTCGGGCATGTGTCGCTGTTCGCTATCGACGTCGCCAGCGGCGCCGTGACGACCGTCCTCGACGATCTCGGCTACGTCGGCTCGCCGGCGATTGCCGGCGAGCGCCTTGTCTTCGGGCTCGACAACCTGACGCTGCCGGTCGAGCTGTTCACGGTCCGACACGACGGCTCCGACCTGCGCCAGATCACCCGGGTCAACGAGGAGCGCCTCGCCGTGCTCACGCTCGGCGACCACGAACAGTTCAGCTTCGCCGGCGCCGCTGGCGACACCGTCTACGCCCAGATCGTCAAGCCGGCCGACTTCGACGCCGGCCGAACCTACCCGGTCGCGTTTCTGATTCATGGTGGGCCGCAGGGGTCCTTCGGCAACCACTTTCACTATCGGTGGAATCCTCAAAGCTACGCCGCCGCCGGCTACGCGGTGGTGATGGTCGACTTCCACGGGTCGGTGGGCTACGGACAGGACTTCACCGACGCGATCACCGGCGACTGGGGCGGGAAGCCGCTCGAAGACCTGCAGAAGGGGCTGGCCGCGGCGCTCAATCGCTACGACTGGATGGACGGCGACAACGTGTGTGCGCTTGGCGCGTCCTACGGTGGCTACATGGTCAACTGGATCGCTGGCAACTGGCCCGACCGGTTCAGGTGCCTCGTCAACCACGACGGCGTGTTCGACATGCGGTCGATGTACTACTCGACCGAAGAGCTGTGGTTCCCCGAGTGGGAGCACGGCGGGCCGTATTACGCCAACCCCGAGGGCCACGAACGGCACAACCCGGTGCAGCACGTCGCCAACTGGAGTACGCCGATGCTGGTCATCCACGGCCAGGAAGACCATCGGGTCCCCCTCGAGCAAGGGCTGGGCACCTTCAATGCGCTGCAACGACGCGGCATACCCAGCCGATTCCTCTACTTCCCCGACGAGAGCCACTGGGTGCTCAAACCCCACAACAGCATGCAGTGGCACGACACGGTGCTCGGCTGGCTCGACACGTGGTTGCCGGACGCTGACGCCTCAACGCCGTGAGCCGGGATGAAGCGCCGGTCGACTGCAGCGGCGACTTGCATCACGGGCTGCTAGGGGCGGCACACATTCAGACAAGGAGGTCATATGAGCACCAACGGGCCGACACGCCGACGGTTTCTCGAGGGCGCCGGGGTCGCGACCGGGGGGCTGCTGGGTCACGCGTTCGCCGGACGAGGTGCCGGGGTCTCGGCCCAGACGCAGGGCGCCGCCGGTCCGGGTGCGCGGATCCGCGCGCTGCTCGAGCGGTCAGAGCCGAGTCTGTGCATCAACTGCGGTGACGTCGCGACCGCCAGGCTCGCCGAGATGCACGGCTTCGAGATCGTCATGACGGGCGGCAGCGCGCTCTCGCAGAGCAAGTACGGGATTGGCGACTACGGCATGATCACGATGGACGACCTGGTCGAGTTCTGTAACCGCACGGCGGACCGGGTTGGTGTCCCAATCATTGCGGACGCCGACGACGGGGGCGGTAACCCGCTCAATGTCTACCGCACGGTCCAGCGCATGGAGAAGGCCGGGGCGGCGAGCATCATGATCGAGGACCTGTATGGCGCGAAGCACATCGCCGGCTTCGATGAGGGCAAGATCATCAGCCGCGAGGCGATGGTCGACAAGGTGCACGCGGCCGTCGACGCCAGACGCGACCCGAGCACGGTGCTGCTCGTGCGCAGCGACGTCGTGGCCGACGGCGGCTCGCTCGACGAGGCGATCGAGCGGGTCGCGCTATATGCGGAAGAGGGCGGTGACGTCATCTTCGTGCCCGGCATCCCGCTCGACCAGTGTCCGCGCGCGGTCGAGACGGTCGGTCGCCCAATCCTCACCGGCGCCCCGTCCGTTCGGGCGGCACGTGACAACCGGGTGAGCATCCTGTTCATCGGGGCAATGGGCGCCATTGCGGCGGGCGCCATCGACCGGGCGATGGTCGAGCTCGCCAGGGATGGGCAGATCGGCGATGCCGGCGTCGGAAGCCTGGCCGGCCAGCGACGGCTGGAGCTGATCGGCAACCCGGCGACCGTCGAGCGAGCCCGCCAGTACAACGTGGAGCGCGAGGGCGGCCAGTAGGGTCGTCAGGCGCGCCGGACGAGCATCACTGCTCGGTCGCGCGTTCGGTGAGAAACTCGCGGGCCATCCGGCGGGCGCTGTCGCGAATGGCGCGAACGGCGGCGTTGTTCGTGATCGTGGCACGCGACACCGCATCGATGTCATCTCCAACAGTCAGCGGGGCAAGGACGCTTTTCCCGCGAAACTGGGCCACGAATGCCGCCGGATCGATGGAGAAGTATCCGAATGGCTCGTTGTGGAAGAGGATGTCGATGTCGGTCAGCGTCCCGCCGGGGTTCATGCCGATCAGCATCCAGATCTCGCCTTTGTAGCCACGCACGCGCGGGGCGAAATCGACATTGAAGAACCCGAATCCGACGAGCGTTTCCTCGCCGTTCGGACCGATTCGATACCCGCGATAGTGGGGTGTGCCGGTGTCGACGAACTGAAACGTCTCGGCGTCTGGCAGGACCCCACGCAGATACTTGACGTATCGCGCGAAATCGGCGGTCGCGCGGTCCCGCTGTGCGTAGACGGACTCAGGAATCCCGATCATCCCGATAGTCAGCGTGACGATGGCGGCAGCAGCGAGGGTACGGGTCTTCACGCAAGCTCCTTGATGTCGGTGTTCTGCGTCCATTATGGCCGGCGCAGGTGAAATAGACGACGCATGCGTCCTGATCCCCGGAGCAGGAATACCCACACGGTGAAGCCGAGCAGCCCCCAGCCGAGCACGCCGTCCAGCGCTACACCAGCAAGTGCGACCTCACCCTCGACGGCGAGCCAGAGCAACGCCATGACCGCCCCCAGGACGAGCCATGCCTTCAGACTTACGCGCATGACGCACATTCTACCTGATCTCGAAGATCGTACCGGTCACACCATGGCGTGTGCGCAGACTTTCGAGTGCACCCCACCAACGGGTCGACCTGGCTGGTGTTCGGCGGTCCAACCCACTAGAATCGGGTGATCTTCCCGGCGTCTTGACAATGCGGAAGGGCGCCACTACGGTGTGCGAATACAGGCGTAGACAAGGGGATGGAACGACGATGACGAGAACCATGACGCGATTGCTGATGGTGGCGTGCGTGATGACCGCCGCGGCGGTCGCCACACTCACGCCGGCGCCCGTGGCGGCGCAGGGCAAGGCCATTCGGGTCGTGCAAACCAACGCGGCCGGCGACAACGTGCATCTCATCGACCCGGCCACGAACGAGATCGTGGGCGAGATCACCGGCGTCGAAGTGATCCACGGGGTCGTTGCCGCGCCTGACGGCAGTCGTCTCTACCTCAGCAACGAGTCGACCGAGGAGCTCGACATCGTCGACGCGAAGACGCTGAAGGTCACCAACAGCATTCCGCTGAGCGGGCGTCCCAACAACGTGGCGATTCATGAGAACGGCACGCGTGTCTATGTCGCCATTCAAGGGACCGGCGGCGGGGTCGATATCATCGACACCGAGGCCGAAGAGAACATCAGGACGATCCGCATTCTGCGGGGCGTTCACAACACGTTCATCACGCCCGACAGCAAATACGTGGTGGCCGGCTCGACCGGTGGCGGTGGCGCGACCATCATCGACACCGAGCTCGAGCGGAAGATGTGGACCATCCACTTCGAGGGCGGCGTGCGGCCCCTGACGTTCGACAGCAATCCGGACGGGTCGACCAAGAACATGTATGTCCAGGTCACCAATCTCCACGGCTTCGCGGTGGTCGACTTCGAGACCCGGAAGGAGATCGGACGTGTGGTCCAGCCGGATATTCCGGTCGCGGAACGCAACCGCGACGGCATCCAGGGCGCGCCCGCGCACGGGATCAAGGTCTCGCCGGATGGCACCTCGATCTGGTCGACCAGCAAGATCAACAGCCATGTCTACGCCTATTCGTTGCCGGATCTCGACTACCTGGGGGCCGTCAAGGTAGGGACCGTGCCGGACTGGCTTACATTCACACCGGATGGTCGGTTCCTCTACGTGGCCAATGCTCACGACAACTACGTGTCGGTGATCGATGTGAAGGGGCTCACCGAGATCAAGAAGATCCAAGTCGGCCAGGTGCCGAAGCGGAACATCACCGCGAACCTGATCGTGGGCCAGTAGGAGACGTCCTCATGAATCGGACCGTGCTACGGCTGACTCTGGTGCTGTTCTGCGTCCAGGCGATGTTCTGGTCGACGGCGCCGGCCGCCGGCGCGCAAGGCGCCGGGAGCGGCAGGACCCTCGTCGAGCTCGACTTCGATCTGTATCGCGAGACGGTCGAGCCCATTCTCCTGGCCCGGCGACCCGGCAATGCCCGGTGTCTCGTCTGTCACTCGCGTGGCGGAGGGAACGCCTATCTCGAGCCGCTATCTCCGGGCAGGGATAGCTACGACGAGGAGCAGTCGCTGCGCAACTTCGAGCGGGTGCAACGGCTGGTGGTGCCGGGGGCACCGACCGAGAGCATTCTGTTGATGAACCCGCTGAGCGAAGAGGCGGGAGGGAGCCACTGGCACGCGGGCGGCAAGCACTGGACGTCACAGCGCGACCCCGAGTGGCAGGCACTGTCCCGGTGGGTCGGCACGACCACACCGGCACTCGACTTCGACTACTATCGCGAGAACGTCGAACCGGTCCTGCTGAGTCGGAGGCCCGGCAATGCGCGGTGCGTGGTGTGTCACTCACGGGGTGGCGGGAACGCCTATCTCGAGCCGCTGTCTCCGGGGAGCGACACCTACGACGAGGAGCAGTCGGTTCGGAACTTCGAGCGCATTCAGGGACTGGTGGTGCCGGGAGCGCCTACCGAGAGCATCCTCTTGATGAATCCGCTCGCCGAGGAGGCGGGCGGGAGTCACTGGCACGCGGGGGGCAAGCACTGGTCGACGCAGGATGCGCCTGAATGGCAGATTCTGGCCCGCTGGGTCCGCGGAGAGGTCGGGGGGACATCGAGATAGTGGTAGGTGACGCTCCGCTTCGAAACGTGATGGCGATCTGGCCGTTAGATGATGTCTAGCCTCGGGCGTCGAGCGTTTCTTGCCATGCTGGCGTTGATTGGCGTCGGTCGATCAGTGCTGGCACAGGGTCGTCGTCGTTTGCGATACCTGCCGCTCGCCCGTCCCGTTCGGGTGCCGCTGGCGTCGCTGTCGACTCCCGGTCGTGCCCGCCGGTTCATGGCCCAGGGGGTGTCGCCACCGAGCGCGGCGAGCCCGGGCGAGCCGGTGCGGGTCAACGGGATGGTGGCGCGCGTGGCCGACGGGGACGATGCGCCAGATCGCTTCAGGGCTGTTTGCGTCGTGTGTCCGCACGAGCAGTGCGACGTCGACGTCGTGAGCCCGTCCGATCTCGACCCACTCGTCGTTGAAGAGATTGGCAAGGTCAGTGACCCGGTCTACCTCTGTCCCTGCCATAACAGCACGTTCTCGATGGCCGATGGTGCCAGACTTGGCGGACCGGCGCCGCGGGGGCTATATCAGTTTCGTGTGACCGGTGTTTCCGGGACCTACGTCGAGGTGGGGGAGGTCGAGGAGGACGTGTTATTGTTTTTCTGACCTAGCAGTCAGAAATCAGAAGACGGCTGGAGGGCTTTGCTCGCTTCCGGTTCAGAACGAACCCGTACGGCGTCGGTTGCTGATCCGCGCGCTGCTCCTTGAAGGAGATCGCAATGGCTGACTACAAGCTGATCGGGAAGGACTACACCACGACCGACCTTCGCGCGAAGGTCACCGGTCGGGCGAAGTATTCAGAGGACTTCCGTGCCGAGGGCATGGTGTTCATGAAGCTCTTGCTGAGTCCGATGCCGCACGCGCGCGTGCGCGGCGTCGACACGAGCGCCGCCCTGGCGATGCCCGGTGTCGAGGGCATCCTGACCGCCGACGACCTGCCGCTGGCGGAGGCGCCGAACGAGGCGGGGCTGACCAACGAACCGGTCTACGAGGGAGAGCCGATTCTGGCGGTGGCCGCCGTCGACGAGCAGACCGCGTCGGACGCGATCGAGCTGATCACGCTCGATCTCGAGCCGTTGCCCTTTGTGCTCGACCCGCTCGACAGCCTGCGGCCGGACGGTCCGAACGCCCGGCTCGAGGGCAACACCATGCGGGGCCGCGAGCTCGGCACGATCAAGTGGACGGAGGCCGAGCTCGCGGAGTTGGACGCGGGTCGCTTGCCGATGACCGGCGAGTTTGCCGCCGAGTGGTCGCACGGTGACGTCGAGGCGGGGCTTGCCGCGGCCGACCTGGTAATTGACGAGTCGATCTACCATCAGTCGCTGGGGCATCAGCCGCTCGAGACTCGCAGCTGCATGGCCTACTGGGAAAACGGAAAGGTCTACGTCTACGGGTCGACACAGAGCACGGCGCGCACCGTGGGCGCGGTCGCCCGCTGGGCCGGTGTGGAGCCGGAGAACGTGGTTCTGGTCGCCGAGTTCTGCGGCGGCGGGTTCGGTAGCAAGGGCGCCGGGTCGCTCAGCATGCGGCTGCCGATCGCCATGTCGAAGAAGATCGGCAAACCGGTGATGATGCGGTTCACCCGGCGGGAGGAGAACTTCATCGGCCGGGCGCGGCCGGCCGTGCAGGCTCGCGCCAAGATCGGCTTCCGCCGCGACGGGCGGATCCTGGCGATCGATCTCTTCACCATCGGTGACGGCGGACCCTACGGCCGCAGCGGCGACCACATGTCCAACATTGCCTCTCTGGCCTACCAACCCGAGAGCATGCGGGTCAGAGGGCTGCCCGTCTACACCAACACGCCGCCGCGCGGCGCCCAGAGGGCGCCCGGAGGGGAGCAGACGATCAGCATGCTTGCGCCGCTGCTCGACCGCGCGGCGCGGCAGCTGGGCATCGACCGCACCGAGATCATCCGGGTCAACGCGCCGGCAGGACAGGCGACCTACGGCGCACCCGGACGCGACGGACAACAGGCGAACGTCTCCAGCGCGTTCGTCCACGAGGCGCTCGACAAGGGGATGGAGACGTTTGGCTGGTCCGAGCGGATCGCGCGGAGCGGTCAGCGCAACGGCAGCAAGGTCACCGGTATCGGCGTGGGGCTGAGCACGTTCTCGGCCGGCAGCACCGGGATGGACGGGTTGATGGTGCTTCGACCCGACGGTCGGTTGCAGATCCAGACCGGTGTGGGGAATCTGGGCACCGAATCGTTCTCCGACTGTGCCCGCGCGGCCGCCGAGGCGATCGACATGCCCTGGGACAAGGTGGAGCTGGTCTGGGGCGCGACCGACCGCAACCTGCCGTGGAGTGCGATGTCGGTCGGTAGCCAGACCACGCATGCCCACACCCGTGCCAACTGGGCGACCGGGCTCGATGCCAGACGCAAGCTGCAGGAGATCGCGGCGGTCGATCTCGGCGGGTCCCCCGACGATTACGACGTCGCCGGCGAGCGTGTGTTCAGACGGGGTAACCGGTCGCAGGGGATGAGCTTCGCGCAGGCGGCGGCGCGCGCCATCGAGCTAGGTGGCCGCTTCGACGGACAGGAGCTGCCGGACGACATCAACGGCATGACGGTCACGTCGGCGACCGCGCTGGCCGGTCGAGGCCTGATGGGCGTTGCGAAGGACACCTTCCCGACCGGTGGTCGCGTCATGTCGTTCGTGGTCGGATTCGCCGAGGTCGAGGTGGACGTCGAAACCGGCGGAATCCGCATGGTCGACTATGTCGGATGTGCCGACTGCGGCACGGTGGTGCACCCGCGGCTGCTCGGCGCGCAGATCCTCGCCGGTGGCATCCAGGGATTCGGCATCGCGCTGAGTCAGAAGTGGGTCTACGACCGCCGCTGGGGCATCTCGGTGGCCAAGCGGTTCTACAACAATCGTCCGCCCGGGATTCTGGATGTGCCCCACGAGCGGCCGCTGGGGTGGGCCACGGCCGACGAGCCGGACCCGTTCAATCCGCTCGGCGCCAAAGGCATCGGCGAGCCGGCGATCGGCGCCGGGTCGGCCTCGGTGCTGTGCGCGATCGCCGACGCGCTCGGCGGCGAGGGGCACTTCTACCGGTCACCGGTGACAGCCGACATGGTGCTGACGAAGCTCGAGCAGATTGCCGAACCGCACAATCGGTTGATGAATCACGTGTGAGGGCGGAGCATCCTCAGGCTTCGGGCCACGGGCGCTCTCAGAGATTGCCTGCTCGCCCTGATCCGTCGGCTGACGCCGTCCGCAGGCACGTAGCGGCTTCCGCGCGGCGCTCTTGCCAGCGAGTGTTTACTGCATAGGTGAGGGCACCGAGCCCGCTAGCAGCGGCCGGTCTTCAGACCGGACCTGGAGCGGCGCCCGAAGCTGTCCTGCGGCCACCAACAGAGCGCCTGCAGCCCGAAGCCTGTAGCCTGAAGCCTGCAGGCCCATGTTGTTCGGAGGCCTGCCCCATGACGATCGATCGACGCCGGTTCATCAAGACGACGGCTGCGGCCGGCTTCGCGCTGGGCGCTGGCACTGGGACGGCCCCTGCCGCCGCCAGTCGTCGGTCGGCGGCAGTGCAGACGAACCGGTCTCCGGACGTCGTCGTGGTTGGAGCCGGATCGTTCGGCCTGTGGACCGCGCTCAACTTGCAGCGGCTGGGAGCCCGGGTCACCGTGGTCGACGCCTACGGCGCGGGCAATTCACGCCAGACGTCGGGTGGGGAGACCCGCGGCGTCAGAACCTCCTATGGCGACCGGCCCCATGGACGGCACTGGACACGCTGGGCGGGCGACGCCATCCGGAAGTGGACCGAGTGGGACGAGATGGGCAGCGAGCGTTTGCTGCCGCGGGTGTTCTTCAATACCGGCGATCTCATCCTGCGAGAGGAGACCAGTCAGTACATTGAAGACACACGCGCCCACTGGGACGCGCTCGGGACTCCGTACGAGATGTTGACGCCGGATGAGGTAGCGTATCGCTGGCCCTGGATTCGTTTCGAGAATCTCGGTGTGGCGGTGCACGAGCCAGCAGCGGGAGTTGTGCGCGCGCGCCGGGCCATCGAGTCGGTGGCCCGGGTCTTCGAAGAGGAGGGTGGCACGATTCGGATCGGCCGCGCATCGCTTGGCGATAGGAGCGGGGCGACACTCCACAGTGTCGCGGTCGAAGGGGGCGACCCGTTGTCGGGCGCCATCACGATCTTCGCGTGTGGCCCGTGGCTCCCGAAGGTGTTTCCGGAGTTGATGGGCAACCGGCTCCGGATCTCGATGGGGCACGTGTTCTACTTCGCCGTGCCGCCTGGAGATACCAGGTTCTCATTTCCGAACATGCCGAGCTACGGGGTGCCTGGCTGCACCGGCTGGCCGGCCTTGCCGGCCGACCATCGCGGGTTCCGCGTGCGTACTGGCGGCCGTCCGCCTGAAGACCCGGACAACAGCGATCGGTGGATTCCCACCGAGTACCACGAGCGGCCGCGTCAGATCCTCGATCTGTATTTCCCGGATCTGGCCGGGGCACCGATCAACGAGACCCGCGCCTGCCATTACGAAAGCAGCGTCGATCGCAACTTTATCGTCGACCACCATCCCGACTTCGAGAACGTGTGGCTGATTGGCGGCGGCTCTTCCGAGGGTTTCAAGTTCGGTCCAGTGCTCGGCGAGTACATCGCCGGGCGGGTCATGGATGTCGACGACGAACCGGAACTAGTCGACGGTTTCCGTCTGAATGAAGAAGAGTTTGGCGCGTCTGGTCGCAGCCGGCCCGAGTAGCGTGCTCGTCGAGAAGGCGAGGGAGTCGGCCGTCTCAGGCGCCCACGAGCACACCCACCTCCTCGGTGTGCCGCCGGAGGAACTCGGTGTAGCTGTACTGATGGTCGACGACGCCGTCGTCGGTAATCTCGATCACCCTGTCGGCCAGGGATTCGATCAACTCCACGTCGTGGGAACCAAAAATCAGCGTTCCGCTCCGCTTGACCAAGGCGGTGTTCAACGACGTGATCGACTCGAGATCGAGGTGGTTTGTCGGGCCGTCCAGGATCAGGCACTGTGGGTCCTCGAGCATCAGACGCGCGATCATGCAGCGCATCCGTTCGCCGCCCGAGAGCACGGTGACCGATTTCTTCGACTCATCGCCAGTGAACAGCATGCGGCCCAGGAACTGCCGAATAAAGCCCTCGTCGGGATTCATGCTGAACTGCCGCAGCCAGTCGATGACGCTGAGGTCGACCTCGAAGAGGTGGCCGTAGTCCTTGGGCAGGAACGAGCGCTGCACCGTCGGCCCCCATTTGACGCGGCCGGTGTCGGGCTCCTGCGCCCCAGCGACAACTTCCAGGAACGTCGACGTGGCCACGGAGTTACGCGACACCACCACGACGCGTTCGCCTTTGGCGATCGTGAGGGTGACGCCTGCGAACAGGCGGTGTCCTCCGAGGGACTTCGACACGTTCTCGAGGGTGAGCAATTCCTTGCCGTGGATTCTCTGGGCGTCGAAGACGATGTGCGGGTATTTCCGCGACGAGGGTGCGATCGCTTCGACGTCGAGTTGCCCGAGCATCTTCTTGCGCGCCGTAGCCTGTCGTGACTTGGACGCGTTGGCGCTGAAGCGGGCGATGAACTCTTTGAGCTCCCGGGCTCGGTCCTCATTCTTGTCGATCTTTGCCTGCCGGTGCCGGAGCGCCATCTCGCTGGCCGCACGCCAGAAGTCATAGTTCCCGGTGTACATCTGCACCTTCCGGAAGTCGATGTCCGCCGTGTGGGTGCACACCTTGTTCAGAAAGTGGCGGTCGTGCGACACGACGATGACCGTGTTTTGAAAGGCGAGCAGAAACTCTTCGAGCCACAGAATCGAGTCGACATCCAGATGGTTGGTCGGCTCGTCCAGGAGCAAGATGTCGGGTTCGCCAAACACCGCCTGCGCCAGCAGCACGCGGACCTTGTCGCCGTCGTCGAGATCCTGGACGAGGACGTCGTGGCGGGACACCGGGATCCCCAGACCACCCAATAGCTCGCCCGCCTGCGCCTCGGCTTCCCAGCCGTTGAGCTCGCCGAACTCGGCTTCCAGCTCTGCGGTGCGCATTCCATCGGCCACATCGAAGTCCGGCTTGGCGTACAGCGCATCCTTCTCCTGCATCACCGCGTACAGACGCTCATGACCCATCAGCACGGTGGTCAATGCATCGAACTCGTTGAAGGCGAAGTGATCCTGCTTGAGAACCGCCAGGCGCAGGCCGGCGGGAATTGTCACCAATCCCGCATTCGGCTCGATCTCACCGGACAGGATCTTGAGGAAGGTGGACTTGCCGGCGCCGTTTGGCCCGATCAGCCCGTAGCAGTTGCTCTCGGTGAACTTGAGCGAGACCTCCTCGAACAGCACTCGCTTGCCGTACTGCAGGGAAAGACCTTGTGTGCGAATCATGAGTTGTAGCCCGATGAATTGAATGGGATTGCGGTCCCGGTGCGTTGACTCCGGGACGGCCGGTGACGTCCAGCGATACTTCAGTGTACCTCAAAACGCGTGGCAACGTGACCACGGCGACGTGGTGCCGCGCGACTGCCGATGCTATGGTAGGAAGTGGTTCCTGCCCGTTGTCCCACTACAACCGTCTAGCTGCCAGTGCTTGAACCGCCAATGGCCTGGAAACCTGGCGACCGGCTGACCCACCGGTTCAACCCCGACCTGGGTCCGGGCCTGGTCGAGACGGTGGAGGACCGCACCGTCGTCGTGCATTTTCCCGAAGCCGACGCCGTGCTGCGGCTGGCCGCTGACTCGGATGCGATCGCTCCGCTCCGGTTCGTCGCCGGCGCCAGGGCCGTGTTGTTGTCGAGCGGGGAACAGGTCGTCGTCCAAGTCGAAGAGAGCGACGCCGCGCCGGGGGTGATTCGGCTGGCCGACGGCCGGGAGATCGACGAAGCGGATTTGTGGCCGGTCAGAATCGGCGAGTCGCTGAGCGATCGCATGGCGGTGGGCGAGGTGGACCCGGTGGAGGCGTTCGCGCTGCGCCTCGACGCCCTGCACCTGGCGGCCGTGCGCGGCGCGGATGGTCTCGGCTCGTTCCTGGGGGGCCGTGTCCGGCTGTTCCCGCACCAGCTCCATGCGGCCGAGTTGGCCACATCCTCCGATCCCGTCCGCTGGCTCTTGGCCGATGAGGTTGGATTGGGGAAGACGGTAGAGGCCTGCCTGGTGCTGAACCACCTGCTGCGCACCGGGCGCGCGGACCGCGCGCTGATCGTCGCGCCCGACACGCTGACGGTGCAGTGGCTTGGCGAACTGTGGCGAAAGTACCACCAGGTCTTCGTCCTGCTGGACGAGAAGCGGCTGCTCGACGTTGAAAAGGAGTATGGCAAGGGCTTCAATCCGTTCCAGACCCACCGCCGGGTCGTGGTTGGTCTGGAATTTCTC
Source organism: Acidobacteriota bacterium (assembly GCA_002726085.1). Taxonomy (GTDB): domain Bacteria; phylum Acidobacteriota; class Vicinamibacteria; order Vicinamibacterales; family UBA8438; genus NP936. The sequence continues at coordinate 37,085 of PBRZ01000027.1, forward strand.
CGCGAACGGCCGAAGCTGACCGAGCAGGCGGTGGAGGTCGGCATCGATCTGCTGATCGTCGACGAGGCACATCACCTGCGCCGCGCGCCTGGCCACCCGGGCAATCGCGCCTATCGAGCGATCCAGCCGATCGCCGCGCTGGGGCGACACGTGCTCCTGCTCAGTGCGACGCCGCTGGAGGAGGACGCGTTCGGGTTCTTCCGGCTGCTCGAGCTGCTGCGGCCAGACGAGTTCACGGGCGACACGATCGAGGAGCGCGTGCGTCGGCCGCGGCCGTTGCCGCCCTGCACCAGCGCGGCGCGGCGCCGGGACATACCGGGGCTGCCGCCGCGAGTGCCGTCGCCGGTGGATCTGACGGGGGAAGACGGTTGGAACCCGCGCTGCCGGCTGGAGGATGAGCTGCGTCGCGTGCCTGCAGACAACCCGATCGCCCGAAAAAGAAAGCTGCGCCGGATCCGCCGCGCCTTGGCGTCTGGGGCGGCGATCGCCGGGTTGCTCGGACCCGGTGAGGAGCGCCTGCGGCGGCTGGCGACGCAGGCCGATCGGTCGGACCCGCGTCTCGCCTGGCTGGGGCGAATGGGGCCGAAGTGGAAGCGTGCGGGTCAGAAGACGCTGGTGTTCGTCGCGCACCGCGAGACGCTGGAGTTGATCAAAGACGCGCTACGCCGGCTGGCGCAGATCCGGGTCGGGGTGTTCCACGAGGCGCTGTCTCCGGCGCAGCGGGACATCGAGGTCGCACAATTCCGACTGGCCGACGGACCCTCGTTGCTGATCTGCACGGAGTGCGGAGGCGAGGGACGTAATTTCGAGTTCTGCACCCGCCTCGTGCTGTTCGACCTGCCATGGAACCCGATGGCGGTGGAGCAGCGCATCGGCCGGCTCGACCGCATCGGACGCCGCATTCCGGTCGAGATCGTCTATTTCCGCCCGCGATCCGCCATGGGTGGGGCGGTGGTAGAGCTGTACGAGTCACTCGGCATCTTTCGCGAGCCGTTGGGAGGGTTGGAGCGGGAGCTGACCGAGATCCGGTCCGCGATCGAGGCAACCATCCTGTCCGACGCGGCACGAATCGACCCGGCGGTCTTCGGCACGGTCCTGGAGGAGGCGACCCGGGCGCGGAACCGTATCCGCGAGGCCGCGATGCACGAGCTGCACCGCGAACCGTACCGACCCGAGATGGCCGAGCCGATTCTGTCGCGCGTGCCCGCTGTGTTGGAGGAGCTGACCAGGGAGGTCGTCCTCGCTGCGGCCGAGCAACTTGACCTGCACGTCGAGGAACACCGTGATGGCCGGCGCCACTCAATCGAGCTGGGCACCCGGTCGCGCGTCGAGAGCCTGCCCGGCGTCCCGCCCGGGTCCAGCTTTCTGGGCAGCTTCGACCGCGAGGAAGCGGTCCGCGACGAGAGCATCGACTTCTTCAGCTCGGGGCACCCGCTGGTCGAAGGGATCCTGGAGCACCTGACGGAGACGCGTGCAGGCCGTGTCGCGCTGCTCCACGTAGGCGGAGACGACGTGGGGTTCGGTCTGCTGGGCCTCTACAAAGAAGGTGCGGGTTTCTCTGCCGTCGCGGTCGATTCCGCGGGGTGCGAGCGACCCGAGTGGGCGGCGCTGCTGACCTGCAGACCGCTCCGGAGCCGCCGAGTCACACCCGCGCGCTGGACACGCCAGTCGGGATGGCCCACGCTGATCCGCCGGCTCGCCACGCACCTGGAGGGTCGAGGACGTCCGGAGGCAATCGCCGCCTTCCGCATTGGTGACTAGCTGTCTCCCGTGGGCGAGACCTGGACGGCTCAAGACAGCCTCGCTGCCAGGATGCCGCTATAATCGTCGCGCAATCACGACCTGAGTCTTTGGAGGATCCGATGCAGAGTCGACCTGCCGCCTGCGCCGTCCTGACAACGCTGCTCGTGACCGCAGCGCAGCCTTCGCCGATCGAGGCGCAGTCGCGCCACGTCATGATCGAGCGGTTTGTGCCACACACGTCGACCGTGCCGGCCAACGCGGGCGAGCGTGTCGGCATCTACCTGCGTGAAAAAGCGACCGCATCGGCCGCGGCCCGGTTCGAGTCGGGCACGTCGCCTGAGGGGCGGGTGGTGCTGTTCGTGCACGGGGGATCGGTCTCGTCGATCCCCGACTACGACCTCGATTACAAGGACTACAGCTGGATGGGGTTTCTGGCGGAGGCGGGTTTCGACACCTTTGCGATGGACCAATCCGGGTACGGTCGGTCGCCGAGACCAATGATGGCAGACCCGTGCAACATGAGCCGCGACGACCAGGTGCTGGTGACGCCGGGCCCGCTGTCGGGTCCCTGCGATCCATCGTATCCCTACGGGTCGACGACCGTGCAGTCTGACTGGGATGAGATCGACACGGTGGTCGACTACATTCGTGGGCTGCGTGGGGTCGACCGGGTCAGCCTGGTCGGCTGGTCCGCCGGTGGGCGACGCACCGGCGGCTACGCGGCGCGGCATCCCGAAAAGGTCGACAAGCTGTTTCTGTATGCCCCTGGGTACAGTCCCAGTGGCCCATCAAAGGCGCCGGCGGGACTGCCGCAGCCGGGTGTGCCCATGCGTCTGCAGACGCATGAGACACTGACGCAGGGGCGCTGGCAAGAGAACGTGGTCTGTGAGAATCAGGTGGATCCAGACATCCGCGACGTCATCTGGCGCACCATCATGGCGTTCGATTCGCTCGGATCCGTGTGGGGACCTCCCGAGGGGGTCATGCGGGTCCGCGCCGGCAATCAATCCTGGGGCTGGAACAAGGAATACGCGGCGAAGGTCACCGCGCCGACGATGATCGTCGTCGGAGAGCAGGACAATCCGGAAGCTCGCGGTGTGCTCCATGCGGACCTGACCGGAACCGATTCGAAGGTCCTGGTGACCATGGATTGCGCAACCCACTTCGCGGTTTGGGAGACGTCACAGTACAAGTTCATGCACCGGGCGTCGCTCGAGTGGTTCACCGATGGGACCTATCGCGGAGAGTGCAACGGCGTCTACCGGGTGGGGGTGGACGGCGCCCTGCCTTCGGGCCAGTAGGGTCATCGCACCGGAAACGCTTGTCTTCGCCTCTCGATGACGGCAACATCACCCGACGTCATGCGTAGTGCCGGTCGCTGCCGTTCATTCATCGCGTTGGCGTTGGGCCTCCTGCTGGGCGGGCTATCGACGGGCGCCAGGGCGCAGCCGCGGTGGGCCGACGAGGCCGCCTTACGCCGACTGGTCCCGCAGGCGGCACGTTTCGAGCTCGTCGAGACCGGCTCGAGGCACTTCCGTGCCTACGCATCCGCCGAGGACTCGAGACCGATCGGGTTCGCCTTCTTTACCACCGAGCTGACACCGCGTATCTACGCCTACAAGGGGCGCATCACGATGCTGGTCGGTCTGGACGTGGCTGGCAGCCTGCTTGGCGTCGAGGTGGTGCATCACTACGAGCCGTTCGGCTATTTTTCCATCGACCGCCCGGACTTCGTCGAGCAGTTCAACACCAGGCAGATCCTCGACCCGCTGGAAGTGGGCGTGGACATCGATGCGGTGTCGCGCGCCACTATCACCGTGGAGGCCGCGACCCGCGCGATTCGACAAGGCGCGCGGCAGTTGGCGCGCGAGTTTCTCGCAGAGCAGGCCTCCAACCCGTGACCTCATCCCGCGTCCAATAGGCGTCGGTTCCCGACCCCTGACCCTATGGCACACACCTCATCCCGTCGCGTTGTCGCTCTTGGTTTGCTGGCGTTACTGCTGCTGACTGGCAGCGCGGCCGAGCCGCAGTCCGTGGCGGCACAACCCGCACCACCGGAGGCGCAGCCGCTCTCGCTCGACGACCTCGGGGCGCTCGATGCGCTGCTCGAGGAGGACACCGAGCAGGCGGTGTCCGAGCTCGACTCGGGTGCCATCGTCGACGTGACGGCGTTGGGGCTGATACTGGCGTTGGCGGTGTTCAGTTTCGTCCGGAAGAGCGATCGGCTGAAAGTAGTCAGTCTGGTGCTGTCGGTCGCGTATCTCGGTTTCGTGAAGGCGAGTCTCGTGTCGGTCGTGGATGTTTTTGGTGCGCTCCGTTGGAGTCTCCCGGCGTTCCAGGACGGACAGGCCTACTATCTGCTGGTTGTGTTCACTCTGGTGTCGGCCGTGCTCTGGGGCCGTTTCTATTGCGGCCGGATCTGCGCGTTCGGCGCCCTGACCCAGCTGCTGGACCGGGTCGTGCCGGCCCGTTTTCGGGTCGAGCCGCCCGCATGGCTCGAACGCCGACTGGTCTACCTGAAATATGTCGTGCTCGGGGTAGCTGTCCTGTATTTCCTCGCCAGCGGCGACACGCTGGTGTATCGCTACATCGAGCCGTTCTGGATGTTCACGCTCAATGGCAACGCCATCATGTGGACGTTGCTGGCTATACTGCTGACCGCGACGGTGTTTGTGCCCAATCTCTACTGTCGGTATCTCTGCTCGGTCGGCGCCGGTCTTGGGCTTCTGTCCAATCTGACACTGTTTCGCATCAAGCGCTGGGACGCCTGTCGGACTTGCAAGCTCTGCGAGAAGACCTGCGAGTGGGGCGCCATCGACGGCCCCAGGATCCTGGTTAGCGAGTGTGTCCGCTGCGACGATTGCGAACGGCTCTATGCCGACCAGGACAGGTGCCCGCACTGGCTCATCCAGAAGCGCGCCGCCGCCCGCGCAGCCAAGCTGTAGTCGCAGAGCCCGGGGGGCCTCCAATCTGGCACGCCCTGTCAGTCCACCGATACCCTACTGTCGGCCCGCCGTTCATCCCTGACTCGCGGCAGACTGACTCGACCCGCCGAGCTCGGGCGCTTTGATCCATGCAACTTATTGACCTGTAACAAGATAGGCTCTGTTCAGGATCTAGCGACAGACCAACCGACTGGCTACCGAGCAGCCTTGTCGGATGCCTCACACCTGGTCCCAAAATTGCTCAGTTCAGCAGCCTCTAGGCGACACCAGGCGAACTGAGCGGACAGAACGTTGATCGGCGGGTTGGATCAGACGGCAAAAGAGAACCTGATATGACACCGTATCCTGAGAGAACCACGATACCTCGAACGCCTGCGCGCGCCCGTCAGGGCGATTCGAAGCAGGCGCCCACGCATCGCCGCCTGACCTGCGCGTTGTCTGGTGTGCTCGTGTCCCTGGGTCTGATCACGGCGCTGCGGCCAAGTCCGGCTGGGCCTCCGCCGACACCGCAGTTGGCCCTCGAGCAGGTCCAGCAGCAGTTCGCATCGCCGAACGCGGTGAACGTAGTCGATCTGGACCGGCTGGGTCGCCAGACCGGTATCTTGGGGCGCGTGGACGCCGACCGGCCCGCGGACCCACTACCTCGCCCTAGAGCAGAAGAACCCGATCCGCAGCCCGCGGTGGTCGTTGCCGCCGGTCAGCAGCCCGCGGATCCTCGTCCTTCATTGGGCGTGGTGCCCCGCCTCCCGGGACAGGAGGCATCTGAGGCTCCGTCAGAATCGGACAGAGAAACGGAGCCCGATGTCACGCAGCCCGGGTTCGATAAGCTCGACACGGCTTTGCGTGGTCTGGTCGCGGGCGATCCGGCCGCCCCGGTTCGGGTCATCATCCAGACCCGGCCTGGTGAACAGACCGCGACCGCGGCCTGGCTGGCCGGCGAAGACCGGCAGGTGCATCGGGTGCATCCCGGCATCGGCGGGGTTACGGCGACCCTGTCCGCCTCGGATGTGTCGGCGCTCGCCAGCGACGAGACGATCCAGCGCATTTCGATTGATGCGGTCGTCCGGCCGACCAATGAGCTCGTGCGGCCGACCCTCGGCTTGCTGCCCGGTGGCGGTGTGGTCGGAGGCGGGTCGTTGTGGGCAGGCGACACGGCCACCGTGGCGGTGGTGGATTCGGGCATCGCGTCGTCGCAGGACCTGCCGCCAGACCGCATCGTCAATTTCTACGACTTCACCTAGGGTGGCGTTGAGGTCGCACCCTACGACGACTACGGGCACGGCACCCATGTGTCCGGTCTGGTCGCCGGTAACGGCGTCGGATCTGGTGGCACCTACGAAGGGATGGCGCCACAGGCGGAGCTGGTTGGCTACAAGGTCCTGGACGCCGACGGGAATGGCTACACCAGTGACGTGATCGCGGCGCTGAGCGCCATCGTGGCAAATCAGACCTCGCTCGGTGTCGATGTCATCAATCTGTCGCTCGGTCACGTGATCTATGAACCGGCCGCGACCGACCCGTTGGTGCTCGCGGTCGAGCAGGCGGTGGCCGCCGGCATCGTGGTCGTGGTCTCGGCCGGCAACCTCGGGACGGACCCGGAGACCGGCGAGATCGGCTATGCCAGCATCACCTCACCCGGCAACGCGCCGTCGGCGATCACCGTGGGCGCCGTCGATATGCAGGGGACCACCGTTCGAGCCGACGACCGGGTGACCGACTACAGCTCTCGCGGGCCGACCTGGTACGACGCCAATGCGAAGCCGGATATCGTGGCGCCCGGTCACCGACTGGTCGCCATTGCTGCCCTCGACAGTTCTTTGTATGCCAACTATCCGGAGTGGCACGTGGATGGAAACTCCGGCAACGGGAACGGGAGCGGTGGCCAGGCCACGTATCTACGTCTGAGCGGCACCAGCATGGCTGCGGCGGTCACCAGCGGCGTCATCGCAGTGGTCATCGACGCGAACAGACAGACCGTCGGCGTTGCCGGTGGCCCGCTGACGCCGAATGCCCTCAAGGCGATCGTGCAGTTCACGGCGCTGCCGCTCGCCGACGGAACGGAACTGACCCAGGGCGCCGGCGGGTTGAACGCGGCCGGTGCGGTGCGTCTTGCGGAGGCGATTGATTCGGCGGCGCCAACCGACGCGTGGTGGATGACCGGCTGGATCCACAAGGTCGACACGATTGCCGGAGCCTCGCTGGCCTGGGGACAACAGGTTGTCTGGGGCGATCGCCTCATCTGGGGCAGCAGCGTGTACCGCAACGAGCCGGCTTGGTCCGTCGGGACCGTCTGGGGCGACCGGCTGATCTGGGGTAACCAGATCGCCTGGGACGATCCAGAGACCAGCGTCGTCTGGAGCGACCGGCTCATCTGGGGCAACCGGCTCATTTGGGGCAACGCGCTCGTCGGCTACGACGATGGGGCTAATGTCCTCTGGGGCGAGCAGGTTCCGTGGAATGACGTCACGGGCGAGCGGTTGATCTGGGGCAATCTAGCCGGTGGCGGCGTCAGCGGTGAGCGGCTCATTTGGGGCAACCGTCTCATCTGGGGCAACTAGTGGCCCTGGCAACCGAACTGGAGCAGTCGAGTTGACGATTCCCCTTTCTCGCGGCGGCGCGGCGTATATCTGGACGGTGATTGCCGCTGGTTCGGTGATGATCGCCTTCTCCCTGCTTCAGCTCCCGCTCGGTGATTCGACCCCCTACTGGGTGCTGCTGGCGGGCTTTACCTTGTTCAGCACGACGGTGTCGATCCGCGTGAAGTCGACGCCGCTCACGATTTCCGCCTCCGAGGCGTTTGTGTTCGCCCTGGCGCTCTGGTTCGGTCCGGCCCCGGCCGTCGTGACCGTGGCGCTCGATGGACTGATCGTGTCGCTGCGAGGAAAGAACCGCAACCCGGCCCGGGTGCTGTTCTGTGTCGCGGAGCCGGCGATTTCCGTCTGGGTGTCGGCGCAGCTGTTCTTCGCGCTGGCCGGTGTCGCACCGCTCTTTTGGGAGCCGGCGTCGGTCACTCCACTCCTGTTTCCGCTGTTCGCGCTGACGATCTGCTATTTCATGCTCAGCAGGTCAGCGGTTCGAGTCCGCTCGCCGGCTCCAATGTTTTCAATCAGTTACAGACATACAAGCCAAAGCCATTCGAGGCATAGCTACCGCATAGCTACCGTTTCGACCTAGCCGTGTGGTTGAAGGGGGAGGGTAAAGTCTACGGGAGCGGGGGGGCGACTCCAAGGGGGCAGTCTTCCGCGCGCGTCGTCAAAATGACTCGATGAGCCCCGCAATCTGGAACCAC
>PBRZ01000028.1 GCA_002726085.1 Acidobacteriota bacterium
AATGGGGCGGATATTCAATCACATCGTCCGACGTGTGGCGGTGCCCGATATCCGGGACACGCAGTGTGGGTTCAAGTGCTTTCGGCGGGAAGCGGGGCGGAGGCTGTTCGCGCGTCAACGTACGACCCGGTTTTCGTTTGATGTGGAGCTGCTCTGGATCGCTCGGAAACTCGGCTATCAAGTGGTCGAGGTTCCCGTGACGTGGGTCAACGACCCCTCGAGCCGGGTGCACCCGCTGCGCGACTCCCTGAGTATGCTCGTCGATCTGGCGCGGCTGCGATATCACGACCTGCGTGGGGCCTATGGCGCCGACGACGACGGTGCGACCTGATAGGATTTTCTGATATTCGGGACATTGGAGGACTGTGACGATGAAGATGATGACACTGGCGCCGTTGTCGGCGCTGTTCGTGCTCGCCATGGCACCGATGGCGCTGGCGCAATTGACGGCCGCCAGCGAGGGGCTGATTGTCTACGGCCATCACCATCTGACGGTGACCAGCATCGAGGAGAGCAAGAAGTTCTGGGTCGACACGCTGGGCGGCGAGGCGGTGACAGCCGGCAACCTGCAGTTCGTCAAGTTCCCCAACGTGCTGGTCTTCATGCGGGAAGCGCCCCCGACCGGCGGGACCAAGGGCACGACCGTCAACCACCTCGGGTTCTCGGTGCCCAGCACACGCGCGATGGTGGAGAAGGTGCGCGCGGCCGGCTATTCGATCGTGACCCGCGACGAGCTGCCGCCGGCGCTGGCGGTAGACAACGGGCTGGCCCACATCGTCGACCAGGACACCTACATCGGCTTCGCGATGACACCAGATGGCGTGAAGGTGGAGTTCGTCGAGGACCGGAGGCAGGCGGAGTCGATCGCCCTGCATCACATACATTTCGCTGGACCGGTGGACGAGATGAAGGCGTGGTACGTGAAGACCTTCAATGCGACACCGGGAATGCGCGGGTCGTTCCAGGCGGCGGACCTGCCGGGGGTGAACCTTACCTATTCGCCGTCGCCCGAGACGCCGGCCGGCACGCAGGGGCGGTCGCTCGACCACATCGGATTCGAGGTGGAGAACCTCGAGGCGTTCTGCCGGCAGCTCGAGGCACAAGGGGTCACCTTCGACCGGCCCTACGGTGAGGTGGAGGACCTCGAGCTAGGGTACGCGTTCTTCACCGACCCGTTCGGCACCTACATAGAGCTGACCGAGGGGTTGGATAAGTACTGACGGGCTTCTGTTAGACGGGGCTTCGCCCCGAACCCCACGTGTCCGCTTGTGGGGCCCCGTCGCCCCACGCCGCGGCCACGGGGCGCGCATTGTCGCGCGCCTTGGCTATTTCTCGTTGACGCGGGCGGCGGTCAGGATGTTGAGCAGGCCGAGATTGCCTTCGTGGCAGGCGTATTCATACATCGGCCCGTCGATGCGCTCGATGGGAAAGGTGGCGGTCCAGGGTGCCGTCCAGGTGGTCGGGTCGCTGACCGTGAACGTATAGTCGAGGGTGTCAGGGCCGGTGCGCCGAAAGCGTTCCTCCAGCTGCAGGTTCTCGCTGGCGCCGCGAAAGTCCGCTGAGGCGGAGAAGTTAGACGTTTCGACCACCAGCGTGTCGCCGTCCCAGTAGCCGCGCGAGTGGCCGCGCCACTGACGCACGCCGTCAGGGAGCGGCGTACGCTCGCCGACCGGCACGATGCGCGCGTCGTGGATCATCTCGTTGAGAATGACCACGTGGTGGGGCGTCTGCAGCACGTGGATGTTGTTGTTGTATCCGGCCGGGAGCATGCCGTTCGGCAGACCGCGGGTGATGCAGCGCTCCCACAGGTTGCGGGCTTCGACCGATTCGGCCGACCCGCGTCCGCCGCTGGCGTTCCTCCGCTCGGCGGCGCGGCGTTCTCCCTCGTCCGACAGCGGCGGTATCTTCCCGTCGGGCGGGTCCACGATGAGCGAGCTGCGCCTGCTGCCGACTACCGTCGTACCGTAGTCGAGCCAGTAGGGCGCATGAACCGATGGGGCGGTACGTGGGTCGCCGGGCGGCCGGCCGTCGGTTCGGTCCCGGCGTTGTTGCTCGAGACTGGAGATTTCCTCGTCGCTCAGGAACTCGCGGCCATCGAATTGGTCGGGTCGCTCGAGCGGCGTCAGGGTGCGGTAGTCCCAGATGCCCTGCAGGTCAGGGGCGCCCCACTCGGTGCGGGGTGGTGTCCAGGTTGCTGCCGCGGTCGGACCCTCCTGAGCGATGGCCGGTGCCTGTGCCACACCCGCAAGCAGCAGGGCCACGCACAGTGCGCCGACGTGTCCGGTCTTCATGCCACTCTCCAGTGAACGGGAGCTGCCCGCAGACGCTACCCGGTTAAAGATAGCATCGCCCTAGGCGTCAGTCACACGATTTCCGGGCTAAGCTGTAGCACTGTGAGGAGGCCCATGCGTGGCGTGACGCTCGGCGTGGTCGCGGTGTCGCTGCTGGTGCGACCGGGGCTGGTCGCCGCACAGAACGGCCAGTGGCCGCTGTTTCGCGGCCCAGAGGCCGGGGCGGTGGACGACGACGCGAGGTTGCCAGAGACCTGGAGCGACACCGAGAACGTCGTCTGGCAGGCGGACATTCCGGGTCTCGGGTGGAGCTCACCGGTTGTCTGGGACGACCACATCTTTCTGACCACCGCGGTCAGCGCAGGCGAGGAGCGTCCCCCCGTGCGCGGCCTGTATGACCCGGGCGCCGACAGCGGGGCCACGCGGTCTACGGCAACGCACCGGTGGCTGGTCTACGATCTCGACTTCCAGACCGGAGCCGTGCGCTGGGAGCGGGAGCTGTTCGCCACCGTGCCCGGCATCGAGCGGCATCTCAAGAACAGCTTCGCGTCGGAAACACCGGTGACTGACGGCGAGCGGCTCTACGTCTACTTCGGAACCATCGGGTTGGTCGCCGCACTGGACCTGGACGGCGAGGAGGTCTGGCGGCGTGAGCTCGGTGTCTACAACGGCCGTCAGCGCTTCGGGACCGCCGCGTCGCCTGCGCTCCACGAAGGGCGGTTGTTCGTGGTCAACGACAACACAACGCAGTCGTTCCTCGTGGCGTTCGATGCCGAGACCGGGGACGAGATCTGGCGGGTTGCACGCGACGAAGTCGAGAACTGGGCTACGCCGTTCATCTGGCAGAACGACCTGAGAATCGAAATCGTGACCGCCGGGCTTCGTCGGGTGCGTTCCTACGACCTCGACGGGCAGTTACTGTGGGAGCTTGCCGGGATGACGGTCAACGTCGTGCCGACGCCGTTTGCGCGCGACGGGCTGGTCTACATCAGCTCCGGTTACCCCGGCGGGATGCCACGGCCCGTCTATGCGATTCGCCCGGGCGCGTCGGGCGACATTTCCTTGAACGAGGGAGAGAGCGGAAACGACTTCATTGTCTGGTATCAGCCGATGCTCGGCACCTACAACACCTCGGCGCTGGTTTACGGCGATTATTACTACACGCTGCTGGACCGAGGTTTTCTGCTGAACCACGATGCCAGGACGGGCCGTGAGATTTACGGCCGGACCCGCGTCAAGCCGGGCGCGGGGTTCACCGCCTCGCCGTGGGCTTACAACGACCGAGTCTTCCTGCTTGGCGAAGATGGCGATACGTTCGTCGTCCGGGCCGGACCCGAATTCGAACTGCTACACACAAACTCCTTGAACGAGATGGCGCTGGCCACACCCGCCGTGGTGCGGGGCAGTCTGATTTTGCGCACACAGTCGAAGCTATATCGCTTCAGCAACGAGACCGGACGGTGACGTCAGCAGCGTTGCACGATGCCATGTCCGTCACAGCGTGTCCCTGACAGCAGACCCCGCCGTGTCGTCGCTCGTCGCCACCGACGCCGAGCTGGTGTCCGCGTGCGCGCGCTGGTCGGCCGCCGGCATTGTGGGGATCGACACCGAGTTCTTTCGCGAGCGCACCTACTGTCCGCGCCCGGCGCTGGTGCAGGTGGCCGACACAGACGGCGTCACCTTGGTCGATCCACTCGGCATCTCCGAGTTTGCGCCGCTTAGAGTCCTGCTTTGTGACCCGGCAGTGCGGAAGCTGATGCACGCTCATGGTGAAGACCTGGATGTCTTCGAGGTGCTGACCGGCGCTGTGCCGGTGAACGTCTTCGACACCCAGCGAGCTGGGGCGTTCGCGGGGCACGGGTTTTCGTTGGGCTATCGCAGCCTGGTGGAAGCGCTGCTGGGGGTGGTGCTGGACAAGGGGGAGACGCGGTCCGACTGGCTCCGGCGCCCACTGTCGCCGGCGCAGCTACGCTATGCCGCGCTGGATGTGGCCTATCTGCCGCCGCTGTACGAGCGGTTGTCGCGCGACCTGGCGACGCTTGGCCGCACCGACTGGTTCGCCGAAGAGCGCGAGCACCAGCGTCGAGCACGTGCGCTGGACAAACGGCCGGAAGCGGCCTACGTGCGCGTAAAGGGGCGAGGCGCTCTCTCGCCGCCGCACCATGCGACGCTGCGCGCGCTCTGCGCGTGGCGCGAAACCGAGGCAATGGCGCTCGATGTGCCCCGCCGACATCTGGTGACCGACGAGGTGCTGCTGACGCTGGCACGGCTGCCCGTACCGAGTCCCGCACTGTTGGCCGAGGTGAAGGGGCTGTCGCCTCACGTCGAGGCGCGCTACGGTCAGGCGCTGCTCGCTTGCATCGAGACGGCGCGAGCCGAGGGGACCATCGACGCCGATGCGCCGATCGACATGCGACCGTACGCCAAGGACATCAAACGCCTCAAGGAGATCGTGAGGCGCACGTCCGAGGCGCACAACATGCCCGCGGAGCTGCTGGCCAATCGGCGCGCGCTCGAGGCGCTGGTGGTTGCGGTGCGCAGAAAGGGCGGCGACATTCCGCCGGAGTTTCGAGGTTGGCGGCACGAGGTCATCACCGACGCCCTGCTCGAGTCCCTGCATGACGGCGGCTGAGTACGCGACATGACGTTTCGCTTCGTGCACGCAGCCGATCTGCATCTGGACAGTCCGTTCAAGGGCATCCGCGAGACCGAGCGGCGGGTGGCGGACATCTTGCGACGCGCCACTTTCGAGGCCTACGAGCGGGTTATCGAGTTGTGCGTCGATCGGCGTGTCGATGCGCTGCTTGTGGCGGGAGACATCTTCGACGGAGCCGACGGTAGCTTGGCGGCGCAGATCCACTTCGTGCGGGGGCTCGAGCGACTGGACGCGGCCGGCATCCGCGCGTTCATCTGCCACGGCAACCACGACCCGCTCGATGGCTGGGGGGCGCGTCTGACGATGCCGCCCAGCGTGCATCAGTTCGGCGAGCACGCCGAGGCGGTGCCGGTCGATCCGCAGTCGTCCACCGGCCCGGTGGTCTGCGGCGTCAGCTACCCGACACGCGAGATCCGGAGCAGCCTGCTGCCGGGTTTCCCGCCCCCCGCGCCCGGTCGCGTCACCATCGGGATGCTACACGCCAACGTCGGTGCGAGCACCGGCCACGAAGCCTACGCGCCGTGCACCGTCGAGGAATTGGCCGCGACCGGCTACGACTACTGGGCGCTGGGGCACGTGCACACCCGCGCCATCCTGCGCGACGAGGCCCCGCTGGTGGCGTATCCCGGCAACACGCAGGGCCGCCACCCGAACGAGCGCGGGGCACGCGGGGTCTACCTAGTCCAGGTGGATGACCGCGGGGGCCAGGTGACGATATCGCAGGAGTTCGTCGCCACCGACCGCGTGCGCTGGGAACAGGTGGATCTGCAAATTGATGGCATCGATGACGACACGGCTCTGTTCGGTCGGTTGCAGACGCTCGTCGACGACCTGGTGGCACAGGCGGACGGTCGCTATCTGGTCTACCGGGTGCGTCTCGAAGGCCGAGGCCCGGTACACGAGTCACTTGCGCGTGCGGGCAGTATCGACGACCTCAGTGCCGAGCTCAATCAAGCGTGGGGCAGCCACCAGCCGTTTGCGTTCTGTGGCGGAATCGTCGACGAGACGAAGTCGCGGCTCGACCGAGCGGCGTTGGCCGAGAGTAAGGACTTCATCGGTGACTTCCTGGCTCTGACAGATGCCGCATCACGCTACGAAGCGCTCGCCGCCGAGCTCCAGCGGGCGCTGGCACCGCTCTACGACAACACGCGCGCCCGCAAGTATCTTGGCAACAGGCTTCCGGACACGGACGAGGTGCGCGGGATGGTAGCAGCCGCCGAGGATATCGCGCTCGGCTTGCTCATCGACGACGCAGTGGGCGAAGCCGGAGCGGGAGCCGGAACCGAAAACGACGAGGTCGGCGAGTAGGTCGTCACTCTCCCTCCATGAAGATCGACCGCGTTCACATCGACGGGTTCGGCGACCACGGTGCCACGTCGCTGCCCGCGTTCGAAACGCCCGTCACGATCCTCTACGGCCCGAACGAGGCAGGGAAGAGCACCCTGCTGGCGTTCATCCGGATGGTGCTGTTCGGGTTCCCGCTGCGTGGCGCGGCCGACCACTTTCCCCCGACTGCCGGCGGCAGCCACGGTGGCCGCATCGACCTGGTGACCGACCGGCACGAGCGCTTCACGGTGGAGCGTCACCGCGGGAAGAAGGGGGGTCCGGTGACCATCACGGCCGCCGATGGCGCGCCCGCCCCTGGCGCCGCCCTGTCCGGCCTGGTGGGACACGCCCCGGCGTCGACGTTCAAATCGGTCTTCGCCTTCGACCTCGACGACCTGCGGCAACTGGAGTCGGAGGAGGAGAACGGCATCAACAGCCGCATCTACAGCGCGGGCACCGGCGCGGCGCGGCTGCCACAGGCGCTCAAGCAGTTGAAGGATCGCGCGGACGACATCTTCGCGCCCCGTGGCTCGAAGCAGCCGGTCGCCAAGCTGCTGGCCGAGCTGCAGGAGGTGGAGACCAAGCTGAGGGAGGCCCAGTCGCAGTCGCGGGAGTATGGCGACGCGGTGTCACGCAGCGCGGAGCTGGTGGACGAGGTGGCAGCGCTCGACACGCAGGTGGACGAAGCACGCGCCCGAGTGGAGGAACTGCGAAGACGGCAGCGGTCGTGGGACGAGTGGGTGGCGCTGCTCGACGTGGAGGCACGGCTCGACGAGATTCCAGAGCGCACCGGGTTCCCCGACGACCCGATCGTCAGGCTCGACGAGCTGGAGTCGCGCCGCCGCGACGCCGACGAGCTGGTGGCTGCCGCCCGCGACAAGCTCACGCGCGCCCGCGAGCTGGCCGACCGTCCGGTCGAAGGTGAGGCGCTGGTTGGCGACGCCGCCGCAGTCGAGACGATTCGCCGGGGACGTGGCGGCTTCGACGCCTCGGTGCGCGACCTGCCCAAGCGCGAGGCTGAGCTGCAGGCCCTCCAGACCGACCTGACGAACACGCTGAACGAGCTGGGTCCCGGGTGGGACGAGACCCGTCTCGCAGCGTTCGACACGTCGATACCACGCCGCGACGAAGTATCACAGTGGAAGACGCGGCAGGACTCGGCGCGCGACGACCTGAGAGAGCAGGCACGCGGAGCTGAACAGGCGGGACAGCGAGCGGATGAGGCGGCGCAGCAGATGGAGGAGGCGCGGGCGCGACTGGCAACTCATGCCAAGGATGCCGCGGGCGCGACCGGCCAGCTGTCGCCCGACGCGTTGCAAGTGCGGCGCACTGCGTTACGGACTGCGCGCAGCCGTCTTGCGGAACACGACCAGGCGGCTCAGCGACACCGAGACCTCGAGGCGCAGACGGCCGGTGGGACTGAAGAGGCACCAACCGCCGCAGGCCGAAGCCTTGCCCTGCCGGGTGTCCTGGCGGCACTCGGCGTGCTGCTCCTGGCGCTCGGCCTCGCCTCGGACCGGAACGCGGCGACGCTCGTAGCCGGCGCCGCACTCTTGGTTGGCGCGGTAGCGGCCTATGTCATGACGCGGTCGTCCGCGTCGTCTCCGTCCGGTCAGCCCGATGGTCGCGCACTGGACGGGCTGGTGAAGGAGGCACGCCGTCGCGCCGACGAGCAGCGGGCGGCGCTCGTGGCCGCGCTCGAACCGCTCGCGCTCGACCTGGAGCCAAACCAGCTTCCAGGATACGACCAGCTGGACGCGGTCGAAACCTCGCTCGCGCAGGAAGCCGAACGGCACCAGAACCGCGCGCGACTCCAGACCGCGCTCGATGATTCGGAGAAGGAAGTCGCACGGCTGCTAGACCGGGGCGAGGCCGCCAGTACCCGGCGTGACGCTCAGCAAGCGGCGGTCGAGCAGGTCGACGCCAATTGGTCCGCCTGGCTAGTACAACAGGGCCTGTCAGAGATACTGACGCCGGACACCGTCACCGGAATCTTCTCGCATGTCGAGACCGCGCGTGTCGTGGCCAACGGCGTCGACGAGAGGCGTGCCCGCATCGCGGCCATTCAGAAAGACATCGACACCTACATCGCCGACGTCACACGTGTCGCCGACGCGCATCCTGACGCCAAGAAGACGCTGGCGGTCGCTGATGCCCCGATGGCGGTCGCCCAGGCCGCCGACCGGCTCGTCGAGCGATTCGACCAGACCCGTGAAGCGGTGGCCGTGCGCACAGCAGCGGTGCGGGCCGCCGAAGAGTGCGACGCCAACCTGACCCAGGCCACCACCCGGCGAACGGCCGAGGACGACCGCATCCGAGAGCTGCTTTCGCACGCAGAGACCGACGACAACGAGATGTTCAGGCGCCGGGCGCGGCAGCAGATCGAACGCCAGGGCCTCGAACGGACACGCCAGCAGCATCTGTCCAGCCTGCGCGCCATCTGGGGTGGCGAGCGAGATCTCGACACTGTGCGCGCCGCGTTCGCGTCGACCACGAAAGACCGGACCGACGACGATCTCCGGCAGGCCGAATCAACGCTGGAGGAGCAAACGCGGCGCACCACCGAGCAGAACGAAGAGCGCGGCAGTCTGCAGCTTCGGATGAAGCAGCTCTCCAGCGACGAAGACGCCTCACGGCAGCGTGGCCGTCGCGAGGAGCTCGTCGAAGAGCTGCGGGTCTTCGTCGCCGAGTGGTCCAAGCTGGTCGTGGCCCGATCCCTCCTCGTCCGAGCGCGCAAGAAGTATGAAGAGGAGCGCCAGCCCGACGTCGTGCGCCGCGCGCAGACCTTCTTTCACGGCCTGACCGGCGGGCGCTATCCCAAGCTGCACGTCACGGTGGGGGAGCAGGAGATCTCGGTGGTCGACGAGACCGGCGTCCGCAAGATCCCGGAACAGCTCAGCCGCGGCACCTACGAGCAGCTCTACCTCGCACTCCGCTTTGGCCTCATCCAGAGCATGGGCGAGGAGACCGAACGCCTGCCCGTCATCGTCGACGAAGTGCTCGTCAACTTCGACCAGGAGCGCGCCCAGCGCGCCGCCGCCGCCTTCGTCGAGCTTTCCCAGACCAACCAGGTTCTCGTCCTCACCTGCCACCAGTGGATGGTCGACCTCTTCAAAGAAGCCGCCCCCACCGCCGCCCTCATCGACCTGTCCGCCGTGCGAGATACACCCTGACCGCAAATCTCCGTCTTCCCCGGTAGCAAGGGCCTTCAGGCCCGCTTGATGTTCTTGTTACCGTGCCAAGATACATCCATGGCACTTGCTCGATCGAGAGTCACCCCGCAGGGACGGATTTCGGTTCCGGCTGAAGTGCGTCGAAGGCTTGGAGTTGGTCCAGGGGCTGTCCTGGAATGGGGCGAAGAGGGTGTCAGAATCGTGATTCGTCGGTTGGCTCGGTACGAATCCACAGATATTCACAAGGCTGTGTTTCCGAAGGGCCACCAAAGTTTCGAGCAGTTAGCGTGATGAGAGAGGGCGTCCGCCAACACATGCGGAAGCGGTGCACGATGTCCTGCTGATGGTGGGCCGGTTCATGCGACACGTGAAGCTCAGGCCGGAAGATGACATCGACACCGGGGCTCTGATGAAGCTAATTGAGACGGCATACACTGACATGAAGCGGCGTCTCGAGTCGGAGTAGTTCGTGCAGGCATTTTCAAAGGCATTGGGATTCTTACATGTAGTCGCGGCGCCGCCCAACAAAGGGATGGAGCTCACAGTTTCATGAGCGACGCTGTGACAGGTAACTTTGAACTCGCCCAAATCGGGCAGATTGCCGTCCCTGTGAACGATATCGAACGGGCGGTCACCTTTTACCGCGATACTCTGGGAATGCGCTTCCTCTTCCAGGCGCCACCAGGTCTCGGTTCAAGTTTGAAGTGCAACACTGACTACTCGGCATAGAAGCATTCCTCCGGAGTGCGATAGCCCAGCCGCTTTCGAGGCCGGGTGTTCAGGCGGCGAGCGATGAAACCCGACGCTGCGCTGCATCAGCCACGTCCCGCAGGGGCCGATCGCTTTGCGCGTCCGCCGCGACGACTCATTGAGTTCTTGCCCGGTCTGATTCCGTCCAGTGCCATCAGGTCGGCGAAGTCTGATTCCGTCCGTTGAGCTTCTCAAGGAGCCCCGTGCGCCGCGGCGGGCGCGGTTGGCAGGCGGCGCGTAAGGCCGCCTCGTCGGCGGCGATCAGGACTCTAGATTTGGCGCGGGTTACACCGGTGTAGAGGAGCTCGGGTCTGGATAGCTCGTGTTCCTGGGGGGGGAGGACGAGTAGGACGGAGTCGAATTCGCTACCTTGGGAGCGGTGCACGGTCATGGCCCAGGCGGTGTCGTGGCTGGGTAGGGCGGCCAGGAGGACGCTGCGTGGTTCCTTTGGGCCGGGGAACCAGGCGGTGATGTCGCGTCCGTCCTTTCCATTCAAGAGCACACCGACGTCGCCGTTGAAGAGGCCGGTGTGTGGGTCGTTGGCGGTCACCAGCACCGGTCGGCCGTGGGCCCACTCTCCGGCAGGCTGGCCTTCGGCTCGCAGCCTGGTCTCGATGAGGACGTTGACGCCTTCGACACCGTAGGGGCCGCGTCGGAGGGCGCACAAGATGCGCACACGGTTCAGGGCCGCTAGGGCCTCGTCGGGGCCCTGCGCTCGGACCACCTCCATGACCTCTGGCCACACCTGTCCGAGGGCGTCGTCTACCAGCGCTGACGGATAGTGCAGCAGTTGGTCGTTGTACTCCTTGTTGGTGAGGGCTTCGATTACGGCATCGGCGTCGTGGCTGCGGATGGCGGCGGCGAGGCCGCCGATGCCAGGGCGGGACTCGAAGCGGTAGTTGCGGTCGAGCTCGACGTGGCTGTCGGCCAGGACTCCGCCGGCACTACGATCGGCGGCATGAATCATTTCAGCGAGCACGCGGCCGGGCTGGACGCTTTCGAGTTGGCGATGGTCGCCGAGGACGACGAGGCGGGTCTTTGGTCCCATGGCCGAGAGCAGACGGTCCCATAGCACGAGGTCGAGCATGGAGGCTTCGTCGACGACCACGACGTCGTGGGGCAAGGGGTTGCCCCGATGGAAGCGGCAGTGGTCGGTGCGCGGATTCCAGCCGAGCAGGCGGTGTAGGGTCCGTGCCTGGAAGGCGGCCCGTTCCATCCGTGGGCGCACGCCGGCGAGTGTACCGTCGAGTGTGACAGCGGCCTGGCCGATCGCATCGCCCAGACGGGCTGCGGCCTTGCCGGTGGGTGCGGCGAGGGCCACGCGGATGCCGGGCTCGCGGTGGGCGAGCAGCGCCAGCAGCCGCGCGGCGGCGGTGGTCTTGCCGGTGCCGGGACCGCCGGTGACAAGGGCGAGGGCCCGTTGCAGGCCGAGCATGGCGGCGCGCCGCTGAGCCGACTTCGGGTCGGGAAAGAGTTGGGTGATGTCTTCGCCGTCAACATCCGGAGCGTCAGTACATTCAGCCGCCAGCTCCCGCAGCCTGTTGGCGACGCGGGTCTCGGCCTGGTCGAGGCGCCATGTCTGCAGGCGCGTGCCACGCAAGACGAGTGGTACGGGGCTGCCGTCGTGTCCTTTCGTCACGGCGGGGCCATCTCCAACAAGCCTGACGGCGGGACTGGTGGCAAGCAGGGTGGCTTCTTCCTCGCTCAGCTCGAGTGAGGTGTGGCCGGCAGCCCACGAGCTGAAGAAGTGCTCGAGCACGGGGGCGGCCTCGTCGGGCAGGTCCCACCGGCGCCGCAATAGGTCGATGGCGGCCTGGCTCATGCGGGGACCTCACTTGCCGGACCGACAGGGCTGACAGGGCTGACAGGGCTCGCGAACAGGTCGTCGAGGTCGTCGAGCAGCGCGTCGGGCGGGGTGATCTCGAGCACGCCGAGGTGCGACCCGGGGTGGATGCCGCGCAGGAACAGGAGATAGCCGGACAGGGCGATGAAGTCCGGGGCACGCAGCAACAGATAGCGGCGCAGGGCCACCAAGTAGAGGTGAACCTGCAGGAGATAGTGCTGGCCCGCTGCGCACCGCCACATTGCCCGCTGGCTGTAGTCGCCGTAGCGCGAGCCGAGGAAGTTGCTCTTCCAGTCGACGACACCCCAGCGGCTGTCTGCGCGCACCAGCCGGTCGATGAATCCAGTGAGCATGCCGGACAGCGCTTGGCCGGGCAGACCGGCGAGGTCGAGGGCGTAGCGGCGCTCGTCGTCGTTGCGCGCGTGGCGACCGAATACGTCCGACAGGGCCTGACCGGAAATGCCGGTGTGACCCAGCGGCAGCAGGAATTCCCACTCGGACAGCGCCTTGTCGGCGGCGGCAGTGTCGAGAGAGGCGTCGAGGCTGCCGAGGTGCGTGGCTTTGAGGTCGTCGAGATGCTGTCGCACGGCATGCGCGGACTCGTCCGAGTAGAGGCGGTGCCGTCGCAACCGATGCTCGACCAGCGCCTCGGTGTCCTCCTGGAAATCCCAGTGCTCCAGCAGCTCGTGCAGGCAGCTTCCGGCCTGGGTGCCGCGGGCAAAGTCTGCCAGCGGGACCTCTCGATCGAGATCACGCTCAGCGGCGGCGGCCTCAGGTGGTTCTGCGGGTAGCTCGACCACGGTGGCAGGGTCTCGGCGCTCTCGCTCCTCGTGCCGGCCATGCGCCAGCCGCGAAAAGCTGGTGAGGCTCCAGGCCTTGAGGTCGAGCGTGGGCGATGGGCGTGCGTGCATGGGGGTATCGCCATCGCCGCTGGCGGTCCAGGGCGTGTCGGTCGACTCGGGTGGGGCGGACACGGTGATCACGTCGGGACACTCGTCGTGCAGGCGGCGCAGAGTGTCGCCATGCTCGCAACTCGAGGCATCCTTCTTTCGGTCGCGGGTCGCGGAGTACCAGTCCTCCACACTGTTCGTGTTTTCGTCAGCGCGCAGCAGCCAGTCGAGCGAGCTCGGCGGCAGGCTGGATTTGGCGGTGTAGCCGAGCGGGCCGGCGAGCAGCGTGACGCGGCGACGGGCGCGGGTCAGCGCCACGTAGGCCAGGCGCAGGTCTTCCTGCAGGCGTTCGGCGTTGCGGGCGGCGAGCGCGGCGTGATTGTCCTGTTGCGACCCGTCGGCCAGCACCCAGCCGGTGTCATCGCGCACCAGCAGACGCTCGGCTACCGTGCCGTCCTTCATCACGGACCAGAGATACGGGCAGAAGACGAAGTCGAACTCCAGCCCCTTGGCTCGGTGCACCGTGACCACCTGCACGGCATCGCCGTCCGCTTCCAGCCGGTGCAGTCGCTCGTCCGCCGTGCTGCCCTCCGACATCCGCTCGCCGTCGAACCACTGCAGCAGCTTTTCGGGCGACCGTGGGCCCTCGGCTTCTCGGGTCTGTAGCAGCTCCACGAGATGCCGCAGGTCGGTGAGGTGGCGTTCGCCCAGCGGCGCTCTGGCCAGACGCAGGGTGGCCCCCGAGTCGGTCTCGAGCGCGGCCATCAGCGTGGCAATGCCGTGGCGCCGCCACAGGTCTCCCCACTTCGAGAATCGCGCCAGCCGCAGCTCGGCGTCTGTGCTGGTCAGGTCGGCGAGCATCGCCGAGTCGTAGCCGAACAGACGGGTGGCCATGGCGGCGCGTCGCCAGCCTGGATGGGTGGGCGAGAGCACCGCTTTGAGAATGGACGCGAGGTCGGAGGCGGTCTCGCTCTGCATGACGTCGCCGTCGTCGCGGACCACGGTCGGCACGCCCCGCGCGCGTAGCGCCTCGTAGACCAGCCGGGCCTCCCGATTGGTGCGGGTCAGCACGGCGATGTGCGACGGGTTGACCGGGTCGTCGTCGACAGCTTTGGCTGTCGTGCGCGCCGTGCCAAGCGGGCGGTCGAGCAGATCGACGATGGCGGTGGCGGTGCAGTCGGCGGCGCGCTTGCGGCGTGGTTCGGCCAGGCTCCAGAACCCGGTCTCGTCGTCGGGCACCACCCAGGCCAGCAGACGTCCCAGCCCGTCGTCGGGCAGGGGGAGATCGGCATCTTCGCGGGCAGCGGTCGCGTCCGGATACGCGAGGGCAGGATTGCCGAAGGCACGGGTGCGACCGAAAACCGCATTGAGGGCTGTCACCAAGCCGGGGGCCGCGCGGTAGGTCGTGCCCAGATCGTTGATGCGCGCAGCGTCGTCGTGATTGTCATTTGCTGGTCGCGCAGCCAGGTAGGCATCGAGGTCGCCGCCGCGAAAGCTGTAGATCGCCTGTTTGGGGTCGCCGACGAGGATCAGTCGACTCGATCCCTTGTCGCGGTCGAAGATCGTCTTGAAGATCTCGAGCTGCTGCTGGTCGGTGTCCTGGCTCTCGTCGATCAGGCCCACCGTCCACTTGTCGGCCAGACGCCGGGCCAGGGCCGCCCGGTTGGGTCCCACGCACAGTGCGTGGTGCAGCTTCTGAATGAGGCCGTCGAAGGTGACACCGTTGTGGCGTCGAAGGCTGCGCTCGAAGCGGTGTCCCGCCGACCGGCTCAGGTGCGCCAGCCAGGCCCAACCGGTGGCGCCGATGGTGGCGCCTACCGCCGTCGCAGCCGCGACGATCCCCAGCTCGCTCGCCTCGGTCGAGGCGGTCTTGCCCGCTGCGCTTCGCCTGGCGAACCAGGAGCCGGCGTCTTTCAGTCGGTTGGCGACACGAAGGACTTCCACGGGGGGGTGTTGCGGGTCCATCGCCTCGAGCAGCGTGTGCCAGGTGTCGAGCTGGGCCACCGATTCTTCGCCCGGATTGCTGGCCGAGTTGTTCAACTTGACCTTGTCCCGGTGGGCAATCTCGCTCAGCTGGCGCGCGTCGTCGCGGGCTTCCTTGAGGACCTGGAGTGCGTGCGCCACCCGGTTCCGCGCCGCTTCGAGCGAAGGCGGCTCGGGGTCCATGCGGGTGGAGGGTCGTTGGGTCAGGGTGCGCCAGGCCTTGAGGTCACCCTCGACCGACCAGTTGCCGAGGGCCGCCACGGCGGCCAGCAGCGAATCGGCGGCAAGATCGGTGCGCCACGTGTCTTTCACCGCGTCTGCCTTCAGCTCGCTGGCGTCTGACTGCACCTCGAACCCGGCGGGCATGGCGCACAGAAAGCTCTCGGATGCCAGCACCTGCTTGCAGAAGGCATGAATGGTCGAGATGGCGAGCTGGTCGCTTTCGGCAAGCGCCAGCCGCAGCCGTACCATCGCGGCGTCTCGTTGTGAGGCGTCGAGCTGCTCAAGACGCTCGAGCAGCACGCGAATGCCGCCTTCACCCTCGCCAGGATCGGTGCTGGCGTCGGCATGGCTCACAAGCGTCGCCAGTTGGCGGCGTGTGCGTTCGCCCAGCTCGCGGGCCGCGTCTTCGGTGAAGGTCACCAGCAGCAGCTTGCCGATGTCGCCGACCACGTCGTCGATGAGCAGACGCGGCACCAGGTGCGAGATGGTCCAGGTCTTCCCGGTCCCGGCACTGGCTTCGATGACCGAGAGGCCGATCGGCACGTCGGTGCTGTGCAGATGGAAATTAGCCACTGCTCACCCCGTGCCGCGATGTGGCGGCGGTCTGCGCGAACCAGGCCTCCACCGGGCCAAAGACCTCCGCGGCCAGTCGGCGCCACTCGTCGATCGTGTCGGTGGCAAATGGGTCCCGGTCGCGCCAGGCGAGCTGGGCCGACGCGCTGTCGCCTTCACCCGGTGGTCCCTTGGGTTGCTGTGCCCAAGCTTTCAGGGCGGCAGTGGTCTCGTCGGAGCCTTTCCGGTTCGCAGCGAAGATCGCGTGGCTGGTCTTGGGCCCGAAGGGCAGCGGGCGTCGCCGGGCGTCCTCACAGAGCTGGAGCAGCGCATCGAGCGCGGCTCGCGCCTGGGTCGGATCCATCGACGGCATACGGTCGACCCTGACTCGCTCGGCATCTTTGGACACTACGAGCGTGTCGCCGCGCATCCCGCACGAGGC
Organism: Acidobacteriota bacterium; assembly: GCA_002726085.1. Taxonomy (GTDB): domain Bacteria; phylum Acidobacteriota; class Vicinamibacteria; order Vicinamibacterales; family UBA8438; genus NP936. Next base: position 16,129 of record PBRZ01000028.1, read on the forward strand.
GGCGAAGGTAGCGCGCACCCAGGCATCGAGACGGTGATGAGGCTTGTCCTTTAGCTCGGCGGGCATCACCAGCACATGCAGGCTGCGGTCGGGGCTGACGGTGATGCTGCCGGCGACCTGCGGGCTCCCGTCGCGGTACGCTAGTCGATGCGGCTGCAGTGGGCCACCCGCCTCCCGCATGGCGCACCGGGCCAGGGTCACCGCCTGCTGCACCGTTTCGGTGCCCATCGCGGCACCGAGGTTTCCGTAGGGCATCAGACGGTCGGCGGCCAGGCGGTCTTCCAGGAAGGCGGTCCGACCTGCCAGTACGGTGTCGATGACCGCCGTTTGCAGCTGCCACCGGTTCAGGCCCGAGGGTGCCGCCACTGGCTCGCGGTCCAGGGCGAACGGGTCGTCACCTTCTCGGGGCAGCACCACACCCAGCGACGCCAGCCAGGTCGTCCAGGGATCTTTCAGCACCCGGATCATCTCGCGCAGCTCGAGATCGGCTGACCGGACCTCGCCGGGCGGTTCGACCGTGCCGGTCTGGAATGGCGTGGCCACCTCCTCCTGCTGCCGGCAGGCTCTGGCGACTTCGAGATGGCCGGTGTCGAACGAGGCTCGCGCACCGGTGAAGCAGGAGGGGTTGAACGGCTGAAGCGGGTGGTCATCAATCAACGTCGCGTAGACGTCGTCTGCCGTACCGAGCTGTCCGTTGGCGGTGAGGGCGGCGACGCGCAGCATCTCGTCCACACAGGCCGACAGCGGCTCCTCTTTGTTGCTGCGGATGTTACGGGCCGTGGCGGTCAGGATGACCCTGTCGCCGGCCGACAGGATGGCGTCTAGAAACAGTTGCCGGTCTTCCAGGACCGGGTCGCGGTCGCCGGGGCGCGGCTTTGTTGCCAGCAGGTCCCAGGCGGGCGCGCGGGTCCGGCGCGGAAAGGCGGCGTCGTCGAGGCCCAGGACTGCCAGCACCCGGCAGGGGATGGCACGCATCGGCTTGAACCCGCCCATTGCCATGCTGCCAGCGACTCTCGACNCCGCGCGCACCTCGTCCTGCGCGGCCTGGTCGAGCCAGTCGCCCACGGCGGCCGCCTCCATCGGCAGGGTGCAGGCGTGCTCGCTCTCGGCGGCGCGAAGCTGGTCGATGAGGTCGACGGCAGCCGCCGGAGCGGCATCGNCGATCCCGGCGCCAAGAAGCTGGTCCAGCGCCTGGTCCATGCGCTCGGCCCAACGGCCCGGGCTGGTGGGCGATTGCCAGTCTTCGAGCAATCGCACCAGACCCTCCAGCCAATCGAGGGACGTGCTCATCGATGTCGGGTCGGCGCCCAGGTCGCCGGACACCGGCAGGGCAGGTCGTTGCTCGGCATCCGATGCGGTGTCGGCGTCGCCGAGCCAGAGCCCCGCCAGCAGCCGGTCTAGCCCGCCGCGCCAGGTGCCGGTGTCCTGGGTGCCGGCGTCGAGCGCCTGCCGATGGGCGGCGTTGATGCCCCACGTGATGCCGGAGGCGCGCAGCCGATCGGCCAGCATCTCCGGGTCGGTGCCGATCGCCTCCAGACAGGCCGAGACGGCAGGCAGCTCCAGCAGCGCCAACCCTTCGCTCAGCGGGGCGCGACCGGCCACCAGCCGCAGCAGCTGCTGCATGCCGCGCACGAGCGGGTCGCTTCGGTCGAGACGCCGTTCGGAGAGGAGCAGTGGCAGAGAAGGGGCGCCGGTCGTCAAGACGGCTTCTGCCAAGGGGCCGTAGGTGTCGAGGTCGGGCGCGAGAATCAAAACGTCGCTGGCCTCCAGATCTGGCAGGTTGCTAAAGGCATCCAGCAGCTCGTCGCGCAGCACTTCCACCTCGCGCCGCGCGCCGTGGCAGCGGTGGACCCGCAGCGAGCGGTCCGGCTCGCGCAGGGGGCTTTGGTCCTCGGCACCCGGCTGGCGTGCCGCGCGAATGTCAGCTTGCAGTCTGGCCAGCAGCGTGTCAGACACGGGCTCGGGCTGCTTGATGACGTCGTACTCCTGTCCCTCGGTGACCAACGCGTTTTCGAAGCTGCGAAACGTGTCGACCGCCTGCTTGCCAAGATGCGACAGCAAGGGATGCCCTTCCCAGGCCAGGTCAACCGCCTGGCCCGCGCGCATCTGCGTGCGGCCCGCCTTCATGTCGCCGAGATACTCGGTCGACGGCAGCAGGGCACGCAGACAGACGCGGGTCCGGGTTGCCAGGGCGCACAAGAGCGGCAAGAGGGTGGGAGGTAGGGGACCGGTGGCGAGCACTTCGAGCGAGGCCGGCAGCTCGCCGTCACTTTTGCCGACACGCGCGACCAGGTCACGCAGGCGTGCGGCCGGATGGGGCTGGTCGATCAAGCCGTGCGAGAGGCGCCGCCACAGCTCGCGTTGCCAGGCTTCATCACCCCGGGCCGACTCGGGCAGGTCCTCGAAGGGCTCGCCTCGGTCCCAGGCGGCGATCATCGACGGTCGGAAATACAGGTATTGGTCGAAGCGGTCGGCCAGCTCGGCGGCCAGCGCCTGCCGCGCGCGGTCATCGACGCAGGCCGACTCAAGCCTCGGCGTGTGGCCTTCCTCGACCATCGCCGCCAGCAGCGGCAGCAGGCGCCAGGCCAGGCCCTCTGGTCGCCAGGACGGGTGCACCGGGTCCAGTCCTACCCGCTGAGCGATGCGTTCGATGAAGGAGCCGGGCAGCAGAAACTCAACGCCCATTGCCACCCCGTGACGGCGGGCCAGCTCCGCCTTCGCGCGGTCCACCAGCGGCAGCGACGGCATGAGCACCGGAATCACCACGCCGGCGGGGCTCTTGCTGTGACCCAGCGCGTCGACCAGGTCGTCGAGCAGCGCGGTCGCGTCTGACGCGTATTTCAGTTCCAGGGCCATCGGCTTGAGCCGTGGGAGGCAGGCAGCTCGGGCGTGCTCACGAAAGATTTCCTAGCCGGTGCAGCGCGATGCCGGAGGCGGTTGCGACGTTCAGCGAGTCGATGCCTGGAGCGATCGGAATGCGCACGTGCCGGTCGGCACGATCGACTGCCCCCGCGCTTAGTCCTGGGCCCTCGGTGCCCAGGAGCAACACCACCCGGGGCGGCCGGTGTTCGATGAACGACTCGAGATCGTCGGCGTCCGGATCGGGCGTGAGCGCCGCAACGGTGAAGCCGTGGTCCCGCAGACGAGCCAGTCCATGCGGCCAATCCTCGATGATGCCGTACGGCACCCGCAGTGTGGCACCAAGCGAGGTGCGAATCGCCTTGCGGTAGAGCGGGTCGCAGCAGTTGGGGCTGAGCAGCACGCACGCGGCGCCGAACGCCGCGGCATTGCGGAAGATGCCGCCGACGTTGTCTGGATTGCCGACGTTCTCGAGCACGACGACCAGCCGCGCCGAAGCCAGCTGTGGCAGTTCGGTATCGGGCCTCGGCGGCGGACGTTCTCCAACAGCCAGGCACCCCCGGTGCACTTTATAGCCGACGACGCGCTTCAGAAACTGATGGGTCCCCACGTAAATCGTGTGGTCGCCGGGGCGAGCGTCGAGCAGATCGCGGAGACTTTCGAGGGCGGCCTCGGTGACGAGCAGGGAACGTGTTCGCAGGTGCGGGTGGGCCAGGAGCTCCCGCACGACGAGGCGGCTCTCGGCTACGAAGATGCCCCTCTCGCGCAAGAGCACCGGGTCCGGCACGTCGCGGTAGTCGCCGAGTCGTGGATCCTGAGGATCGTCAACCTGAACGATGGGCATCGACGGTCGTCGAGCCTACCGGCGACAGCGTAGATCGACGTGTGCAGCGCTGGTGACCAGCCAGTCCTGGCGGTCTGGTAGCTGACGATGCCCCATCATAGCATTCGGGCATCTGGATGCAGGCGACGCGCTTCTGCGGTGGGTCTCTTACGCGCTCAGTCTGTGGCGCGTATCGGCCGGTGGCATCAGCTGCATCAGGCTCGCGATGAAGGGCTCGAGGGACGGTTCGTCAGGGAAGTGGCCTTGGCCGACTCGCAGCCAGTGGATGGCGGCCTCGATTGCGCCCTGCCGGACGAGCAGGTCGGCCAACTGCAGCAGGGTGTTGAGATTGGGAGGCAGTGTGTGGAGGGCGGCTTCGAGCGCGGCAACCGCCGCCGCCGGCTGTTCGTCGCCGGCCAGCGTGTCCGCCGTGCGTCGCGCTTGATGGTGCTGGTAGTCTTCGCGCCGCATCAAGAATGTCCCGTACTGTCCCACACCGGCGAAGTCGAGCAGTTTGAACTCTTGTGCCCGCGACTCGAAGTCTTCGGACTTCCAGAACGACCGATGCCGCTCGTACGGGTTGTCGTAGATGTCTTCCTGTGTCCACTTTTCGCTTAGCGGGATGGAGAGGATGACCGCCTGCGTGCAGTGGTCGCAACACTTGTCGAGAAATGCCTCGGCTCGGGTCTTTTCCAGATGCTCCAGCACGTCGCCTACCAGGATCACATCGTACTGTCCCACCCGGTCGATCACATCGAAGGCATCGCCGATCAGGATGTCGTCGTAGATGGCCCGCTGATGGTCCTGGATGTAGTCTGGAAACGCCTCAATGCCGTCGAGCTTCAGCTGCCAATCCTCCATGCGGTACCGCTCGCCGTGCATCACATCGAGCAGATCGCGCGCGACGTACCCGAGCTTGCCGTTGCCGAGGCCTATGTCGAGGATCGAAGTCGGCATCAGGCGCTCGAGAAAGCCGACGAGCGTCGGAATCTGGGAATAGGTGCTGGTTGGCATGGCGCTTTCCAGTATGGGCGTGCGCTGGCTCGCAAGGCGTCTGATGTCGGTCTGCCGACACCAGAACGACGATATGACGCCGACCAGAGGGCATAGAGCACGTTTGTGGCAGTCTCCGTCCTCTGGAGGTGGCGGCAAAGCCCACTGTGACCTAGAGACAAGCAGGCGCTGTGCCAGTGTTCCAGAGAGCGCGGGTGCGCCGGTCAGGGGGCAGACTGCCAGGTGAAGCGGGAATACAGTCCGTGTGATCGAACGTTCTCGAAGTCGAACACGCGGTCGGTGCAGCGCGTGTCGCCGCGCGCCAGTATGTGGGTCGGTCCGTGGATCACGTTGTGGAGGTTTTCGAGACGCGCCTCCGACTTACCGTCGGCACCGCGAATTGCCGTGATGGTGCTCTCGAGCATGTCGGGGACCGAAAGTCGTATCTCCCCGCCGTCGTCCTCGAATCGCATCGGCACGAATCTGGTCTCGAGCCGGGTCTCGACGAAGCGGCCCAGAATGGCCCAGGGGCCACCGACGCGGCCCGATACGATGTCGTCGAGCGCCGCACGTTGTGGCTCGGCGGCCCGTTCGTCGATGTAACACGCCTCAGTCCAGCCCCCTTCAAACATCAGTTGCGGCGTGTCGTAAACGACGACGACGCTGGTGTCGGCCAGGTCGACCTCGCCGAAGTGGCCCTCTTCGATGTGCATCGCCCAGTGGCCCTGACAGCGCTCGTGGGTGCAGGCCTGTTTGAACGAGACGTGCGCCGGGCAAAGGAGCTGGCAGTTGCAGTTCTCGAAGAGCAGGCCGGTGGCCCGCCACGAAGGCAACGACATCGTTCTAGTGTAGCGACCGCTCCGTCCGCGCGCACCTTCAGTACGAGCGCCTGAAGCCCGTAGCCTGAAGCCAATGACCAGGCTGACGTCGTAGGAGCCGCCTGGTGGAATCTCACTCCCACCGAAACACGCGCGACGCAATCAGTGTGCAAACGGAAAACACCACTACCAGCGCCCCGATGTCGCCGAGATGGGCCGACCACGGTTCGCCCCGCCAAACCCCGGAGAGCAGCGACACCGCATAGGTGAGCGGCATCGCCCGGGACACCAGCTCCATCGACGGCGGCAGGTCGATCGGGAACAGGCCAGAGAAGGGCAACATGCTGCCCAGCACGAGGCTGCCGAGCGGAGGAGCGAACCGCGCCGTGCGGACCACGCTGGCGATGATGAAGCCGATTGACAGGATGCTCCAAGTGCTGAGGAGCAAGGCGAGGCTGAAGGCCACGACCGGAACATCTGCCCCTGCCGGGTAGTAGCGGCGACCCGCGAGCACCATCAGGACGACGGTGACGGCGGTCAGGAGCAGTTTGACGAGCACGTGCGTCACGAGAATCGTGACCGGTGCGAGCGGTGTGGCGCGCAGCCGTTTCAGGATGCCGCCTTCCCGATAGATCGAGATGATCGCGACCAGCGACAAGACCGTGTTGATCGCGATGAACACGGCGGCGAAGATCGGCAGACCGACCCTGAGCTGGACGGCCGCCTGGGTCGTGGCCTCGCCGAGCCGCTGGCCGAGCGTTCGCCCCAGCACGACGAAGATCAACACCGGGATGCCGATGGCGCTGATGAAACCCATCGGCTCGCGGACGAAGATCTTGATCTCGAGCCAGGTCAGTTTCCAGAGGCCACGGAGGGGAGGAGAAGAACTCATAGGAATCAGGAGACAGGAGACAGGAGACAGGAGGGGACTGGTGGCTGTCGCAGCATCTATCTAGCCCCGGATGGAGTGGCCGGTCAGCTTGAGGAACACGTCCTCGAGCGTCGGCTGCTCGGTGCGGAACTCGGTGACGTGCATCCGGTGCTCCGAGAGACAGTGAATCACCTCGGTCACCAACTCGTCGCCGCGTCCGTGGACACTCAGTCGGGTGTCCTCGTCTGTGACGGTGTCGACCGAGGGAAGCGCTTGAAAGTGCGCCGCCGCGTCATCGTGCGCCGTGGCCACGACCACGGTGCGCTCGGGACAGTGCCTGGCGATCAGCTCAGCCGGGGTGTCGTGGTCGATTATGTGGCCGTGCTCGATAATCGCCACGCGGTCGCACAGGCGCTCGGCTTCCTCCATCAGATGGGTCGTCAGGAAGACCGTCTTGCCACGCTCGCGGATGTCGCGCACCAGGTCCCAGATGGTTCGCCTGGCCTGCGGGTCGAGCCCGGTCGTCAGCTCGTCGAGGAACACCAGTTCCGGATCGTTGATGAGCGCCAGCGCGATGAACAGCCGTTGCTTCTGGCCTCCCGAGAGGGTCATGAACCAGGCATCACGCTTCTCGGTGAGGCCGAGCTGGTCGAGCAGCCGATCGCCGTTGACGGTCGTGGGATAGAGCGAGGCCCAGAGGTCCACGGCCTCCCAGACTTTGACACGCTTCTGGAGCTGGGCCTCCTGGAGCTGCACGCCGATGCGTGTCTGCAGCGCGGCGGCGTCTCGGGTTGGCTCGAGTCCGAAGACTTCGATGCGGCCGCGGTCGGGCTGGCGCAGACCCTCGACGCATTCCATCGTCGTGGTCTTGCCGGCGCCATTGGGGCCAATCAGCCCGAAAATCTCGCCCGGTTGCACCTCGAACGAGACGTCGTCGACCGCGACGGTGGCGCCATAGGTCTTGCGAATTCCGGAGACGCGGACCACGGGCGCGGCGGGCATGCGAGCGCCATGTTACTCCCTTCCTCTTGTTCGGTCCTTGACACGGGCCGCCGAACCGTTTGCAATGCACCGGGAAGCGTTCATCAGAAGTCAGGAGACCGGAGGCAGGAGGAGTCGGAGGGCTTCGCCGGCCTCTGTTGGCAGGATTCGCCCGGGTACACGGGCGGAGATGTCTACGACCATGCGGGAGTGGGAGGGAACGATGCTGAAGTGGAAGATACTGGCCCTGGTCGGGTTCTCGTTCGGGGTCCTGGGCACCGGCTGGGGGGTGGCGGCGCAGCGGCCAGACTCGCGGGTGTTCGAGCTGCTGATGTACAAGACGGTGGCCGGCAAGCGGACGGAGCTGTCGGACCGATTTCGCGACCACACTGCGGCCATGTTCGAGCAGGTCGGCATGGAGAACATCGGCTACTTTACGTCGGCCACCGGCCCCGACACCGAGGACACGTTCATCTACATCCTGGGCTACCCGTCGCTCGATGCGCGGAACGAGATGTGGCGGACCCTTGGTCAGAACGAGGAGTTTCAGCGTCTCATTGTGGCCGCGGAGAACTCCGAGGGTCGGAAACTGGTGGACACGATCGACGCGCGCATGATCGTGCCGACCGAGTACTCGGCGCTCCGGTAGCTTGGATTCGTTTTGGGGAGAACAAGACGAATGGGGGCGACCATGATCTCGAGACCATGCGGCATGCGGATGCTACCGGCGGTCGCCCTGCTGGTGACGGCGCTGCCGACCGGCGCGGCGGCACAGAACGGCACCTCCGGAGAGTGGCGGGTGCACGGCGGCGACAACGGCTATACGCGCTACGCGCCGCTCGACCAGATCAATGCCGACACGGTGAACGATCTCGAGATCGTGTGGCGCCGCTCGGCTGTCGACACCACGCTCCACGACCGGTGGCCGGACCTGCAGTACTCGAACCAGTTGCGGTCGACCCCGGTGATGGTCGATGGCGTCCTCTACGGGTCGAACGGTATCGGTCTGGTCGAGGCGTTCGACCCGGCGACTGGCGAAACCGTCTGGGTGCAGGAGATCGACTATCTCGGTGACGAGACGCCGCGCGGGGCCGCGAATCGTGGTGTCGGCTACTGGGAAGGCGACGGGGCGAGCCAGCGCATCCTGGCGGTGCGTCCGCCGTATCTGCTGGCGATCGACCTCGACACCGGTGCGCTGATCTCAGGTTTTGGCGACGACGGCAAGGTCGACCTGCGGGTGTACGAAGACACGCCTGCGCTGGTTCCCTTCAGCTACACGTCGCCGCCGCTGGTAGTGCGCGATGTCGTGGTGGTCGGGCAGGCGATGCAAGACCACCCCCGGACCAAGGAGAACCGGCCGGGCTACGTGCGCGCCTACGACGTGCGGACCGGCGAGTTGCGTTGGACCTGGAACCCGATTCCCCAGGCGGGCGAGCCGGGGGTGGAGACCTGGCTCGACGACTCGTGGCAATACTCCGGGATGGGCAACGTCTGGTCGCACATGAGCGCCGACGAGGAGCTGGGCCTCATCTATCTGCCGACCGGCGCGCCGAGCAACGACATGTACGGCGGGCATCGCCCGGGGAACAACCTCTATGCGAACAGCATCGTCTGCGTGCGGGCCGAGACCGGCGAGATGGTCTGGTATTACCAGACGGTGCATCACGATCTGTGGGACTACGACAACAACGTCGCGCCGATCCTGATGGACATCACGGTGGACGGTCGCGAGATCAAGGCGGTGGTGCAGCTGACCAAGCAGGCGATCGCCTACACGTTCGACCGGGTCACCGGCGAGCCCGTCTGGCCCATCGTCGAGCGGCCGGTGCCGGGGTCGGACACGCCGGGCGAGTGGATTTCACCGACCCAGCCGTTTCCCACCAAGCCCGCGCCGTTCGACGTGCACGGCATCTCGCAAGATACGCTGATCGATTTTACGCCCGAGATGCGGGAAGAAGCGATCGCGATTACCGCGCCATTCGTCCTCGGGGAGATCTTCACGCCCCCGTCGATCCGTGGCGACGGGGACGGCGATCGGAAGGGGACGCTGCAGCTGCCCGGGTCGGTGGGCGGCGCCGAATGGGGCGGCGCCGGATTCGACCCGGAAACGGGGATGCTCTACGTGCCGTCGGTCACCGGCACCTTCGCGGCTGACCTGACGCCCGGCAACCCGGACCGGATGAACGTGCGCTACACGCGTGGCACCCGCGCCTTTCCGGCCGGGCCCAGAGGCCTGCCGCTGCTCAAGCCGCCCTACGGACGTATCACGGCGATCGACATGAACACCGGCGAGCACGTGTGGATGGTTGCTAACGGCGACGGCCCACGCGACCATCCGGACATCGCGCATCTGAACCTGCCGCCGCTCGGGCAGCCGGGGCGTGCGATGACGCTGCTCACCAAGAGCCTGCTGTTCGTCAGCGAAGGTGATCCCATCATGGTCCGCACGCCGCCCGGCGCCGGGCCGGACGCCGGCAAAGGGTTCCGCGCGTTCGACAAAGTGACGGGTGAGGTCGTCTGGGAGACCGCGTTTCGGGCTGGCAACATCGGGTCGCCGATTGCCTACATGCACGAGGGCAAGCAATACATCGTCTTGCCGATCGGCTCGCTCGAGTTCCCGGGCGAGTGGGTGGCGCTGGCGCTGCCGTAGCGCCTGCTGATGATCGTCGCGGAGCTCGAACCCGATCAGCTCGAGGAGCTGCACCAGGCGCTGCTGGCCGAGCGTCTGCGTCTGGAGGAATTTCTCCAGCTGACAAAAGAAGGGTCGAAGCCGGTCGATCTGGGGACGCCGATCGGGCGTCTCTCGCGTATGGATGCAATGCAACAGCAGGCGATGACCAAGGCAAGTCGCTCGACGCTCGAGACGAAGCTGCTGCAAGTGCGCGCCTCGCTCGAGGCGTATCGGAAGGGCGTCTATGGGGAGTGTCGTTCCTGCGAGGAGCCCATCGGGTACCCGCGGCTGAAGGCTTGCCCCGAGGCCCCGTTCTGCTTGAGCTGTCAGGACTCTCGAGAGCGCTGACTGCTAGGCGGCATGCCGGCTCAGCCGCTGCTCGGTAATGCCGGAATGGGACGTGTGCCAGACACAGCGTCCCTGTTTGATGACGAACGCTTGGGGCGAGGCGTGGGGCACGCCGAGTCGATCGGCCACCGTGTTAGACAGGCCCCGCCGTTCTATCACCTTGAGCACGTACACCTTCCAGTCTGGGTGCGTCTCGCCGAACCGGAGCACTTCATTGATGACAACCGACGACACCGGGCACCGCGTGCTGTGTTTGTAGAGAATCGCCCGCTCGCTCCCGAGGGCGTCGTCGAGCGTAGCCACATCGCAAATCTCCGAGAGTGACGGTGTCGTTTCGATCGTGCGATTGGAGCGGAAAAGGGTCGCGTTGCGTGCGGCGAAAAGGAGGCAGGCAGCGACGCCCACGGCAGAGGTTGGCCAGGCTGCCGGGTCGGTCACCAACCTGACAGCGAAAAAGACCAGCCCCGATAGCGACAACAACAGAACGAGGAGCGAGGGCATGTTCTGTTACGCGCCGTGCGTGAACGTGGCCTGCCTGGAACGCAGACGGCCAGACGTCGCTTGGGGTGCGGGCTTGCTCGCCAGGAAGACGGTGTGTTTGGCGCCGCCCTTCTTGAGGCGAGCCCGCACGCGGTCGGTCTGTGCGACGAACCCGTGGAAGCGGAGTCGTTGCTCGAACTTGCGATTGTCGCTGGCAGACCACACGGCCAGCGCCCCGCCGGGTCGGAGCGCCGCGTAGGCCGCAGCGACTCCGGTATTGTCGTACAAACCGTGATTGGAATTCGCCGTGAACGCGGCCGGGCCATTGTCCACGTCCAGCAAGATGGCGTCGAATCGACCTGATTTGCCACGCAGGGTGAGGCCGACATCCTGGACTTCGAGCCGAACACGTCGGTCGCTCAACGGATGTCCCGCCAACGGCGCGAGCGGTCCACGGTTCCATTCGACCACTCCGGGCACAAGCTCAGCTACGGTCACGATCGCCTCGGGTGGGAGCAGACCGAGCGTCGCTCGCAGTGTGAACCCCATGCCGAGCCCACCCACGAGCACGCGGGGCCGTTTCACGTGCCCGACGTGACGACATCCGAGTGTGGCCAGCGCTTCCTCCGACCCGTGGCGTCGGCTCGACATCAACGTCTTCCCGTCCACGAGGATGACGTATTCACCGTCTCGCACGGTCAGGGACATGTCGCTGCCGTCCGGCGTGCGGGTCCGCCCGAGCAGTTCCCACGGCTTCATTGCGACGCAGTCATCGATGCCCGCGAAGCATCCGCCAAGGCACGCTTCCTCGACAGGCTGATGCGTTGGCGGCGCAGGTCGACATCGAGCACTTCGACCAGCAGACGGTCGCCGACCTTGACGACCGCGGTCGGATCCTTGACAAAGCGTGTGTCGAGCTCGGAGATGTGGACGAGGCCGTCCTGGTGGACGCCGATGTCGACGAACGCACCGAAGTGTGTCACGTTCGTAACCACACCTTCGAGTCGCATCCCGGTCGCGACATCGTCGATCGAGTCGACCCCCTCGGCGAAACGGAGAGGCTCGTATGCCTGTCTCGGGTCGCGGCCCGGTTTCGAAAGCTCGCCAAGGATGTCGCGGATGGTCGGGAGCCCGGTCTTGTCATCGACGAAGCTCTCGGCATCGACGCCCTGCAGTGCCTTGTCGTCTCCAAGCAGATCGCGCGGCTGACGCCCCAGGCGTTCGGCTATCTTCTTGACGACATAGTAGCTCTCGGGGTGGACCGCCGAGGCATCGAGAGCCTCGGCGCCGTCCCGTACGCGTAGGAAGCCGGCGCTCTGCTCGAACGCCTTGGCCCCGAAGCGGGGAACCTTCAACAGGGCGCTACGTGTCGGGAATCGGCCGCAGGCTTCCCGGTGTGCCACGATGGCCTGCGCAAGCTTTGGGCCGATGCCGGACACGTAGGACAACAGCGGCACCGATGCGGTATTCAGTTCCACACCGACACGGTTGACCGCCGAGCTCACGACGCGGTCCAGCGCCTTCTTGAGCTGAGTCTGGTTGACGTCGTGCTGATACTGGCCGACGCCGATCGACTTGGGTTCTATTTTGACGAGCTCGGAGAGCGGGTCCTGCAGGCGGCGCGCGATGCTCACCGCTCCGCGGACGGTGAGATCGAGGTCGGGGAACTCCTCACGCGCGGTCGCGCTTGCCGAGTAGACCGACGCCCCAGATTCGTTGACGATGACCGTCGTGACACCGGGCCGTGCCGGTCCGAGCCGGGCGCAGAACGCCGCGGTTTCACGTGAGGCCGTACCGTTGCCAATAGCGATGAGCTCGACGTCGTGCGCATCGATGAGCCGCGTGAGCTCGCGGTCGGTGCCTTCAGTGTCGTTGCGCGGCGCGGTCGGATACACGGTGGAATGGGCCACGAGCTTGCCAGTGGCATCGATGACGACGACCTTACATCCGGTTCTGAAGCCGGGGTCGATGCCGAGGATCGCCTTCTGGCGCGCCGGCGGCGCGAGCAGGAGCTCTCCGAGATTGGTCGCAAAGACGCCGATGGCGTCGCGTTCCGCCACCTCCCGCAGCGACCTCAGCACCTCGGTCGACAGCGACGGCTTCAGCAGCCGCGTGTAGCAGTCGCGTACCGTTGTCTCGAGCTCGCGCCGGAACAGGAATCGAGGATTCGTGAGTAGGCGCCGGTCGAGCGTCTCGGTCAGCCGGTCGTCGTCGACCTCGATAGCCACCGAGAGCGCGCCCTCGGCTTCGCCGCGTCGTATCGCGAGCAAGCGATGGGAGGCAAGTCGGGTGATAGGCTCGCGATGGTCGTAGAAGCTCTCGAAGCGATGGTCATCGCCGTGGTACCCGCGTTTCTTCTTGGTCTCAATGGCGCCGCGGCGGAGCTGACCTCGCAACCACGAGCGTATGGCGGCATCCTGAGACCAGCGCTCCGCGATGATGTCGCCGGCCCCTGTCAGCGCCGCCTCCACGTCGTCGACCTCGCGTGCCGGATCAACAAAGGGAGCCACAATCGATGCACGGGGCGCGTTTTGTGCGACCTGGGCCGCGAGGAGGTTCGCGAGTGGTTCGAGCCCGCGCTCGCGGGCCAGCGTCGCCCTGGTCTTGCGGGTGCTCTTGTACGGCAGATAGAGGTCGTCGACCTCTCGGGCGTTGCCGGCGGCGCGAATCGCCTTCTCGAGCTCGCCATCGAGCGCGTCCTGCTCGAAGATTGACTTCAGAACTCGATTCTTCCGATCGATGAGCTCCGTCGCGGTCGTCAGCGCATCGTCCACGGATCCGATCTGAACCTCGTCGAGCCCTCCGGTCTGTTCCTTCCGGTATCGCGCGATGAAGGGGATGGTATTGCCATCGGCCAGGAGGGCGATCGCGCCCCGAACATTGTTCGACCCGAGCCCGANCTCAGTGGCGAACGCGGCGGCGGCCGTGGACGAGTCGAAGACGACCAACTTTAGGGGCGGGCGAGTGCTCATAGATTCGGTTGCGCCTGCGCGGGTCGGAACCGCGACGATATCAGGAACAGCCGGCACAGCCAATCACCAGCCTGAGATGGACAAGAAGCCATACAAGGCTATCTTGAACGCTATGCTCGACTTTGTGAAACTACACCAGGAGTGGACGAAAGGACAGTTGCGTCAGGACGCAGTGGATAAGTACCTGGCAATGTTGTGCGCGGAGGCGACGCGGGAATTGCGCGCCGAAGTCACGGAGCTGCGGATGGTGACCGGGCGGTGATGATGCGAACGGCGACTGCGCTACTGACGAGCTTGCTGATCTGCCTTTGCTTGATTCCAGCCGTCGCGGAAGGTCGCCACCTGCCCATCAACGACCAGTTCGTCATCACGGGCAGGGGCGACCAGATCATCGCGACCACGACGGCGCTGCAGGCTGCGATGCGGGAGACGATCGACGCGCGCATCCAAGCGCGGCACCCGGCGGCCTTTCAGGTCCCGCCCCCCGAGCCGCCACCCAACCTGTCCTGCGGACGCACCGGGACCGTGTTCCTTGACGGCCAGGCATTCCGTGACGCCGCCGGCGTGTTCAAGGGCTTCGGAGCGACCTATATGTCGGCGCTCTATTGGGAGCGCGCTGACCGAGGCTACCTGCAGCGCAATCTCGACTGGCTGTCAGAACGCGGCGTCAACTACATTCGTATCCTCACAGCCGTTGGGGACTTCACTTCAGATGACTTCTGGCGTGGTCGCGAGGTCGACCCCCGTTGGGACGGCTACTTCGCAGCCACCTTCAACGACCTCTTCGTTGATCTCGAGGCCCGTTGTCTCCGCGCGGAGGTTGTCCTTACTGACCAGGTTCCCGCGCTGGATACTCAGGCGCAACGGTTCGCGTGGCTCGATCGCCTGGCTCCGTTCCTCGAGGAGCATCGAGAGCAGGTGCAATTCGTCGAGGTGTCGAACGAGAGTCACGCGAACGCAGACAACCCGAAGCTGACAAGCCACGACCTCGCGGAGCTTACGCGATATTGGAAGTCGATCAGCGACATCCCGGTCGCGCCGAGCTCGCCGGGCCCCGGGACGGCCGAAGAGTCGATCGCCGAGCTGTTCCGCGACTACGACCTAACGGCTGACCTCCTGACGCCACACTTCGACCGAGACCGACGTGAAGACGGCTACAGGCCGCATCGGCAGGCGTGGGAGGTTCAGTTCTACGAGCACGTCAATACACACGTCTTCACCAACAACGAGGGGATCGGCTGCGGCTCGTCCGTCTCGACGGACTGCGACCCGGCCCGGCTTGCGATGGGGATGGCGAATACGTTCGTGTCACGCGGGGCGGGCTTCGTCTTCCACACCGTTGCGGGTGTGCGCGGCGACCTGCCGTTCTGGGAGCTGCCCAACGCCGAGCCGATCATGACCGCCCTACGTGGCGTGATGGCGCTCCTGCCGGACAACATCGCCAACGGCGCGACCTGCAACACGCATTGGGACTGCCATCCCTACGAGCACCACGACCAGATCTGGCCTTCGACCGGCGGCGTGGGTGTGGTGCGCGCGTTCTGCTCGCACATAGACGGCGTGGACATGTGCCCTGTGATGGGTATGCGCGAGAGCTACTTCGTGACCGCGAAGCGCCGTCTGACGGTCGAGGTGTTCGACGCGCGGGACGCGTCGCAGCGTCTCGAGGTGGTTGAGCTCGACGCGGGCCAGGACTGGACGTTCACTCCGCACGGGGATCTTCGTGACTTCATCCACCGGATCGCGCCGCGATAGACGGGAGACAACAGGTACGGACTTCGCAAAGATCCATCGGCTGCTCCCGCTGATCACGACGGCCGTGGCGGCCGTGGAACAGCTCACGCAGCAATCGCCCGGTTGCGGCTTCAACATGACNCCACAGTCCCGACATTGGTAGAAGAAGACGCACCGGTCGGTCGGCATCGTCTGCGACGTGGTGTGAGAGCAGGACGGACAGATGATGGTCGCGACAAGCTCTGGCATCCCGCTCAGTCTCTCACGCTGAGGAACGGACGGAATCGCTCGGCGCAGAGTCGAGCCCTAATCCGTGCTGTGACAGCACTTCACGCGCCGGACGGTTCCTCGGTGGTATTTCCCTTCTAGGCTGGTTGTTCAGGTTCACACGTGCTCTGCCGTCGTCAACTCAGTGCTCCACCCTCCGCCAAACTCCGGTCGTGCGACCGGAGCGAGTGGCAGCGTGGGGCAGAGCGGGGGAGACAGGCTGATATCTGCGGTTGGTGCGAAGTGGACCGAAAAAGATGATTCGCACAACACGCGGTCGGTATTCGGTCGGCTCACGGCCATTCAGGCGGTGTCGTACGGCTGGACGAGGCGGTAGCGACCCCACAGTAGAATGGCGTCGAAGGAACCCGACGGAAGGGTGCCACTGGTTTCAGAGACACGAAACGCCAGGCACGATAGTGTCGGTCCCGGGCATCAAGGCTGTATTCGCGCGGCCGTCGCTCTGGTCGGCGTTCACCACGCTGGCATTTGAGCCGGCTCCGGATGTCCTCGGGCAGGAAGTCCCGCCCAAACCGAACCGCCAGCGCCTGGTGGTCCAGCGTCACACTCCGGTCGCATTCCCGACAGAATGCGCCGAGGGTGAACGCCCGATGCTCGGTCTTGAGACCGTGAGGGCTGCTGGAAGGTATTCACGGTTTGCCACTGAGAACTCCTGGTGACTGGACAGGCCACCATGCATCGCGGTCTTCCTCCGTCACCAATTGTCCGCTCCCGGCGTTCACAAACTTGACCCGCGGACGCATCTTCTCCAGATCGTGCTGTATCAGCTTCAGACGATGCTTGCCATGATCCCGCCACCAGATCCGCCACGCACTCACCGGCCGAGCCCGCGCCGTCGACATCACCTGATCCGGAGTGCTCCCGGCCAAAGAACACCAGAACTCCAACACCGCCCTGTTTTCGTCACCGGCGCCGCAAAGGAACTGGTATGCCTCTTCAGCACGGGGCCTCCCTTTTACGAGGTCTGTTACTGCGGACGCGACAACAGCCTGCGCGACCGCCCGATATGCTTGCCTCGGTTCCCCGAGGGCCGGAGAATTGCGGCCAAGCCCGTCGATGTCTGGTGGTCCCTCCATCATCTATTAGCGCCGCACCGTCAACCGGCAAAGTTATTAGATCAATACCTGCGACCGAAGCACGAGATCAGGAAGATGCGACACCGGTGTTCAGGGCCTTGCCCACCTGGGTCTCGATTTCCTTGAATCGCTTCTTGTCGTCCGCCTCTTCGGTTCGAATGACCTCACGAAGCTCCTGCCAATGAGACACTCCGATGCGCACGATAGCGTCGCTGGAATCTCGTACCAACACGATGACGTTACGGGGGTCGATTCGACTCATGGCAACCTCCTACGGGTGGGTTTCTTCCGGTTTGCGGACCTTCGATGGGCGGACCTCTCATGGCCCGATTTGAAATTGCGAGGAAGACACTGCTGGCAGATCCCATGCCACGACTTGACGTCAGGTCGGATGACCTTCCCACGCCACGCGCACAGGCTTCTTGCTGTCGTGGACGTCACGAGTCCCCCGATGCCGCCTGTGCCACCGGGCACAAGCTGGGGCAATTGATCGCCGGTGTCACGAACATATTCGGCGCGCTCGACGAGAACAACCCGCACACGAACCACGAGCGCGAGTGGACCCAGGGTCTCCCTATCTGGCTCTCCAAGACCAACAACGCACGGCTAGCGCACGATAGGCTGGCCACGCAGATGATTCGTCGGCATCGACACTTGTCGTTCTCTGCCAACGGCCGTCCTCAGGCGAAGGACGGGCCGTGATCATTTCCTGTGAACGGGACTTGGGCGGATGGAGCGCTAGACCGGTGGGGCGCGTGCGGCGAGGGCGCCGCGTGGTGGTTGGTTGGGACGAGCATCTGCGGCGCCCGGAATAGACCGGCCCGGAAGGTCGGGCACGATCCTGGCCTTCCAGACCTCAACTAGCGCGGGAGTCGCGCCAACATGAACGCCGGGACGTGCGACCGCACTGTCGAGCTGCGCGACCGAGCGATNGCGATGTCGGTCGACTGCGAGAGTGGTCGTGCCAGGTACATCACCATATAGGTGAACGAGCGCGTCGTCGCCACGCTCGGCGGCTTCGACCGGCAGCCGTTGCCGCGGAGACCGCCGCTGGCGCACGCGCGCTGGTGCGAATGGCGCCAATTCGGCGGCCGCCGCCAGCGCCAGGATGAGCAGCACACTCGTAACGCGATGGGTCATCGTCGTCATCCTGGTCACATGAATCAGGGCAGACGCACCCTACTCTACGCCTCTGATTCCAGCCGTTCAACGTCGGAAAANCGGCAGCCTGGCCGGTGAGTCAGAAGCGGCTCGCCGCTGTCGCCCCGTCCCAGAACCCGCTTCGCCTGATCGGCTTCAGCGGATACCCCGACTCGTCCGGCAGCCACGCCGGCCGGTGGTGCGCGGTCGCCACACCACGGGCGAGCTCAGACCAAACTCCAGCGTCACCCGCTGCCAACGGGCGGCTCATCCAAGCTGTCAGCACCAAGCACAAATCCTACAAATGCCAACGTGAGCAGTCCGGCGCCGCTGTCAAGGACGACATCCATGAGAGCGAAGTAACGGGTGGGTAGCGCACCCTGANCCAACTCGTCGCCGAGACCAACCAGGCTCACAGCGAGGAGTGTCCAGACGTACTGGTACCTATCGGTACAACGAAACCGTACGTTCGCCAAGACCAGAAGCGTGAGCGGCGCGTACTCGAAGAAGTGGAAACGCTTGGCTGGGAGGTCGAGTTGCATGAGGCAGAAGACGACGGCAAGCGAGATGAGCAGAAAGGCGGTCCAAGCACCCGCGGTAATTCCGCGTCGAAGTAGAAAGACGAATCCCGCAAGACCGGCGGCCCCAAAGGCTCCGTTCATCCAGATCGACGCCGTATCCTGACCAATGCGATTGTTGACAGATACGTACAGGTCAAACGCAAGATCTGCTGACACGTACAGCAGGAGGATGTAGCCCAGCAGGGCGAGAAACGCNGTTCTTCCTGGAGGGCGATGCCCACGGGTCTCGGGCATTCGGCGATTCTAACTCAGGGAGGTGGGCCACTGCCTCGACCGGCGAGACCGCGGGGCCGCGCGGCCTGCGAAATAATTGGGGCTGAGGTCGTGTGGAGTGCCGTCAGTCTTTCAGGGCGTAGACAAACAGCGAGTGACCCGCCGCGACAGCGACATACTGCTTGCCGTCGACCATGTAGCTCATCGGGCCGTTGGCAATCATGCCGCCGAGTGTCTTGCGCCACAGCAGGTCACCTGTCTCTGCATCCATGACGTGAAAGTGACCCTCGCGATTGCCGGTGAACAGCAGGTTCGAGGCGCTGGTGAGGATGCCGCTGCTCGTCACGTCGGTCATCGGGACCCGCCACCGCTGCTGACCGTTGCGCGGATCGATCGCGATCACGGCGCCGCCACCGGCCGCATCGGTCCAGTTGTTGATGTGCCCTCGCCTGAGGCCGGGCACGTTGGCGCCGGCCCCGAACGGATTGGCGGGGCGACCGCCGAGAAACACGCGGCCCGGCTGGTGCTCCTGCTCGACCGGCTCGAAGTTCGACCCGTACGACTCCCAGGCAGACACGTAGAACAGACCGGTCTCAGGGCTGTAGGAGGGCGAGTACCAGTTGGTGCCGCCCTGGATGCCCGGGAAGGTGGTCGAGCCGGGAGGCTGCGGCGTCTGCACCGGTCGGCCGAAGTCGTCGAGTCCGCTGGCCCAGTTCACCGGCACGAAGTTGGTGCCATTGAGGAACCGTCCACTCTCGCGGTCGATCACATAGAAGAACCCGTTGCGGTTGCCCCAGAGCATCAGCTTCAGGGTGCCGCCGTTACCGTCGGGGGCGTCGATCAAGACCGGAATCTGGACCGAGTCGTAGTCGTACGGGTCGTTCGGGGTGAACTGGAAGTACCATTCGAGCTCGCCGGTGTCTGGATCGAGCGCGACCACGGAGTCGGAGTACAGGTTGTCGCCGGGCCGCTGGGCCGGGTTCAAGTCCGGTCCCGGGTTGCCGATGCCCCAGTAAGTCAGGTCGAGGTCGGGGTCGTAGGAACCGGTGAGCCAGGCCGACGCCCCCCCGGTCATCCAGGCGTCGTTCTCCCAGGTCTCGTGCCCCGGCTCGCCGGGGCCGGGGATGGTGTGGAACCGCCACGCCAATTCACCGGTCTTGGCGTCGTAGGCGTCGATAAAGCCACGGATGCCATACTCGCCGCCCGCGACGCCGACCATGACCTTGTCCTTGATGACCAGCGGCGCCAGCGTCAGAGCGTAGCCCTGGGTCGGGTCGGCTACGGTGGTTTGCCAGATCGGCTCACCGGCGATCGCGTCAATGGCAATCAGGTTGCCGTCGAGTGTGGCCAGAAACAGGGTGTCGTCGAGAATGGCCAGGCCCCGATTGACCGCCCCGCAACAGGGACGAGCCTCCGGCGACACGCTGTACTCGTACTTCCAGAACACGCTTCCACGTTTGGCATCCAGCGCCACCACGTTGTTGACCGGCTCGGTCAGATACATGATGCCGTCGACGACGAGCGGTGTTGCCTGGAACGCCTCGAGCGAACCCGCCTGGAACACCCAGGACAGTTCGAGGTCGTCGAGGTTGTCCTTGCGAATCTGGTCGAGCTTCGTATGGCGATTGCTCGAATAGGTGCCCGAATAGGTGAGCCAGTTCTCCGGCTCCTCGTCGGCGTTCAGCAGTCGGTCGAAGGTGACCTGGGCGGCGACGCCGGTCGGGAGCATCGTGATAAGGAGCAGGGCGATCAGCGTCTGTCGTGTCATTCGAGACCTTTCAGGGTCAACAGATATGCGAGCACGTCGGCCATTTCCTGCTCGTCGAGCGTGTCAGTGGCCGGCGGCATCGGCGACTCGGTCAAGGCCGCCAGTTCTCGAAGCTCCGCTTTCTCGAGCGACCGCAACCGCTCGTCCTGGTCGATGATCTGAATGGTGTAGGTGTCTTCGTTGAGTCGCCGTCCATTGAGGACCGTGCCATCGCCTAGCACCGCGCGCACGGGGCGGTTGACGGCCAGCATCGAGCCAGTGGGGTCGAGCAGCGACTGCTGCAGGTTGGCCGCCGTGCGCACCGATCCGATCCCGGTCAGGTCCGGTGCGACACGTGGTCCCTGACCCTTCACCCGATGACAGGATGCGCAGTCGCCCTTGCCCGCGAAGAGAGATTGGCCCCGCACCTGATCCCCGAGCGTGACCGCGCTGAGATCGAAGTCGCGCATGGTGCGGAGAAACGACACGATGCCGGTCAGCTCTGACCGGGAGAAGTCGTTCGGCGGCATGGCCGTGTCGCGGATGCCGGTGCGAATCAGTCGCATGAGCTCGGGGTCCGAATCGGCCCGGCTGTACTGGCCGGTACGCAGATCGACCCCATCGACCTCGTCCCCGGCGTCGCCGTGACAACGCGTGCAATTCGCGCCGTAGAGCTGGGCGCCGAACTCGATGTCGGCCTGCTCGTATTGGCCCACGTGGTCCTGGCCCGACGCGGAACCTGTTCCGCCGATGAAGATAACGGTTGCCAGGGCGAAGCAGCCGGTGATGACGGGCGCTCTCGAGCGTCGGGGACGGTCTGCGAAGGGGAAGAGAGTCAGCATGCGCATGAGTCGATGGTCTTGTGAAATAGGGCGGTCGTCGGGATGTCGCTTATGCCGCGGCGGCCTCGAAATCCAGTGAACGTCACAGTCTGTCGGTAACAGGACGCCATGTCAATTTGTCACTCGGACCCACGTCTATTTAAGCGGCAGGCGATTGTCCGGGTCGGGTCGGAAGATCAGGTATTCGATATCGGTCTCGAGCTCGCTCCACCAGTGGGGGGTGTGGCCGGGAATGATCACGACGTCGCCTTTGGTGACACGTCGCGAGACGCCGCCGTCAATGCCTGGGCTTCGCGCGGTGGTGCCGGCGATCGGCGGCCCGGGTTCTCTGAGCGTGCCACCGGTGACCAGCGTGGCGACGCCTTCCACCATGTAATAGATCTCGGTGGTGTTGACTTCATGCTTGTTGGCGCCGCCGGCAAGCTCCTTCGGGCGGAACACCCCGTAGACGCCGACCCGGTAGTCGCCGGTCACGTCGACCACCCGGATCGGGCGGTCGCTGACGCGGTCTCGCGGCAAGGCGTCGATGAACGTCTGAATCTCGGCGGAGGTGACGTCGGTGGCGACGGGCGCGTCCTGGGCCGCGGCCGGTGACGCCAGTAGAACCACGAGCAGCGCGAGCATGAGTCTGAGCATGACGGTCTCCCTGAGTTCGATGGCGGACGGTAATGATTATGGTGTGGAGGCCATGGTGAAAGTCCAGCACTGTGGTGGCGTGACTCCATCGCGGGCGGGTGCTATGGTGGTGCTGTTCCACGAGTCATGGAGGGAGTCATGATGGTTCGCGAGCTTGTTTCGTCGGTCCGGCTGGGGACGGTCGCACCGCTCCTGGCGGCGGTGCTGGTGGCCACGGACGCGTCGGGACAGACATTAGCGCCGGGAAGTGAGGCGGACACGCCGAGCGGCTGGACCGCACCCCGCACCGCCTGGGGGGCGCCCGACCTGCGGGGGGTCTGGGACTACAGGACGATGACGCCGCTGCAGAGACCGGTTGAGTTCGCCGGCAAGGCGGTGATGACCGACGAGGAGGCGGCCGCCTTCCAGTCCCGCACGCTCGAGGAGCAGGCCGACTACGACCGGTCACCGAGCGTCCACGCGAAATGGTGGCTGGACTACGGCAAAGAGCTCACGGCGGACAAGCGTACGTCGCTCATTGTGGACCCGCCGGACGGGCGGATTCCTCCCAGGACCGACGCGGCGCGCGAGCGGTCGGCCGCCAGCGCCGAGCGGCGGCGCGCCCACCCTGCCGACGCGGCGGAGTACCGCAGTTTGGGCGAGCGCTGTCTCACGTTCGGCACACCGCGGCTCCCGGGCGCCTACAACAACAACTATCTGCTCCTGCAGACACCGGACCGCGTGGTCATTCACTCCGAAATGATCCACGACACCCGGGTCGTGCCGCTGGACGAGGGGTCGACCCTCTCGTCGGCGATTCCCCAGTTGCATGGTGAGGCACGCGGCTGGTGGGATGGCGACACGCTGGTCGTCGAGTCGGCCAATTTCTCGCCGAAAGGCGCCTTTCAGGGGGCGACCGAACGCCTGCGGCTTGTCGAGCGCTTCACGCGGGTCGGGCCAGACACCATCCAGTACGAGGTCACGGCCGACGACCCGGCGACCTGGACCAGCGCCTGGACCACGATGTTTCCGATGACGAAGACCGAGCAGCCGATGTTCGAATTCGCCTGCCACGAAGGGAACTACGGTCTCCAAAACATTCTCGGCAACGCCCGCGCCGAAGAACGGGTTGGTGCCGGGACCGACAAGTGACCTCTCCATGCCGGTCACGTTTCGACTGAACGGCGACCTCGTCACGCTGGACGACGCAGCTGACGGTGTCACGCCGCTGCTCTGGGCGATTCGCGAGCAGGCCGGGCTGACCGGCACGAAATTCGGCTGTGGGCGGTCGCTCTGCGGCGCCTGCACCGTGCACCTCGACGGCCGGGCCGTCCGTTCGTGCGTCACGCCGCTTGGCGCGGTAGAGGGCCGCGAGGTCCACACGATCGAGTCGCTCAGTCCGGACCGCTCCCACCCCCTGCAGAAAGCCTGGTTGGCGGAGAACGTGCCGCAGTGCGGCTACTGTCAGTCGGGTCAGCTGATGACGGCGGCGGCGCTCCTCTCCCGGAACCCGGCGCCGACCGATGCGGACATCGACGCGGCGATGACCGGCAACATCTGTCGCTGCGGCACCTATCAGCGAATTCGGCGCGCGATTCATCGCGCGGCCGCCGAGATACGGGAGGCGCGGTCATGACGACGCCGGCGCCAGGTGTCACGAAGCGGCGGTGGGTCACGAGGCGACGGTTTCTCAAAGTGTCTGCCGCCGCCGGCGGCGCGCTCGCCTTGGGCTTCGTCCTGGGGCCAATCGTCGGGCGGCGCCGACGGGAACGGGCGATTCGCGCCGCAGCCGAAGCCACCGGTGAGTTCAGACCGAACGCCTGGCTCGTGATCCATCCCGACGACCGGATCGTCTTTACGCTCGACCGTGTCGAGATGGGCCAGGGCACGATGACCTCCCATTCGATGTTGATCGCCGAGGAGCTCGAAGTGGACCCGACCACGATCGAGGTCGAGTTCGCCGTGGCCGACCGTCGCTATGACCACCCGGAGTTCGGGCTGCAGATTACGGGCGGCAGCTCGAGCGTGCGCACCTCCTGGGAGCAGCTCCGCCACGCCGGGGCGGTGGCGCGCGAGATGCTGCGCGCCGCAGCCTCCGCCGAATTGGGGGTGCCGCCCTCCGAGTGTGTCGCCAGTAACGGGACGATTGCGCATGCGCTGACAGGCCACACCTGGAGCTACGGCGCGTTGACCCGGTTGGCGGCCATGCAGCCGATCCCCGACCCGGCACTGAAGCCGGCGGAGGAGCACACCCTCATCGGCACGGCACTCGATCGAGTCGACGCGCCGCTGAAGGTCGACGGATCTGGCGTGTTCGGCATCGACGTCACGCTGCCCGGACTGCTCAACGCCGCCGTGATCCGGCCGCCCGTGCAAGGCGCGACTGTGGCGTCGTTCGACGCCGGTTCCGCCGCGCGTCGACCGGGTGTCAAGTTCGTCGTCGAGATACCGGGCGGCGTGGCGGTGGTGGCCGATCGCTACTGGCAGGCCAGGGCAGCGGCCGAGGACGTGACTGTGTCGTGGGATGGCGGACGCCCGGAGCTCGACACCCCGTCGATGACCGAGGAGTTGCGTCGGCTCGCGGCGCAGCCCGGCAAGACCGTGCGAGACGACGGCGATGCGGAGTCGGTGCTCGCCTCGGCCGCCGGCGATTTCTTGGAAGCGGTCTACGACGTGCCGCATCTGGCGCACGCGCCGATGGAGCCGCAGAACTGCACGGCGCACGTCGATGGCAACCGTTGCGAGATCTGGGCGCCGACACAGGTGCCGGGTGTTGCCCGCGAGGCGGTCGCCACCGCGCTCGACCTGCCACACGAGCAAGTGGTGGTGCACACGACGTTCCTGGGGGGCGGGTTCGGTCGTCGGCTGGTTGCCGATTTCGTGCTCGAAGCGGCGCATTTGTCCCAGTGCATCGGCGGCCCGGTGAAGATTACCTGGTCCCGCGAGGACGACATGTGTCACAGCATGTATCGACCCCAGGTACGGCATCTGCTACGAGCGGTGCTCGGCGACCGCGGGACACCGGTGGCCTGGCATCATCGGGTGGCCGCGCCGTCCCTGCTCGAGGCGATCATGCCGCAGTGGCTGCCGGCGATGACGCCCGACGCCGTGCCGGGCGCGATGGACCGCGGGTTGAGCCGGCTGGCGGGTGGAGTGTTTCGCGGCGACTGGGTCGCCGACCCGACGTCGACCGAAGGGGCGAGCGACACCCCCTATGCCATCGAGAACCTGCGCGTAGAACTGGCCAAGCACGACCCGGGCGTGCCGATCGGGTTCTGGCGCTCGGTGGGCCATTCCCACACCGCCTTCGCGGTCGAGAGTTTCATCGACGAGCTGGCCGCGGCGGCCGGTCGCGACCCATTTGACTACCGACGGGACCTGCTGCGCGACGCGCCCCGAAATCGGGGGGTGCTCGAGGCGGCCGCCGAGCAGGCCGGGTGGGGGAGTCCGCTGCCGACCGGCCGGTTCCGTGGTATCGCCCAGCACTTTTCCTTCGAGACCTATGTCGCCGAGGTGGCCGAAGTGTCGGTGGAGGCGGGGCGCATCCGGGTGCACCGGGTGGTCTGTGCGGTGGACTGCGGTCGGGTGATCAACCCCGACATCGTCCGGGCCCAGATGGAGAGCGGCGTCGTCTTTGGTCTGTCCGCAGCGTTGAAGCAACGGATCTCCTACTTGGAGGGGCACGTGGAGCAGACCAACTTTCATGACTTCGAAATGCTTCGGATGAACGAGATGCCGGCGGTCGAGGTGGTGATCGTGCCGAGCACCGAAGACCCAACTGGGGTCGGCGAGCCGGGGGTGCCGCCGATCGCGCCGGCAGTGGCCAACGCCATCGCCGCCGCGACCGGGCGCCGGGTCCGCACGCTGCCGATCGAGCGCGCCCTGCTGGCGTGAGCGGCGCGTAGCAGCCGGCCGGCGTCAAGAAAGGCCCTGGACGCTGATCAGAAGCGCCTCTGCGGCGCCCCTCATTCGCCCAAAACAGAAGCGACAGTGCTATTCTATGCGGGATATTTCTTACGAAGCAGTGCGTCCGGCGCCACGGAGGATAGCGATGCGGGGAACCAGTACCTTGATTGGGTTCGGCGTCCGCTGCGGAGTGCTCGCGGCGGCCGTTCTGATTGGCGCTGGCGGCGGGGCCGTTGCCTATGCGCAGTCCGCCGAGCCGGTCACGTTCACCGACGATATTCGACCGATCTTCGAGCGAAGCTGCTGGAACTGCCACGGCGCGGCGTCCCAGCTGTCTGAGCTCGACTTGCGCACACGCGAGACCGCCATAGCGGGCGGGGCCAGGGGCCCGGCGCTCGTTCCGGGACGCGCCGAGGAGAGCCGAATGTATCGGGCGGTGGCTGGTCTCGACGATCCACGGATGCCGATGGGAGGCGGCGTTCTCACCGATGTGGAAATCGCCGCTGTGCGCACCTGGATCGACGACGGGGCCCATTGGGACGCGGGTGGCGCGTCGAGTGCTGGCGACGTCGTCGCCTCCCTCGAGAATTCGGAGCTGCCGCCCGGCGCACGCGACTACTGGGCGTTCAAGCTGCCGGTGCAGGCGCCGGTGCCGGTGTCGCCAACCTACGAACACCCGGTAGACCGATTTCTCGATGCCGCGCGGCGCGACGCCGGTGTCCCGGTGGCCCCCAAGGCCGACCGGCTCACACGGCTGCGACGCGCCTCTCTCGACCTGACCGGCCTGCCACCGACGCCAGACCAGATCGACGAGTTCCTGGCGGATACGGAGCGCGGCGCGTGGGAACGAGTGATCGAGCGGCTGCTCGCCTCGCCTCACTACGGTGAGCGGTGGGGGCGGCACTGGATGGACGTGGCGCGCTACGCCGACTCGACCGGGTTCGAACAGGACTATACCCGGCCAAACGCGTGGCGGTATCGCGACTACGTCATCAACGCGTTCAATCAGGACAAGCCGTACACGCAGTTCATTCGCGAGCAGATTGCCGGTGACGAGCTGGACCACGTGACCGACGAGACCCGCATCGCCACCGGCTTCCTCCGTGCCGGGCCGCGGGTCCAGTTTCGGGAGAAGGACAACCCGGAGCGGCGTCACGACTATCTCGACGACGTCCTGGCGACCGTCGGGCGCGGTGTAATTGGGATGACGGTGCAATGTGCCCGTTGCCACAATCACAAGTTCGACCCGATTCTGCAACGCGACTACTACAGCATGCAGGCGTCGTTTTTCGGCTACGTCGAGACCGACTGGCCGTTGCTCGACCGCGACGAGGCCGAGGCGTATCGCGTGGCCTCGGCCGAGGTGGACGCCAAGGCCACCGCGATCCGCGACAAGGTCAGGGCGATCGAGGCGCCGCATCGTGAGGCGCTGCTGATCGAACGGATTCGGCGTGACTTTCCGGACAACGTGCTACAGGCGGCCATCAAGCCGGCCGAGGAGCGGACGCCGGGAGAAGCGTTGCTGGCCGACCAGGTGCTGACGCTCGGTGTCCCCCAGCGCGAGGTGAACGCGGCGCTGACCAGCGACGAGAGCGCGCGCCGCGACCTGCTGC
The DNA here is from genome assembly GCA_002726085.1 of Acidobacteriota bacterium. Classification (GTDB taxonomy): domain Bacteria; phylum Acidobacteriota; class Vicinamibacteria; order Vicinamibacterales; family UBA8438; genus NP936. The sequence continues at coordinate 43,700 of PBRZ01000028.1, forward strand.
GGAACGAGCTCGAGGCGGTCGAGAACACACGGCCGCCGGAGCCGCCGATGGCCGAGATCGTGACCGACGGCGACTACCGCTACGCGCCCGACGGCCCGGGCGATGAGATCATCGGGTGCCCCGAGTGCCGGATTCCGCCAGACGAGCCGGGCACCTTCTTGCACGTCGAGGGGGGACCGGCTTACAACGCCCCGCCAAGCTACTTTCTGAATCGCGGCGATCCGCTGACCCCCGCATCCGAGTCGACGCCTGGCTTCCTGACGGTGGCGACCTACGGCGATCCTCAGACCGTCATCACGCGCCAGGACGGGCGCACTTCCGGTCGCCGGCTCGCGCTGGCGCGGTGGCTGACGTCGCGCGACAATCCGCTGACTGCGCGTGTCATCGTCAATCGCATCTGGCATCACCACTTCGGGCGCGGCATTGTGCGCACCCTGGACAACCTCGGCCAGATGGGCGAGTTGCCCACCCATCCCGAGCTGCTCGACTGGCTGGCGGTCGAATTCATGGAACGCGGCTGGAGCATCAAGGAGATGCACCGGCTGCTGATGACGTCAGAGGCCTATCAGATGGCCTCCTCTGGGCAGCCGACCGTGGCGGCCGACCCGGACAATCAACTGCTCTGGCGGTTTCGTCAGCAGCGGCTCGAGGCCGAGGTGCTGCGCGACACGATCATGGCAGTCAGCGGCGGCATCGATCTGACCGTCGGGGGACCGCCGATTTTCCCCTTCGTTCCGGAGGAAGTTCTGAAGACTTCGGAGAAGGGGGTCTGGCACAATCAGCCCGACGGGCCGGACGTGTGGCGTCGGAGCGTCTATGTCTACCGGCGCCGGTCGCTTGGCTTCCCCTTCTTCGACACCTTCGACCTGCCGGACCAGAATCAGACCGCGGCCTCCCGGAACGTAACGACAGTGGCCACACAGGCGCTCACGCTCATGAACAACCAGTTCGTGTTGGGCCAGGCGGAGCTGTTCGCCTCGCGGCTGGAGCAGGCCGCGCCAGGGAATCTGGACCAGCAGGTCGACCTGGCGTATCGCATCGCCCTGACGCGGACGCCGACAGCCGAGGAGGCTCTGGTTGCCAAGGCGCTGGTCGCCGAGCAGTCGCTGCTCGACTTGACACACGTGATACTGAACCTGAACGAGTTCCTGTATCTGAGGTAACGACGATGTTCCATCACCAGCATGGCCGGAAGCGGACCTTCTGGAATCGGCGCGACTTCCTGTTCCAGTCGGGCGGCGGTATCGCCGGCCTCGCGCTGGCTCACACGCTCGATCAGCAAGGTCTCCTGGCGGCGGCGCAGTCCGACACCTGTGAGGCGCCGGTGCCAGGCAATCCCTTCGCGCCCCAGTCACCGCACTTCGAGCCGCGGGCCAAGGCGGTCATCTCGCTCTTCATGAGCGGCGGCGTCAGCCAGGTCGACACGTTCGACCCGAAGGAGGCGCTGACCACGTATGCTGGCCAGCCGATGGCCGAGTCGGTGGTCGTGCGACAGGGTAATCCCGGGCCGCTGATGCCAAGCCTCTTCTCGTTCAAGAAGTATGGGCAAAGCGGGATCGAGGTATCGGAGATCTTTCCGCATCTGGCCAAGAAGGTCGACGAGCTGGCGTTTATCCGGTCGCTCTATGGCCGGTCGAACGATCACATCCAGGCGACCTACGAGATGCAGACCGGACAGATTCGGACGGGGTATCCCAGCGTCGGGTCCTGGGTGACCTACGGGCTTGGCTCGGAGAGCGCGAGTCTGCCGGCGTTCGTGGTCATGAACGACTTCCGCGGCGGGCCACTCGGAGGACCGACCGACTGGAGCGCGGGGTTCATGCCGGCGACCTATCAAGGTACACTCTTCCGTGCCACCGGCGACCCCATTGTCGACCTGCAGCCGCCCGCAGGGATGAGCGAGGCGCAACAGCGTGCGCGTCTCGACACACTGGGAAAGCTAAACGAGATCGACATGACGCAGAACCCGGGCAACTCGGAGCTGGCCGCCCGGATCTCGTCATACGAGCTCGCCTATCGAATGCAAGGGTGCGCGCCCGAGGCAGTCGACACGACGGCCGAGTCGGACGCGACGAAGAAACTCTACGGACTGGACAATCCGGTCACTGAATCGTTCGGCCGGCAGTGCCTGATGGCCCGTCGTCTGGTGGAGCGTGGTGTCAGGTTCATCCAGCTGTTCCAGGGCGGACTGGGTGTGCAGAACACCGATACATGGGATGCCCATAGCAACCTGGTGGAAAACCATACGCAGCACGCCGCGGAATCGGATCTCCCGATCGCCGGACTGTTGACCGATCTCAAATCGCGCGGGATGCTCGACTCGACCCTCGTTCTCTGGCATGCCGAGTTCGGCCGGATGCCGATCTCGCAGCGCGGCGTCGGTCGCGACCACAATCCCGGAACGATGACCGGGTGGATGGCCGGCGCGGGGATCGAAGGCGGCCAGGTGATTGGCTCGAGCGACGATTTTGGCTACAAGGCGCAGGAACAACCGGTCTCGGCGCACGATCTCCATGCGACGATGCTGCACCTGCTGGGGATGGACCACAAGAAGCTGACCTACCGCTACAACGGTCGGGACATGCGACTGACCGACGTGGACGGCACACCGATCCCCCAGATCATCGCCTAGTCGGTGGATGCCCAGCGCGACTGATTCCGCCAACCGGAACCGGTTCTGGACCGCGTTCGGGCCGGGGCTGCTCTGGGCGGCGGCGGCGATCGGCATCTCGCACTTGGTGCAGTCGACGCGCGCCGGCGCCCTTGCCGGGTTCGGGCTATCGGGCGTGATTCTGCTGGCCCTCATCCTGAAGTATCCCTTCTTCGAATACGGCCCACGCTACGCGGCAGCCACCGGGAGCAGCCTGGTAGAGGGCTACCGGCGAATCGGCGCGTGGGCCCTGTGCGTATATCTCGCGATCACGCTGCTGACCGCCGGCATCATCCAGTCGGCCGTCGTCATGTTCACCGCGTTTCTGGTGGGCTTCACCTTCGGTCTCGACTGGTCGCTGCCGGTGCTCGCCGGTGTTGTCATGGCGCCGTGTGTCGCGTTGCTCTGGCGCAGTCGGTTTCACGGACTGGACCTGTGCATCAAGGGGACCCTGCTGCTGCTGGCGGTCTCGACGGTCGTGGCCGCCGCCGTCAGTCTGCCCCGCGCCGACCTGGCGACGATCGCCGTGTGGCCGGGCGATTTGATCGGGTCCGCTGTGCCGTTCGCATTTCTTCTCGCCCTGGCCGGCTGGATGCCCTCGGCGATCGACATCTCGGTCTGGAGCTCGCTCTAGACGCTGGCCAAGAACGACGCATCAGGCGAGCGTTGCTCGGTGGCAACAGCCAGACAGGACTTTCTGGTCGGCTATGTCGGCACGGCCGTTCTCGCATTTGCGTTCGTCACGCTGGGCGCGGGTGTCATGTTCGGCTCGTCGGAGACGTTTGCAGCCGAAGGCCCGGTGTTCTCGACACAGCTCGTCGATCTCTACAGCGCGACCCTGGGGGCCTGGACACGACCGATCGTGCTGGCGGCGGTCGTCACGACGATGCTGTCGACGACGCTGACCGTGCTGGATGGCGGCCCTCGTGCCATCGAGCGATCGCTGCATGTCCTGCGGTCGGGTCCCGATGGGGCGACAGGCTCGTCGGTGGGACCCATCTACTGGTGGAGTCTTGCCGCCCTCGTGGTGCTGACCTTGGTTGTGATGAGTCTGTTCATCGGCAACCTCACGACCATGGTCGACTTCGCCACCATCGTCTCGTTCTTGACCGGTCCACTCCTGGGATACCTCAACTTGCGGGCGGTGACCTCGCACGAAATGCCGGTCGAGCACCGGCCGGGTCGAGCGATGGTGGTGCTGTCCTGGGTCGGGATCGTGCTGCTGGGCGGGACCGGGCTCTTCTACCTGCAAAGCCTGTTCGGCTAATTGGCCCCGGCTACTGGGCCGTCAGCTCGTCATACACGTCCTGGATGCGCACTGGCGCCAGCGGCCAGCCGAGGTCGTTCGTGTCGACGCGGGATGCGATGTTGTCGCGCGTCGCGCCAGCGTCGATCTGCGCTCGCACCCGGTCGAGCACGATTTCGATTTTGTTGCGGAACTCCCTGACGTCGTCTTTTGTCAGAACCGGCCCGTGTCCCGGTATCACCGTGTCGAAATCCAGCTCGAGGAGGCCGTTGAGCGTGGCGGGCCACTCGGCGGCGCTCCCGCCGTTGCCGAAGTCCCAGAACGGCGCCAACGTGCTGCCATCCAGCCGGTCGCCGAAGATAAACAGATCGCCCGTGTGAACGGTCCGGAGATCTGGGAAGTAGATGATCGCGTCACCATTCGTGTGTCCCCGTCCGAAATGGATAGCCCGCGCTTCGGCACCGCCCAGGTAGACGGCCGTCTCGTCGGCGAAGATGATGCGTGGCGCGCCTGGCTGGTTGTTGCGGACAATGTTCGCCCGCGCGTTCTTGTGCGCGATCACTTCGGCATCTGCCATGAAGTCGGCGTTGCTCCCGGCATGGTCGGAGTGGTGGTGCGTGTTGAGCACGTACTTGATCGGCTGGTTGGTCACGCTACGGACCTGGGCCGTGATGAACTCGTGGCTGTAGACGAACTTGTCGTCGACGATGATGACCCCGTTGTCTGTGACCCGTACTGCCACGTTGCCGCCCGACAGGGAACCGTCGAATCCGGGAATCACGTAGAGGCCGTCCTTGACCTGTTCGATCTGAAGCCGGGCCAGTTGCTCCGGTGTCAGGGTGGGCGGCTGTCGCTGGCGACCGGCGACCACGAGGACGGTGCCGATCAGGATCAGAAGTGACAGCGAACCGATTCTCTTCAGATTGCGCATTGCGAACTCCTCAGCCGGCCATATCAATTCTGTGGCCACGCCCTGGCGGGCCTGAAGGCCCTTGCTACCGACTTCTACGGTCCAACGATGGCGACGCCCCACGGGCGTTCGCCGGCTGGTACCGTGGCGATGACGCTGAATGTGTCGGTGTCGACTACCGAGACGTCGTTCGACGGTCCGTTCGCCGTGTAGAGATAGCGTCCGTCCGCGGTCAGGCTGATGCCCCACGGGCGGTCACCAACCTCGACCGACCCGACGACCTCGTTGGTCGCGGTGTCGATGGCCATAATCAGTCGTCCGCGTCCGGTGGACACATACAGGCGTGAGCCGTCTGGCGACACCCGCGCGTCCATCGGCCGCACGCTCTCCCCGCTCAGCTCGATGGTGTTGATAACCTCGTGCGTGCTGGTGTCGACCACCGAGACGGTGCCGCCGTTTTCGGCGGTGACATAGGCCCGCGTGCTGTCTGGAGAGAAGGTAGATGCGCGCGGGCGGGCACCGACGTCGAACACCTTGATCACCTCGAGCGCGGCGGTGTCGACAACCGAGACCTGGCTGTCGTTCTCAGACGTGACATACACGAATCGGCCATCCGGGCTGAGGGACACCCCCTCGGGCTCGCCGCCTACCGGCAGCTCGCCGACGATATCTCCGGTGGCGATCTCCACGATACTCAACAGCGCGGCGTCCTCGTTGGCAGCGAAGAGGCGCGCGCCGTCTGGACTCACAGCGAGCTGTTCGGGGTCGGTGCCGGCATCGAGCACCCGCACGACACGCTGTTCAGCCAGATCGACGATGCCGATACCGTCGGCTGTGCGGTCCGGCGGGGGTAGACTGTCCTCGTCCACGCCGGGCGGCGCGGGTGGCGACCCGCTGAGCGCGACGAACAGCTGGTTTCCCTCAGGCCCTACCTTGATTCCGCGAGGCCGCTTGCCGAGGGGAATCGTGGCGAGGACGTCGTGCGTGCCACCGGCGATCACGGTCAAATCTCCAGATCCTTCGTTGGTGACATAGACCCGGTAGGGTGGGGCGGGGGCCGACGGGGTAGGCTCGGCGACCGACAGGTCATCGGCCGGTTCCGGTCCGCCACCACAGGCGGCCAGGCCCACCAACGCGCCCACGAGCGCGACAGGACAGCTCAGTCTCATGACCGGTCTCCTCATGACTCCGGTTGGGGTGCCTCGTCGGCAGTGGTGTCCGGCTCTTCCGATACAGAGTCGGCCGCAACCGCCTGGTTGGCCACCTCCATGACGATGCGGCTATAGGCGCCCGGGTCTGGCAGCGTCCCGCCCTCGGCCAGGATCGCCTGGCCGTGGAGCAGCTGGGCGTAGGTCGCGAGCGCTGCCGTCTTGCTGTCCGCTTCGTGCATCGCGCGGAGCCGTTTGATGAACGAATGATCCGGGTTAATCTCGAGTATGCGTTTGTTCTTCGGTGGCACTTGTCCCATCTGGCGCATCATTGCCTCGAGCTGCGGGCTCATGTCGTCTTTGTCGCCAACCAGACACGCGGGGCTGCTCGTCAGGCGGCCCGAGAGACGCACATCCTTGATGTCGTCTTGCAGATGCGTCCGCAGAGCCTGAAGCAGACCGTCGAATTTGGCGTCGTCGCTGGAATCCTTTGCTTTTTCCGGTTTCTTCTCGTCCTTCCCGAGATCGATCTCCCCCTGACTGACCGACACGATCTGCTTGTCGTCGAAGGTCAGGCCGTGCTGCAGCCAGAACTCGTCGACCGGGTCGGTGAAGAACAGCACCTCGATCCCCTTGCTGGTGAACGACTCCAGGTGGGGCGAATTACGGACCGCGTCGAGAGACGCGCCTCCCAGATAGTAGAGGGCCTCTTGCCCGTTCGCCATCCGCTCCACGTAGTCGCTCAGTGAGGTCGATCCTTCGCCGCGACTCGATTCGCAGTGCACCAGGTTCAACAGCCGGTCGCGGAACTCATTGGGTGTGGCGAGGCCCTCTTTCAAGACTGCGCCGAACTCTGTCCACACCGTGCGCATGGCGTCTGGTTTGTCTTTCTTCAGACGCTCGATCGCGTCCAGCGTCTTCTTGATCGCGAACGTCCGGATGGCCTTGACCTGCCGGTCGTGTTGGAGGATCTCCCGTGACACGTTGAGCGACAGGTCCTCGCAGTCGATGACCCCCTTTAGGAACCGAAGCCATTCAGGGAGCAGCGCCTTCCAGTCGTCCATGATGTGGACGCGCTTGACGTAGAGCTGCACGCCTTTGGTGACCCGCTCGCGCTGATACAGGTCGAAGGGGGCCTTGGCGGGGATGAACAGGAGGATGCGGGCGTTGAAAGTGCCCTCCATACCGGCGGAAATGGTGGAGACCGGGTCCTGCCAGTCGTGCGAAATGTGGCGGAAGAACTCGTGATACTCGTCGTCGGACACCTCGCTACGCGATCGGGTCCAGATCGCCTTCATCGAGTTCAGCGTCTCGTCTTCTGTGACGGTCTTCGGCAGCACGCCTTTGACCGGCGCGCCGGCATTGTCGAGTACCGGCTCCTGTCGCTCGACCAGCATCCGAATCGGGTGGGCCACGAAGTCGGAGTACTTCTTGACGATCTCCTTCAGCACGAAGGTGTCGGTGTAGTCCTCGAGTCCGTCTTCCTCGTCCACGGTTTTGAGGTGCAACAGCACCGTGGTGCCGGCCTGAGGGCGGTCCGCGTCATCCAGCGTGTAGCTGCCGTCCCCGCTCGACTCCCAGCGCGTTCCGGCATCGGTGCCGGCCCGACGGGTGGTCAAGATGATCCGGTCGGCCGCCATGAAAGTGGAGTAGAAACCGACGCCGAACTGTCCGATTAGGTCAGCCGTGGCCGCGCCGCCGCCTTCGCCGTCGGCCTTCTGCTTCTCTTTCAGGGCGGCGAGGAACTCCGCGCTGCCCGAGCGGGCGATGGTGCCGATGTTGGTGACGACTTCCTCGCGGCTCATCCCGATGCCGTTGTCCGAGATGGCGAGTGTCCGGGCGGCTTTGTCGACTTCGAGCCGGATCTCCAGCTCGCCATCAGGCAAGATGCTCGGCTCGGTCAGACCTTCCAACCGGAGTCGGTCGAGCGCGTCCGAACTATTCGAGACCAGCTCGCGTAGAAAGATGTCCTTTTGGGAATAGAGCGAGTGAACCATCAGGTTCAGCAGCTCTTGGACTTCCGCCGTAAAGGTGTGTTTTTCCATTATCTAGGCTGGGCTGCGCGGCGTCTTCAGTCGGGGCTGCGCCCCGGACCCCCGCGGACGCTACGCGGGGACCCCAGCGCCCCGCTCCGCGCCCGCGAGGCGCGCATCATCGCACGGCTTTTGTATCACAGTTACCGGTGGTCTCGAATCACGGGTCGGCTGGCAGGGCTCCTACGGCCGGGGAGCGTTGGCGGTCAGCGCTTCGCGCTCCCAAGGTGCGAGGTCGATCGGACGGCGGTTTCCGGCGGTTGGATCCGCACCGAGAGATTCGAGCAGTGTCACGATGCTCGGGTGTCGGTTGAAGGTGTTCGGGTAGAAGACGCCTTCGGCGATTGACAGCGCCGTCCACCCGGTTTCGTTCACCGCGTCCAAGACGGCGCCCTTCTCGTGGAGAAACCGCACGATCTCGTCCGCGCCCCGGTGAACCGCACCATGCAGCGCCGTGTCGCCGTTGGCATCGGTCGTCTTCACGTCGTTGCCGAGCTTCCAGGTCAGGGCGACCGCCTCCAGCGCCTCCTCGTTGGTGCCCGGGTTCTCGCCAATCTTCCAGATACCCACGCCCGCGGCGGCCATCATCGGGGTGGCGCCGTTCTCGGTGGTCAGGCTCGGGTCGGCGCCCATGTCGGCAAGCAACCGCATCATCGGCACATCAGCCGCCTTGGCTGCCAACAGAAAGGGGGTCGAACCGACTCGGTTCAGCATGTTGCGATTACCGTCGCGCGGCTCCTTGGTCTGCGGGAGGTTCGGGTCGGCGCCATGCTCGATCAGGATGCGAGCCATGTCGAGGCCGTCGAGCCGGCCAAGCGGGACCGGAAACGGCGGGTTCCGCCCGAGGTTGGGGCGACGGGTCCAGACCACCTGGTGCAGCGCCGTCCACCCCTGCCCGCTCGCATCTGCGTCGGCGCCCGCCTCGAGTAGACGCGCCGCAGCCTCGTACTGGGCGTTGTAGGTGGCGAGCCCCAGGGCGCTCGTGCCGTTGGGCAGCGCGTCGTCGGGGTTTGCTCCGGCTTCTAGCAGTGTCCCGAGGGTTTCGACGTTGCCTTCTCGCGCCGCGAACAGCAGTGGTGTGAAGCCGCCCTCGGAGACAGCGTGCAGGTCGGCGCCGCCGGCGATCAACGTGGCGACCGCCGCCGCGTTGTCTTGTGAGGCCGCCCACATCAGTGCCGTCTGCCCTCGCCAACCTTCCACGGCATCGATCTCGGCGCCATGGTCGAGCAGAAGCTGTATCGCCGCAACGACGCCGGCTCGCGCGGTCGTCATGAGTGGCGTCTCGCCCTCGCCGGTCGTGTGATTCGGGTCGGCGCCTGCCTCCAGCAGTATCCGGATCAGCTTGGCGCTGCCATTCGTAGCGGCCAACGACAATGGCGCGATGCCGTAGCGCGTGGTCGTCCCAACATCGGCGCCGGCACCGAGCAGCAGCGTAGCGGTCGACCCGTCGTCGAGGTGTGCCGCCCAGTGCAGCGCCGTCGTCCCGTCCACCTCGGCCACATTCACGTCGGCGCTCAGACCAATCAACGCCCGGACCGTCTCGGCATCTCCCGCCTTCACCGCGTCGATCAACGGAGAGGCGGTCGGCTGCGCGCTTGCGAGGGCGCCGGGAATGAGAAACGCCGCCAACGTCACTATCACCGAGCCTATGTGTCTACGTGCCATGTGTCTCTCACGTGGTACGGCTATCGGCAAGGGGTCGGAGTTCGCTGCCTGACGGCGAAGCCCTCCAGCCATATTCTGCCTTCTGACTCCTGTCTTCTGACTCCTCAGTGCACCCTTAGAGCACCCCGCCTCACACATTCAGTGGCTCGAGGTCCAGCCGTCCGGTGGCGTCTCCGAATTGCTCGGCGTGGACGACGCCGGCTTTGTCGAGCATCGCCAGCAGCAGGTTCGTCATCGGCGTGTCGGTCGGGTAGCGGACGTGCCGCCTGCCCTCGAGTTGCCCTGCGCCGCCCCCGGCGAGGATCAGCGGCAGGTCGATGTGTGAGTGCTGGTCGCCGTCGCTGATGCCGCCGCCATAGAGAATCAGCGACTGATCCAGCAGCGATCCATCGCCGTCCGGGGTCGACTGCAACTGTTTGAGGAACCCGGCGAGCAGATCCACATGATAGGTGTTGATCTTCGCGTACTGCTCGAGCTTGCCCGGGTCCATCTGGTGGTGCGACGTGGCGTGGTGAGCGTCCGGCACGCCGATCTCCGGGTAGCTCTGGGCGGTCTGTTCCCGTCCAATCAGGTAGGTGAACACCCGCGTGATGTCCGCCTGGAAGGCCAGCGCCTGCAGGTCGAACATGAGCCGGGCGTGCTCGTCGAACGATTCGGGAATGCCCACCGGGCGGGCCAGGTTCTCCGGCAATTCGGCTTCGTCGGCCTGCGCCTCGACGCGTTGAATCCGCCGTTCGATCTCGCGGACCGCATCGAGGTACTGGCTGACCCGGACGCGGTCGCCGGCGCCGAGCTTGCGCTCGAGTCGGGTCATGTCGTCGCGCACGGCGTCGAGGATGCTCCGGTCCTCACGCAGCCGCGCCAGCCGCTCGGTGGTGGTGCCACCCTCACCGAACAGCCGCTCGAAGACGACCCGCGGGTTGTGTTCCATCGGTAGCGGCGTGGTCGGGCTCCGCCAGGAAATGGTGTTGGTGTAGACGCAGCTGTAGCCGTTGTCGCAATTGCCGACGACGTAGCTGTTTTCGATTGATATCTCGAGTGACGGCAGCGGCGTCCCCTGGCCTAGCGCTTGGGCGGCAATCTGGTCGGCCGTGGTGCCGGCCCGGACGTCGGCGCCTTCGGTACGTTTTGGGTGGACACCGTTCAGCCAGACGCCACTGGCGCGCGAGTGCTCCCCGTTACCGTCGCCCCAGGCTTCGGCCTGCCGATGTGCGAGACCGGTCGGGATGACTACGTGCTCCTTGACCGGTGCCAGCGGGCTCAAGATCGGCGACAGCTCGAGGGCGCCGTCAGTCGATGGCGTCCACTTCAACATGTTGGCCCCATTCGGGATGTAGATAAAGCCGAGCCGCTTCGTCGGGCTGGCAGCGGTCTGAGCCAGCGCCGACGCGGCCGGGACCATCGCATCGAGTAGCGGCAGCGCCAGTGTGGCGCCGAGACCGCGGAGGAAGGTGCGACGGGGCAGTGCCATCTTGGTGATGATCATGACTGCGTACTCCTCATCCGAAACGGGGTGCTCTTGACGACGCCCAGGATGAGCGTCGTCAGGCGATAGTCGTCGTCGGCGGCCGCTCGTGTGATGGCACGCACGGCCGGCGCGTCGTAGTACTCCACACCGCGGCCAATCGCATAGGTCACCAGTTTCTGGGTCAGGGTCGTGACGAACCGGTCGGGGTGAGCCAGCAGTGCCGCTCGGAGCCCTTCGGGTCCCTCGAACGTCGTGCCGTCCGGGAGGACGCCGGTCAGATCCATCGGCGTCTTGGTCTGGTTGGGCGTGCGCCGCCGACCAATGGCGTCAAACGGCTCGAGCGCCAGTCCCATCGGGTCCATCACCCGGTGGCAGCTGGCGCACACCGGGTTGGCGCGATGCTGCTCCATCGCCTCGCGCATGGTGAGCTGCTTGCCCGTGGTCGTTTCCTCGAGCGCCGGCACGTTCGGCGGTGGTGGCGGTGGCGGGTTGCCGAGAATGTTCTCGAGCACCCACTTGCCACGCACGACCGGTGACGTGCGATTGGCGTGCGAGGTCACCGTCAGGATGCTGCCGTGCCCCAGGAGTCCGGCGCGGGCTGGGTCGTCGAGCGACACCCGCCGGAAGTGACTGCCGCGCACGTTGGGGATGCCGTAATGGCGAGCCAGGCGCTCGTTGATGAACGTGTAGTCGGCCGACAGCAGCTCGACCACGCTGCGGTTCTCGCGCAGAATGCTCTCGAAGAGCAGCTCCGTCTCTCGCCGGAATCCCTGGCGCAGATCCTCTCCGAAGTCAGGAAACTGGTCTTCGTCAGGCTGCACCGCGGCGGCATTTCTCAGGCTGAGCCATTGGCCGGCGAAGTTGGTGACCAGCGCTTTGGCGCGTGGGTCGTCCAGCAAGCGGCGCGTCTGGGCCTCGAGCACCGAGGGATTCTGCAGCTCGCCGCGAATAGCGACCTCGAGCAGCTCGTCGTCGGGGATGCTGCTCCAGACGAAGAAGGAGAGTCGCGAGGCCAGCTCCAGGTCGCTCAGGGCATACGGGGTGCCGGGGGCCGCGCCCTCGGGATCTTCCTCGATGCGAAACAGAAACTCCGGGCTGACCAGCAGCCGGCGGAGCGCGAGCTCGATGCCACCGTCGAAACCCCCGGCAGCCGCCCCCTGCTCGTAGAAGGTCAGCAGCCGTTGGACGTCGTCGTCTGCAACCGGACGGCGAAAGGCGCGACGCGCCAGGGTCGAGAGGATATTGGTCGCACAGGCCGTGGCTGCGACGTCGTCGTCCGGAGGGGGCTGGCAAATGAAGAGGCGCGCGCGGCTTGGCGTGTCGATGGCCGGTCGCGAACCGCTGGACTCGTATGGGCCGGTGATGGTGACGCGCTCGACGTAGGGCTGGAATCGGGAGTCGCCGCCCGAGCCCTCGCCGGTGAATGGCCGCAGGTAGAGCTTGCGGGTCCGCTCCTGCTCGGCAGCGGTCTTCTTGAGGAACGTGACACCGACCTGATGGGGACCGGCGTTCACGCGCAGCCGTACCTCCCGGGCATCGGCCTCGGTGGCGTACTCGCCACGACGCTCGCCAGGCTCGAGCGCTCGCCCCACCGAAAACAGCTCGACCCGTTCACCGTCTAGAGTGACCTCGAGCTGGTGCGCCTCGATGAAGAGCGGGCCGTCGGGAACGATCGAGATTACATATTCGGCGTCCTCCGGGAAATTGAAATCGAGCAGCGTGCCGCCGCGTGTGCCGAACGGCAGTCCAGCGATGTGGGCGTCTTGTCCCAGGTCGGACGCGATGCGGAAGGTCTCAGCCACCGGGGAGGGCACCGGCGAGCCGATTGCCAGACGGCTGATCTTCCGGGCGGCCACCAGATAGCGCTCCATCAACGTCGGGGACACACCGAGCACACCGGCGATGTTGTCGAAACCGTAGCTGGTGTCGTCGGCTGGCAGCAGGTCGGTGACGTCGACGTCGAGTCCAAGCAGGTCTCGGATGACGTTGCGATACTCGGTGCGGCTGAGCCGGTGCAGCGCTTCTGTGCGGCCGGGATTCAGGTTGGCCGCGGCGGCCCGGTCGAGCTCGGCTTCGAGCCAGAATCGGATTCCGTCGTAGGTTGGCTGGTCGGGCCGCGGCCGGGGCTGCGGCGGCATGGCCCCGGCCCGCAACTTCTGGACCACCTTTTCCCAAAGCTCCGCGTTGCCTGCGATATCGCCGAGATTGATGCCTTCAAGCGTGAGGCTGCCAGTTTCGAGCCGGTCGTTGTGGCAGGTGACGCAATATTGGTCGAGCACGGCTCGCTGCTGCTCCGCTGGGGTGGCGCCTGCGGCGGCAGGCTGCTGGGCGGCTGACGGCATCGCTGGGCCAACGGCCCCAGACAGTAGGGCCACACACGCCGCAACCACGCAGACCCGGTATCTTGGCATCGACCGCCGTCCCTTCAGCGAAGCTATCTGGTAATGCAGCTATCAGCACAGTATTTTGGAGCCTCCGAGAGAGGCTGTCAATCATCCTCTCCGGGGGCGACGTGATGTCGTCTGTGACTGGTGGGGCCGGGGATTCCTTGACACGAACGCCGCGACCCGGTAGTTATGCCCTGCAAACGGAATCGAATCCTGATGCGCGCATCGGCGTGGGGTCCGGTTCGAGAAAGAGGGATACGGCATGATTCGACTTTCGCTCATCGTCGTCGGCCTGGCGCTGTTGGCTCCCTCTACGGCACTCGCCCAGTGGGCGCAGTTCCGGGGCGCGAACGCGGGCGATGTCGCCGACGATCCCGCCCTCCCCGATACCTGGAGCGAGACCGAAAACGTCGTCTGGGACATCGACATACCGGGGTTGAGCTGGAGCTCGCCGGTGGTCTGGGAAGACACCATCTTCATCACGTCGGCCATCAGCGCTGGCGACGAGCCAGACCCGATACCAGGGCTGTATGACCCGGGTGACGACAATGGAGCGACGCGTTCGTCACAGGTCCATCGCTGGGTCGTTTACAACATCGATTTTGGTACCGGCGAGATCCGATGGGAGCGCGAGCTCGACAGCGCAACGCCCGAGATTGCCCGGCACATAAAAAACAGCTTCGCGTCGGAGACGCCGGTGACTGATGGGCGCCGGGTGTACGCCTATTTTGGAAGCGCCGGCGTCGTCGGGGCGTTGAATATGAGCGGCGAGACTGTCTGGAGAACCGAGCTGGGCGCTTACGAGACGACGCTGGGGTTCGGCTCGGCGGCGTCGCCGACGTTGCATGGCGACCGGCTCTATCTCGTGAACGACAACGTGGAGCAGTCGTTCATGGTGGCGATCGACAAGAACAGCGGGGAAGAGATCTGGCGAGTCGAGCGTCCCGAGCGTGGCCAGAACTGGGCGACGCCGTTTGTCTGGGAGAACGAGGTGCGCACCGAGATCGTGACCTCGGGCACGCAGGGCGTCCGTTCGTACGACATGGACGGCAACCTGTTGTGGGAGATTCACGGCATGTCGGGGTTGACGATCCCGACGCCCTTCGCCAAACATGGGCTGCTTTACATCAGCTCCGGGTATCCGGGTGGTGGACTGCGTCCCGTCTATGTCGTCAAGCCGGGCGCGTCCGGCGATATTTCGCTCTGGTCGCGGGACGACATGCGCACCGGTCTGTCATCTGGCTTTCCCGGTACCCGGGCATCGTCGGACGACGTGGCCTGGGCCTATCCGCTGCTCGGCACCTACAACACGTCGGCGCTGGTGTATGGCGACTACTACTACACGCTGCTAGACCGGGGCTTCCTCGTCGCCCACGACGCGCGGACCGGCGAAGAAATCTATAGCCGGAAGCGGCTGGAGATCGGCAATGGGTTCACGGCGTCGCCCTGGGCCTA
>PBRZ01000029.1 GCA_002726085.1 Acidobacteriota bacterium
CTTCATTCAAACGCTCCTGCGTGAGTGGGCCTACGTCGTCGCGTACCCATCTTCGCGAGGTCGGACACGCCAGCTCGAACGCTTTCTGGGCTGCTACAACCGTCGACGACCACATGCCAGCTTGGACTATCACGCACCGTGGTCCCGGCTCCCGAGTGCTGCGTGATGAACAAC
Source organism: Acidobacteriota bacterium (assembly GCA_002726085.1). Classification (GTDB taxonomy): domain Bacteria; phylum Acidobacteriota; class Vicinamibacteria; order Vicinamibacterales; family UBA8438; genus NP936. The sequence goes on from PBRZ01000029.1 coordinate 175, forward strand.
GTACTTGCACCCAACACCTAGCTGGCCGGTGCGCATGACAGGAATGGGAGAAAACACAGCGAATCGCTCACAGCTTTCACTCAGTTGGATTGTGATGCCCTGCGCTTCAACGGCTATGGCTCGAGAATCGGCGCCGATCGGACTCCAGAAGCAACTTCTGTTCGACGACTATGCGATGTCAGAAGAGCAGAACATAACACGCGCGCCGGGCAAAGTCACAGGACGCGGTGTCGCAATGAAGCCCACTGTGCCGATCGATTGTTGTCCAGCCAATGGGTCCTTGGGAGAGCTGCAGATGCTCATAACCAGCTTCTCTGGAATCCCAAGGTCGGTCACCATCTGTTCACTGAGACGCACCTCCGGATGCATCGGCTAGGCATGGTGGTTCGGCAATGTCAGCTCGATTAGACGCCGCGTGCGGCACCCTGCCGGTGCCAGCTATGGGGATCGCCGGTGTCGCGGTCGTCGGCCTATGCTGCCTGCGGCCGCCTGAACTTGACGATGCCTGTTGACACACTATCCGAGTCCTGCTCGCAGCCGGACACGATGAGGCGCAGCTGTCGCAGCACCCCTGGTGCATCGTTGCGGGATGCGAAATGCTCGAGGGCCTCCACCTGCACCCGCAACGTCTGATGTGCAGGCAGCGGCCCTGGGTGAACGTGCAGGACGCCGTCAACGGTCGACGGCTCAGCCAGCTCGGCGTCACCGACTAGCTCCTCCTCCAGCTTCTCTCCTGGGCGGATGCCGCTGAACACGATCTGGATATCGCGGTCCGGCACCAGACCGGACAGCCGGATCAGATTGCGGGCAAGATCCAGCACGCTGACCTGCTCACCCATTTGCAGGGCATAGATTGGAGTCGCCTCATCCTGAGCCGCCGCGTGCAAGACGAGCTGGACCGCCTCCTGGATGAGCATGAAGTACCGTTGCATGTCGGGATGGGTCACCGTCAGCGGGCCTCCAGCCTTGATTTGCGCGAGGAACCGGGGCACGACGCTGCCGTTGCTGGCCAGCACGTTCCCGAAGCGCACGATGGAGAACAACGTGCGGCTGTGTGATGCCCGCCGTTGCAGCAACAGCTCGGCGACGCGCTTGGTGGCGCCCATCACACTCGTTGGCCTGACCGCCTTGTCGGTCGATATGAAGATGACGCGTCTGACACCATGCTCCTCGGCCGCCTGGGCCACCACCCGTGTGCCGGTCACGTTGTTCTTGACCGCCTCGCACGGATTGCCTTCCATCAGCGGCACGTGCTTGTGCGCGGCTGCGTGGAAGATGATCTCCGGACGGTGCTCGGCGAGCACCTCATCGAGTCGACCCCGGTCGGTGACATCGCCGATCACCGGGAGAGCATCGCCCATCCCGTTGTCGGACAGCTCGGTGGCAATCGCGTGGAGGCCGTTTTCATAGCGGTCATAGAGCACGAGCCGACTGGGCTGCAGGCCCGCCAGCTGCCGGCACAGCTCGGACCCGATCGACCCGCCTGCGCCAGTCACCAGGACTCGGCGGCCTGTAATCAGATCCCTGACGCGGCCACTGTCGATCCCGACCGGCGCACGTGTCAGCAGGTCCTCGAGCGCGAGACTCCGGATCTGCCTGACACCGACACGGCACCCGATCAAGTCTCGGAGACTCGGTAGCGTCTTGATTGGCACCTTGAACGCCTCGAGTACTGTCACAATGTCGCGGATCGTGGCGGCGCTCGCCGACGGAATGGCGATCAACACCTCATCAGGGCTCTCGGTCCGCATGACCTCGGGCAGGCTCTCTCGAGTGCCCATCACCGGGATACCGTGGATCCGACGGCCGACCTTGCGCCAGTCGTCATCGATGAACCCGACGGGCTCACCCTCGTACAGGGGGTTCTGCCGCATTTCACGAACGATCATCTCACCTGCATCGCCGGCGCCGTAGACCACGACCCGCCTTCGTCCCTCACGAAGCCCGATCTCTCGATTCAGACGCCAGACCAGCCGGAACCCACCTATGAAGCAGATGAGGAGGATGCCGTCGATGAAGAAGATCGATAGGAAATAGGCGTTCTCCTGGAACCCGTAGCGCACCAGGATGTAGAACAGCACCGAGCTGACTCCGACACCCGCGATGATGTTTCGCAGATCCCAGAGACTCGCGTATCGCCACAGTCCTTCGTAGAGGCGAAAGGGCACGAAGACGAGACCGCGCACCAGGACGAGCCACGGCAACGTCTCGGCAACGAGCCCAGCCTGGGGATACGGCACAGCACCGTCGAATCGCAGTAAGAAGGCGAGGTAATTCGAGACACAGATCAGCCCGAGGTGGGTACTGACGACGACCGGTCGGTACCAGGTCTCGCGCCAATTCAGCACTTTCCCCAGCTGGCGTGTCATCGCAGTTCCATCTTCCGTGGCTGGCCCTTTGAACAATCCCGGCCCACGTTGGCTGCTGACCGGACAAGCCCGAGGCCGATGCCCGAAGCGATCAGTTATAGCAAAGTCAGTGCCAACTGTGACCCTCATCTACGGGTCAGCTCCCCGGCCGTGTTTGACCTGCAACCCTGCCGCTGACTTCGAATGAGCCGTCAGAGCAAGCGGGCTCGAGTTGAGACGCCGCTGGCCGGAATGTCATACTCATCGTGTCGGCGAGACGACATGTTGCGCCGACGTCACCGCGTGACGTGTAGCGCACCGGGGCGTGGACTCGGGCGCCGCGTTCGACGAGCGCTTCGACAAGGCGACTGCCGATGAAGCCACAAGCGCCGGTGACGGACACCGGCACTCCGGACCGCCGGTGCTCGCCGGATGGCTTCACGACTCGACCTCCTCCGGTGCAACGTCAGAGGCACGCATCGTGTACTCCGACTCCGGCACCAGCTCGTGAAGCGGCTGACCGCTGAGAAACGCGACAGCGTTCTGCGATGCCCCGTATTCCATTTTCAGCCGGCAGTCTGCCGACATCGACGCCATGTGCGGCGTAATCAGACAGGTGTGCACGGCCACGAGCTCGCCGGCGTAGGGCTCGTGGGCAAACGTGTCGACTGCGGCCCCGGCAATACGGCCGTCCCGCAGTGCCCCGGACAGTGCCGCTTCGTCTACGACCCCACCACGGCAGGTGTTGATGACAAACGCGTCTGGCTGCATCATCGCCAGTTCCTTGGCGCCCACGAGGTTACGCGTCAGTCGGGTCAGCGGCACGTGCAGCGTCACGAGATCAGCCTCCCGAAAAAGCGTTGGTTTGTCCACCCACCGGACCGGCTCGTCGAGTGTTGAGGGTACCAGGTCGTTGGCGAGAATCTGGCCACCAAACGCCGATAGCAGACGAATCACGCGGCGACCGATGCGGCCGACCCCGACCACCCCGACCGTGACCTTGGCGAGTCGCCGCCCCTGGATTCGCTTCCAGACGCCTTGTCGGATCGCGGTGTTGGCCAGATGCACACCGCGGAGCAGCGACAGTGCCAACCCAATCGTGAGCTCCGCCACCGCGTCGGCCGGCGCGTCCGGCGTATAGGCGACCGCGATTCCTCGCGCGCGAGCCGCAAGCAGATCGACGTTGTCGAGCCCAACCCCCACTCTGGAGATCAGGCGCAGTTGCGGTCCCGCCGTCATCACCCGTTCAGTGATCGGCTCGGTGCCGGCGATCAGGACGTCGAAGCCTGGAACCAGCGACACCAGCTCCTCTTCGGTGAGTCGACGGCCGATCGGATTGACGACGTACTCGACGCCCGCCTCATCGAGCAAGCTGAGTGACACGGGGTCCACCTGACCAAACGGCACGGTCGTGATCAGGGCGCGTATCATGAGGGCTTCGTGGCATGTCCGCCCGCAACGGACCAAGAGATACGACGGTTCCGCAGCAGAAAGCGGACTAGCCGACCACAACGGGCGGCGGAGACGGAACGGCGCGGAGCCGCCTGAGGTCGGCGTCCACCATCATGGTAATCAGACTGTTGAAGTCGACTTCGGGCTGCCAACCCAGTTCAGTGCGTGCTTTGGTGGCATCGCCGATCAGGTGATCGACTTCGGCCGGACGCAGGAACCTCGGATCGGTCTTGACATGGTGGCTCCAGTCCAGCCCGACGTGCTCGAACGCGGTTTGCACCAGATCTCGCACCGAGTGACTGACGCCGGTCGCCACTACATAATCGCCCGGCGTGTCCTGCTGCAGCATTAGCCACATCGCGCGCACGTAGTCCCCCGCGAACCCCCAGTCCCGATGGGCGTCCAGGTTCCCGAGCGAGAGGCTGTCGGCAAGCCCGAGCTTGATCCGCGCGACACCGTCGGTAACCTTGCGTGTGACGAACTCGAGACCACGCCGGGGCGACTCGTGGTTGAACAGGATGCCGGACGCGGCAAACAGGTCGTAACTCTCGCGATAGTTCACGGTGATGTAGTGGGCGAACACCTTTGACACACCATAAGGGCTCCGCGGGTAGAACGGTGTGTCTTCGGTCTGCGGTGTCTCGCGCACTTTACCGAACATCTCGCTCGAGGAGGCCTGGTAGACCCGAATGGACGTGTCGATGCGCCGAATTGCGTCGAGCACCCGGGTGACGCCCTGCGCGTTGAATTCCCCGGTGAGCAGCGGCTGGTCCCAGGACGCCGGCACATACGACATGGCGGCGAGGTTGTAGAACTCGTGTGGCCGCACTTCGTCCACCACCTTCAACAGAGACAACTGGTCGAGCAGGTCGGCGGGTCGCAACTCGATACGTCCCAGCAGATGCTCGATCCGTTGCGTGTTGGGTGCGCTCAGCCGTCGCGCCACGCCGATGACCTCGTACCCTTTTTCGAGCAGCAACTCCGCCAGGTACGAGCCGTCCTGGCCAGTAATCCCGGTGATGACCGCGCGTCTAGACATGATTCAGGAACACGACAAGTGGAGAGGAGTCTCGGGAATAGGGCTATTCAGACCACCTTCACGTAACTGTTTCACAGGCGGTGGATGTGGGCACCGGAGAACCCTTTAAGCGCGTTTCTGGTATCGACGAGGCATGCTGAGCGACCCGCGATCTGGTCATAGTCGAACTCGCGGTGGCTCGTCGTTATGACCCCGCAATCGAACCCTCGTTCGAGCGCACTCTCGCAGGACACCTGCTCGAGCACCAGATCACCCTGCTCGAAGGCCGGCACATGTGGATCGCTGTAGGACACAATTGCGCCGCCACGCTGTAACAACCCAGCGATGTCGATCGCCGGCGACTCCCGCACGTCGCCCACCCCCGGTTTGTAGGCGATACCAAACAGGTGCACCTTCGCATCCCTGAGCGGCTTGCGGTTCTGACTCAACGCAGACACAACCCGTTCGACCACGAACTGTGGCATCCCGGCGTTGATGTGACCGGCCAGCTCGATGAATCGGCTCTCGAACCCGTTCTGGCGGGCCTTCCAGCTGAGATAGAACGGGTCGATCGGAATGCAGTGACCACCCAGCCCGGGACCCGGGTAGAACGGCATGAAGCCGAAGGGCTTGGTGTTGGCTGCATCGATCACCTCCCAGACGTCGACGTCGAGCCTGTGACTCATGAGTGCCAGCTCGTTGACGAGCCCGATATTGACCGCCCTGAACGTGTTCTCGAGCAGCTTGACCATCTCGGCAACGCGTGGCGACGACACCGGAACGACGGTGCTCACAATCTGCTCGTAGAGCGCCTGAGCGACGGCGGTAGACGCAGCGTCAATCCCACCCACGACTTTGGGGATGTTGGCTGTAGTCCAGTCCTTATTTCCCGGGTCGATGCGCTCGGGGGAGAACGCCAGAAAGAAATCCTCGCCACCGCGCAACCCGGTCTTCTCGAGCATGGGGTGCACCACTTCGTCGACCGTCCCGGGATAGGTCGTGGACTCGAGAATGACGAGCTGACCTGTGTGCAGGTGCTTGGCGATCTCCTCGACCGCCGCCACCACGTGAGAGAGGTCCGGATCCTTGGTCTTCCGGAGCGGCGTCGGGACACAAATATTGACGCTGTCGAGACCGGCGAGCTTGGCGACATCGGTGGTCGCAGTGAGCCGACCGCTGGAGGTCATCGCCTTCACGTCGGTCTCTGACACGTCAATACCGCACGCGTCTCCGGACGAAATCCGCCGAACCTTGTCCTCGTCGAGATCGAAACCGACGGTGACGAACCCGGCCTTGGCAAACTCCACGGCCAACGGCAGACCGACATACCCGAGCCCGATCACGCCTACTCGGGCCTTGCGGGCTCGCAATCGCTCGATGAGGTCCTGACTAGATTTGGGCATTGAAATATGACGATAGAGGCGCCGAGCAGGTACCAGAAGCTCCCGCGCGAGCAGCCAAATATATCATGCGAGCATGCTAGTGTTCTCTCACGAGACCCCGCGCAGGGCTACGGAATGGAAGAAGTCGACCTGCTCATCGTCGGCGGTGGCGTCGTCGGCTTGGCATGCGCCCGGGCCACGGCCGGGGCAGGGCGGACGGTCTGCCTGCTCGAGCGTCATCCGCGTTTCGGCACCGAGACGAGCACCCACAACAGCGGCGTCATTCACGCCGGCATCTACTACCCGGCGGGGTCGCTCAAGGGACGCTTGTGCGTGGAGGGGCGTGATGCACTCTACAGGTTCTGCGCTACTCATGATGTCCCGCACAGCAGGTGCGGCAAGCTGATCGTCGCCGGACCAGGCGACGACGCAACAGCGCTCGAGCAACTGCTGGCGCGGGGCCGTGCGAACGGCGTCGACGATCTNGAGATCGTCGAACGTGATTTCGTCCAGCGTCTCGAGCCCCACGTGGCGGCGCGAGCCGCGTTGTGGTCGCCGTCGACCGGNATTGTCGAAACCGAGGCGCTGGTGCGGACATTGCGCCGCGAAGCAGCCGGTCGGGGCGTCATCATGCTGCCGACGATGCCACTCGTGGGCGGNGACGCACNTGCCGAGTGGCTCNATGTGCGGACGCCCTCAGAGTCGATCCGGGCACGCACGGTGGTCAATGCCGCAGGGCTGCATGCCGATGAGGTATCTGCCATGCTGGATGGTCGACCTTTCCGTATCCATCCCTGTCGTGGTGANTATGCGGANCTCGTCGGCGCAAGCCGCGAGCTCGTCAACATAAAGCGCCCCGTCTACCCGTTACCGGCTCNGTCGGGCGAGCATCTCGGGGTGCATGTCACNCCGACGACGTGGGGCAGCGTNATGGTCGGTCCGACTGCGCGCTACCAGGACGCCAAGGACGACCATGAAGGCGACCGCCTCCCGGTTGACGCCTTCGTCGAANCGACACGCGTGCTGCTCCCGTCGGTGAGGCCGGGCGATCTCCGCCTCGGCGGTACCGGCNTNCGCCCCAAGCTGAGCCCGGATGCCAACGCGTTTTCCGATTTTCTGATCGAGCGCGACCCGCAGCAGCCNCGTNTGATTCAGGCGGCCGGCATCGACTCGCCCGGACTCACCGCGTGTCTGGCGATCGGGCGGAGAGTATCGGAGCTCGTGGACGAGGTGTTGAGCTAGGGCTTAGNGACCCNTNCGAGCNGTNAGATACCGGTCGAGCGCGTCTTCCCAGGTTGGCATCGTCGCGCCGGCGGCGACGATCTTGTCATTCGNCAGGGCGCAGAAGCTGGGGCGCGCGGCGCGCATCTNGACCTCACCCGTCGTAATCGGCGACAGCAGCGGTTCGCACCCGAGCCGTCTCGCCGCAGCCTGAGCCACCTCGAACCAGATCGCCCTACCGGTGTTGACGCAGTGGTAGAGCCCGACCTCGGCGTTGCTCTTGACCAATGCGCGGGTAGCAGCCGCGACGTCCGGAACATAGCTCGGTGACACCGTTCGNTCGGTGAAGGCACGGACGGGCCGACCCGCCATCATGGCGTCCACCATCCNGTCGAGCGTGCTTCCGCGTGGTCGCACGGAAGGGTCCAGCGCCTCCGCCCCGGCCCCGAACAGACTCTCCACCCGGAGCACGTAATGACGGGGAGCCCCGCACGCGAGCCACTCTCCCAGCAGCTTCGAGGTGGCATACACACTCTGCGGGCCAGGTGACGCCAATTCGTCNTACGGGTGGTTCGTCTCGCCGTCGAACACGAAATCGNTGCTGTAATGCACCAGCACTGCGCCGACCTCCCGCGCCACCGTAGCCAGCGAGCGAACGGCGAAACCGTTNACTTGCATCGCCGTAACAGGGTCAGTCTCGGCCCCATCCACGTCGTTGCAGGCCGCGCAGTTGAGGATGACGTCTGGATGGGTCTCGTGGGTCACCCGCTGCACTGCGTCGTGGTCGCAGATGTCTAGATCGGCGCGAGGGAGCGCCACTACCTCGCCATGCTTGGCAAAGACCCTGCTAATCTCACGACCGAGCTGACCGGCGGCGCCTGTGACGAGTGCCCTCATTGTTGCTTGATGGCCGCGCGCGCTTCGCGGTCGTCCTCCCTCCGGCGCAGCGTTTCCCGTTTGTCGTACTCCCGCTTCCCCTTGGCCAAGCTCACGGCCACTTTGACCAGTCCTCGCTTGAAATACATCCGGACTGGAACGAGCGTCATCCCGCGCTCGACGACCTTACCGATCAGTTTTCGGATCTCCCGCTTGTTGAGTAGCAGCTTCCGGCGGCGCATCGGCTCGTGGTCGGCGTAGCCGCGGTGGCTATACGGGCTGATGTGGACGTTGTAGAGAAACACCTCGCCCTGCTCGAGCCGACCGTAGCTGTCGCGCAGGTTCACGCGCCCCTCCCGNATCGCCTTCACCTCCGTGCCGAGCAGCACGATGCCGGCCTCGAAAGTATCGAAGAGCTTGTAGTCGTGCCTGGCCTTGCGGTTGTCCGCGATGAGCTTCTCGGCGTCGCGGTCGTCGACTGCGTGCATGGCTAGGAGGCAGAGGAGAACCCGTGTGTTTCTCCGGCTTCGGGCTTCGGGCTTCGGGCTTCAGACGCTCCGGCCTTCTGACGCGCCAGTCGGGCGGCGAGCACCACCGCGTGCACCAGGCTGGTCTCGTCGGCCACACCCCGGCCGGCGATATCGAACGCGGTCCCGTGATCGACTGACGTCCTGACGATCGGCAGCCCCAACGTAACATTCACCGCCTCACCGAACGCGACGAGCTTGACCGGGATCAGCCCCTGGTCGTGGTAACAGGCGATGACCGCGTCGAACCGTCCTTCGACCGCCTGCCGAAACACCGTGTCGGCGGGCACGGGGCCGGTCACGTCAATTCCCCGCCGGCGGACCGACTCGACCGCCGGCACCAGCACCTCGCGATCCTCCAACCCCATCAACCCGGCCTCACCAGCATGCGGGTTCAACGCTGCCAGTGCGAGTCTCGGTGTCGCGAAGCCGAAGCGTGGAAGCTCCGATGCCGCCAGTGTCAGTGTCGTTTCGACACGCGCCTGGGTCAGCAGATTGGGCACCGCCGACAGTGGGACGTGCACGGTCGCAAGCACGACACGGAGTCGGGGGGAATAAAACATCATCGCGACATCCCCAGCGCCAGTGAGATGGCCGAGCAACTCGGTGTGACCCCGCCAGGTGAATCCGGCCAGCGACAGCGCTTCCTTGTTGAGCGGCGCCGTGGAAATGGCGTCGAGCCGACCGGCCAGCGCATCGGCGACGGCCTGCTCGACGGCTTCGTATGCCGCCAGGCCAGCTTCGGCGGCCAGCACGCCCGGAGTAAACCGCGCACGCTCCGCGGCAGTTCGAGGGCCGTAGAGCACCGGCTCGCACACCTCGCAGACCCTCGGGTCTGCGGCCGCCTTGAGCGCGATCTCGGGCCCAATCCCGGCCGGGTCCCCCATCGTCACCCCGACACGTGGGCGGGTCCCAGCGCTCATCTATTTCTTGTGGTCCGAGGAACCCTGGGGAACATTCCCACTAGGCTGGGCACCCGCTACCGCCGCACACGGCGTCGCAAGATTCGCCATGACAGCCTCCGGCCGACCGGTCGCAGCCACGCTCATGGGCGCAGCCGGCATGTTGCTCGCCTTTCGCATTCGGCAGCTCGTAGCGCAAACAGCACTTCAACCGACCACAGGCGCCGGAGAGACGCGACGGGTTCAGACTGAGGTTCTGGCGCTTGGCCATCTTGATCGAGATGGGCTCGAAGGACTGAAGCCAAGTGGTGCAGCAGAGCGGACGGCCGCAGGTGCCATAGCCGCCGATCAGCTTGGCCTCGTCGCGCGTGCCGATCTGCCGCATCTCGATCCGAATCCTGAACTCGCTGGCGAGCTCGCGCACGAGCTCTCGGAAGTCGACACGTCCCTCGGCAGTGAAGTAGAACACGAGCTTCGACCCGTCGAAGAGCTGTTCGACTTTGGCCAGCTTCATCGCGAGTCCACGCTCGCGGATCTTCAGCCGGCACATCCGCCTGGCCTCGCGCTCGCGCTGTTCTTGCCGGAACCGACGGAGCACATCTTCACGCGATGCCCGGCGCAACACCCGCGTGGCCGCGTCGGCACGAGGCGTCTTCCAGGTCGCCATCGGCGGTACCGCGTGCGCGACCGCACCATAGGCCCGCCGATCGCCCATCTGCACGACCACCCCATCGCCCCGGTTCAACTTGGGATCGAAGTCGATCTCGGGCAATAGGAACGTGCGCGCCCGCCCGACCGCATCGAATTTTACGCTGACAAAACGGGGAGTCGGCTCGTTTCCCATCACAGTTGTAACGCTAGCCAGTCCACCACGACCTTCGGGCTGGCATTCCGCGTCAAGGCGGCGATCGCACGATCGACACAGGCAAAGCCTCGAACGGCGCGGTCGATGTCATAGGCCGGCACCAGCCCTACAAGCTCCTCCGCGCTATCGGTGTTCGCCAGCCAGGCCCGATCGCCCCGCGCCGACAGCACCTGCAAATCGCGCAACAACGTGGCGAGAGCGCGCAAGCGGCGGGTCAGTGTCTCACGATCCGCGGCGGCGCTCGACCGACCCCCGCGCCGCACACCGGCTAGCTGCTTGCCGGTCTCGAGCCGACGCTTGGGGTTCGGGGCCGACGCGAGTACTTCGAGCATTTCCGCCGCGATGTGTCGCTCTTCGAGGGAATCACCCGAACCGGCCTCGAGTGCGCGGGCTACACTACCGTCGGCCGACGCCGCGGCGGCAAGCGCCGCTGTCGGGTCGAACTGATGCCGGCTCACCAGAATGTCGCCGATCTCCTCGGTCGACAGACCGCCGAACCGCAGCTCGGGACACCGGGAACGAACCGTCGCCAGCAAGAGATGCGGCCGACTCGTGACGAGCAGGAATACCGAGGCCGCCGGGGGTTCCTCGAGCGTCTTGAGCAATGCGTTCTGCGCCTCCGGCACCAACCGATCGGCATCGTCGATGATGACGACGCGCCGCCGACCCTCGAACGGCCGAAACGCCACCTGGTTGACAGCGGTCCGCACCGCGTCGACCTTGATCGACCCGGTCTCGCCTGGCTCGATGATGATGACGTCTACGTGCACGCCCCGGGCTATTCGCTGACAGGCACCGCACTTTCCACACGCATCGGGAGACGCCGCGGTGCCGCCTCGGGGCGCGGCCACCGCGGTGCAATTGAGGAGCTCGGCCACCGCCACGGCGACCCGACGCTTACCGACGCCGTCCGGACCGGTAAACACGAGACAGGGCGGCAGCGTGTCGCGAGCTGCGGCCCGCGCGATTAATCGCCGAAGCGATGCATGTCCCTTGATGTCGCTGAGCGCCATATAACCGCCGTACGAGCATCGTAGCACGCGGCGGATCGACACCGTCGGCCGATGGCCAGCGGGAGATGCGGGCTAATCGGGTTGCGCCGAACTGTCCATCATCGCTGCTTCGAGATGGTCTGTGGGAACGGGGTCGTTGGCCTTGACCGAGAGGTAGATCAGCCCCCCGATTCCGGCGAGAATGAATTGAAAGACCAGTACCAGGTTGAAGAGGTCGGCACCACGATCCGAACCCAATAAGGCAAGAATAGCCAGAAACGCTGCGTGGCCTGTTCCGATGCCGGCCGGTCCGATGGGAATGGAAGCCATCAGCATGCCGACCGGAACGGCGACGAAGAGCGCCGCGAGGGGGATTCCCTCGATTGCCATTGCCCTCACGTAGCAAATCCATGCAACAACGAAGAGTCCGTGAGCCACCATCGACGCGGCGATGCTCGCCAGGGTCACACCAGGCTTGGAGTGATACACCCGAATGCCTTCATAGAGACGCAATGGGCTGCTCAAGAATTGAAGTCGGCCAGCCAGACGACGAAGAATCTTCAGTACCGGATCCCGATCTTCAGTGAGTCCGAGCAAAGCGGCGTACAAGACCGCGACCCCGACGGCTACGCCGACCACCGCAAGCGCGATCGGGTCGCCCAGTCTGCCGGCCCATTCTCCACGACTCCCGGCGAGCAGGGCGATCGCCGCGAGCGCGACCAGCCCCGAGACTCCGACAACACGGTCGAACAAGATCGAACTGACCGTCGCGGCGACATGGCCGGGTACGGCCCTGGCGACGTAATAGCCCTTGACCAGGTCGCCGCTGACCGTGCCAGGCAGAAACACGTTGAAAAACAGGCCAACGAAGACCGACTGCACCGTTCGTCGGAACGGGAGGACGATATCTTGAGCGTGAATCAGAAAGTGCCAGCGGACGGTCCCAATGAGTATGGCGCAGAAGGTGAGCGCCCACCCGACGATGACCCATGGCCAGCGGGAGATCGCGGTTTCGATCGACGCGTAGGAGAGCAGATCCTGTCGGATGAGGACCGTGACAATTGCGATGAGAAATATCGTCTTGAGGGTCGTTGTTACGTATCTGCTCCGCAATCGCCTGACATCCATGTGCAGAGACTACCAGTCTTTGTCGGGCAGGCCGAGAGTTTGGGCCACGCACGACCATGTGCCGTCTGCTCGAGAAAACGCCTGGCCGAGCGGGCATCGGCCACCACCCGGCGCTCTGGATCAGGCGGCAGCACACACGGACATCGACCCCCTGTCACGGGGTCCGATGTCCTCGAGCTGTCTACAGGAAATGGCGGGGCCGACGAGACTCGAACTCGCGACCTCCGGCGTGACAGGCCGGCGTTCTAACCAACTGAACTACGACCCCGCAAACGGCAACTTTCCAACCACGGGCCACTTCCGCCGAGGCCATGGCGGAATAGCCCTCGCTGGCTTGCCAGCCGAAGCCTGCCGAGTAAACGCGCAGGCGAAGGCTGGTGGGCGGTACAGGACTCGAACCTGTGACAGCCGGCGTGTAAAGCCGGTGCTCTACCAACTGAGCTAACCGCCCAGCTCTCGGCTCCTGTCCCGCGTCCTGACCAAACGCTTCATTATACGTGAAGGTGACGGCCCCTGGTCAATCGGCGAGCCAGACCTTCATGCCCAGAATCGCCAGGGCCGCCAACACACCCAGCACCGCCTGGGCCTCGCCGTTGCGCCGTGCCCGACCCGCCGAAAACGGCCGGCTGCTGGATTTGGCGACGCCGCGCACGTACCGATCGTACGCGTCCCCGAACTTCACCCTCAGTGTCGCCTCCTCGAGCCGGGCGGCCACCTGCAACGACACGGCGAGATACACCACGACCAGCGCAGCGGCCACGGGGTGACGGGAGGCCGCCGCGAAGCCGGCTCCCAGCAGTGAGGACCCCACATAGAGAGGGTGCCGCATCCACCGGTACGGACCGGAGGTCGTCACTTCCAACCCTTTTTCGAGGTGCCCGGCCGCCCAGACTCGCATCGACTCCCCCACCAGTGCAACGGTGGCGCCAACCCCAAGTGACAGCCATGTCGGGCGTGCCAGCCAGAACGCCGCCACGGCCACGCAGAACCCGGCGGTCACTCGAAGACGCGCGACCCGGATGAGCCAGGCCGATACCGGCACAGGTGTAACTTCAGTCATCACGGCCCGAGCCGTCGCGCGATCGCCGCAGTCACGTCAGCTACCGAGATGTCATCGAGGCACCATCGGGCGATCAGACAGCGCCGCTTGTGATGACAGCCGCAGGCGGCAAAGCGCGACACCGTGACATCGTCGTCCGACCAGGGACCGTTCCGGGCAGCATCAGTCGGACCATAGATACCAACGATCGGCGTGCCGACCGCTGCCGCCAGATGTACTGGACCGGTGTCCCCCGACACGACCAAGGCCGCCTCGCGCACAATGGCCAGGAGGTCGGCGACCGAGGTGGACGGGGCCAATTCGGCAGCGCCGGCCGACGTGCCGACCAGCGACTCGGCCATCGATTCGTCACCGGGTCCCCAGGTAACGACGGAACCCAGCCCGTGCTCCCGGCGGAGCCATTGTGCGACCGCTCCGAAGCGGTCAGGGGGCCAGCGCTTGTTCGGCCAAGCGGCGCCGGGGTTGAGCACGGCAAACGAGGACTCCCCGCGCGTCACGCAGCGGTCGCGAATGGCTTCGAGCGCCGCCGAGTCGGGGACCGCCAGAGGGAACTGGATCCGCGACACGTCCGCGCCCAACGAAGAAGCGAGTGTCAGATTCTTCTCGATCACGTGCGCCGTCTGGCCAGGATCGCGGGTCTCTGTGTAGAGGAGGCGAGCGGCTCGCTCCCGCAGATGCGGCGCCGTGAACCCGAGGATGCGCCTGGCGCCGCTCAGCCGCGCGACCACGGCCGACTTCACCAGCCCTTGCAGGTCGATCGCGATGTCATAGGACTCGCGGGCGAGCGTGCCGCGCAACTGCTTCACCCGACGCCAGGGCGAGGCGGACTTGGTCTGCAAGACGATCCGCCGGTCGACGACTGGAACGAGCTCGAGCAATTCGCGGTGTCGCTCGTCGACGACCCAGTCGATCCGAGCATCGCCGAACCGCGCGCGCAGCGCTGCGGCAATAGGCAGGGCGTGGACGATGTCGCCCATCGCACCGAGACGAACGATGAGAATCGCCCGCATGCCCGTCTACTCGGTCGCACGCGCGCGGATACGAGCGATGACGTCGCGGCTGGAATGCTCCTTGTTGTCACCGACGATGACGGTTCGACCGCCATAGGCGCGAACGATGTCCCGTTCTGGCACCGTCTCCACCGTATAGTCGGTGCCCTTCGCATGGATCTCTGGTTCGAGCACGGTCAACAGGCGCTCGACGGTGAGGTCCGGAAACACGACCACATAGTCGACCATTCGTAGCGCCGCGACGAGCTCCGCCCGGTCGAGGGCTGTCTGGATGGGACGTCCAGGCCCCTTCAGCACCCGGACCGAGTCATCGTCGTTCAGCGCCACGATCAGCCGGTCGGCCTCCGCCGCTGAACCAGCCAGGTAGCGCACATGTCCAACATGCAGCACGTCGAAGCACCCATTGGCGAACGCCAACGTCAACCCCGCCGCCCGGTCGGCCCGCACCCGCTCAACGAGCTCCGCCTCGGTCAGCACCGCCCCGGTCATTGCTGTCACCTTGAACGTCACGCCATCAGATCTGTCTCGACGGCCTGAAGCAACTCGGCGGCGTTGACAGTCGCGGTGCCACGCTTCATTACGACCAGGCCGCCAGCATAGTTGGCCAGCAGCGCCGCCTCGAAGCAGGAGGCGCCGACGCTCAGCGCCATCGCCATGGTCGCGATGACTGTGTCCCCGGCGCCGGTCACATCCGCCACTTCATCGGTGCCGTAGATCCCGATGTGCTGGGTGGGGCGTTTCGGTTCGAACAGCGCCATGCCCCGGCTGCCCCGTGTGATGAGCATGGCGCGTGTCCGGGTACGCTCGAGAACCGCCCGGCCGGCGCGCTCGAGCGCCTTCGGGTCGTCGCCAATCGAGGTCCCGAGCATCTGCTCCACTTCCGATTCATTGGGCGCCGCGATTGTCATTCGGCGATAGCGCAGCAGCGCGTACCGCGAGTCGAGCAGAATCGGCGACGCCGGCCGACGACCACGTCGCGGCAGCTGCCGCTTGATGGCGGCGACCAGTCCAGGCGTAATCAGGCCGGTGCCGTAGTCGGACACGATGACGGCGTCACACCCGGCGACCGCAGAGACCGCCGCGCGCGCCACCGCGGCGCGCATGGCGCGCGTGACTGCAGGACCATCGCGATCGACCCGCACGACCTGCTGACGGGCCGAGTGGATACCGCCGGCGAGAATGCGCGTCTTGGTCGGGGTGTGATAGCCGGGCGGTCTGACGAGTCCGGTCTTGACGACGCCACGGGGCAAGCTTCGTTTGAGCCGACGGCCGATATCATCGGCGCCAATCAGACCGACGAGCTGGGCCACACCGCCGAGCGCCGCCACGTTGTGACCGGCGTTTCCGGCTCCGCCAGGGGTTACCTCTGTGGAGTCATACTTGACGATTAGCACCGGCGCTTCACGTGAAATCCGGTCCAGCCGCCCATAAATGAACTCGTCCGCGATGAGATCACCGACCACCGCGATCCGAGGCCGCCCAAATGCTTCGACCAGGGCGCTGAGACGAGTGCGCAGCTCGGAGTCGCCAGAACCANGGTGGACGGACGGTGGAATCATTGGACGTGTCGTCTCCATGCGACGCGAATGGTCATCATTTTGGGACCGCCGAACCAGTGCACTGGGCCAGGCCGCGTGCCCACGAGGGTTGAGGCTGTGGCGGGTTCCTTCGGGCCTCGCAGGCCTGCGAGGCAAGGCTAAAGCCTTGCCCCACGAAGGTCAATGCAACTGAGCTCTGGGTCTAAAGCCTTGCCCCTCGAAGGTCAACGCAACTGAGCTCTGGATCTAACCCTCGGCTTCCGCCAAAATCCGCACGGTGGCCGCCATCAGGTCGGCCGCCACGATGGCATCCGCTGGGCGACCGGCCTGTGCCGCCTGCGTGACGCCATAGCCTGTCCGAACCAGGATACCGGTCGCGCCGATGTTGCGGGCGACCGCGACGTCGCTCCATCTATCGCCGACCACGAACGAGCGCGTGGGGTCGATGCCGAAATCGTCGATAGCCTGCAATGCCATGCCCGGCTTCGGCTTCCGGCATGAACAGTCTCTTCGATACCGCTCGATCGGCGCAGTAGCGTCATGTGGACAGTAGTAGAACCGTTCGATGGATGCGCCGCCGGTGCTGAACCGGTCGCGCATTTCACCGTGCAGCGTGTCGACGAACTCCTCGGAAATGACACCGGTTGCGACACCGCGCTGATTGGTCAACACCACTACGCAGAAGCCGGCAGCGTTGAGCAGCCGGACGGCATCGATGCTCCACGGAAACAATGTCAGCCGCTCCAACCGGTCGAGGTAGCCGACATCCTCGTTAATCGTACCGTCCCGGTCCAGGAATACCGCCGATCTCACGTGCCCTCCTCCGTCTGCGACCGCTCCAGCTGACCAGCCACGGCCTGAAACACGCGATCCTCCGAAGTGCGAGTCATACAGCGATGGTCAATCGGACAGTCGCGAAAGAGACAGGGCCGGCACCAAACCGGCTGGGACAAGACCTCATGGGACCCGATGGGCCCAGTCACACGTTCATCGGTCGGGCCGATGATNGCGGTGACTGGCACGCCCAGCGCCGCAGCCAGATGCATCGCGCCGGAATCGCTGGCGACGAAACCCCGGCAGGAGGCGACGACACCGATCAGCTGCGCAAGATCGGTGCGTCCAATCAGGTTCACGACGCCGGAGGCCGGACCGCCTCGGTCTACCTTCGCAAGCGACGATTCTATAACACGGCCCGTATCGCGATCGTGGGCGCTGCCGAGCAGCACGACCGACGCCCCCAGCTCGCGGACCAAGCGGTCGGCCACGCGGCCATAGCGATCTGGCAACCATCGCCTGGCATGGCCGTAGGCAGCGCCAGGCGCGATACCTACTACCGGCCGACCCTGGTCGCAATCGGCCGCATCGAGCAGGGTCCGGGCGCGCGTGATCACGCTTCGTGGCGCCACCAGACGCGGCTCCAGCCCGACGGGGTCGATTTCGAGGCCACGAACGAGCTCCTGATAATAGGCGCTCCGATGCAACGGCGGCGTCCGCCGCCCTGGGCGATGAACCGCCCGCGTCAACAACGGTCGGCGCCACTGAGCTGAGAATCCCCACCGCTCCTGGATACCGGCCAGCCGCGCGGCCCACGCCGAACCGAAGGAATTGGGCAGCAGCACGGCCAGGTCGAATCCTCCCCGCCGCAGCTCAGCAGCCTCGGCCTTCAGCGCGCTCCAACCGGACAGGCCGTTCTGCCGCAGCAGCACGACCTCGTCGACTGCCGGCACCGCCGACAGGAGCGGCGCGAACGCGTGCGGCACCCCAGCCGCCAGCACATCGCCGCCGAAGTGGGCGCGCAACGCCGCGAACACCGGCAGCGCCATCACGATGTCGCCGAGCCAGTTCGGCGTCCGCACAAGCACGCGCATGACTGTCAGGAGTCAGGTGAAGACCGGCGGGCTTCGCCTGCTTCGGCTCCAACACGAGCGCCCGTCGACGGCGTGCCCCCGCCGGCAGCCGTCTCGTCGGCAACTCGCCAACGACGATGCATCCAGAGCCAGAGCTCTGGATAGCGGCGAACATACATCTCCAGCACATCGGTGCAGCGCTGGGTCAAGGTCCGGACGGCGTCGGGGCTCTCGGGAGCCGGCAGCTCAACAGGAGTTTCGTAGATCAGCCGGTAGCGACCGCCCGGCAACGGCAAGGCGAAGACGGGAATCACCGGCACACCGGTTCGCAACGCCAGCGCCGCAATGGACGAGGTCGTGGCGGCCGGGCGGTTGAAGAACTCCACGTTCACCGCGCTCCGATCCTGCATGTGCTGGTCGATCATCATCCCGACCGCTTGGTGCTCGAGCAGCCCCCGCAGCAGACCACGCACCGCCCCTTGCCGGGGAATGACGCGGGTCCCGACCCGGGTGCGGACCCGCTCGATCAGCGCCTCGAGCAGCGGGTTGTCGAGGGAACGCGCGACCATGATGATCGGCGCAAAGCGGACCGCGTGCACCATGATCTGCAGCTCCCAGAACCCGAAGTGACCGGTGTAGAACATCACCCCGCGTCCCGTCGCCAACGCCTGCTCGACGCGATCCTCCCCTTCGAACTCCACCAGATCCATCATCTGCTCGACGCTCATCGTGTCGAACCGCAGTAGATCGAGCACGTGGCGCCCGAGNTTCTCGAACGCGCCGCGAACAATCGTCCTACATTCGGCGTCGGTCCGGACCGGGAANGCGGCCCGGACGTTGGCCACGGCGGTCTCGCGCCGCCGACGGTCGAAACGATGAAACAGCGAGCCCAGCCGGGCACCCGCCCAGACCAGCCACCGGCGCGACACCAGGCCCACCGCCAACCGAATGCCCAGCACCGCCAGATACTCCAGCCTGTGACGGACCGGACGGTGGCGCCTCATCGACGCGGCGGGTCGCTCCACCAGCGTCGTCACGCCTCCCCTGTCCTCTCGGCGACGAGCCGGTCGGCGAGATACGCGCGGAACTCGTCTGCCGGCTCAACACAGAGCGTCAGCGGCAACGTCGCCAGCGGGGGAGCGAACGGGAACAGCGCCTTCAGGCGGACGCCATCCTTGTCGGTCGTGACGATCGCCTCCGCCCGGGCCGTCCGCGCCTCGACCTGAATCCGCGCCGCGTCGCGAGGGGAGTACCGGTGGTGGTCGCGATAGACCAGGGTGTGGAGCACGTCGAATCCTGCTTGGCGGACGTCGCCAAAAAACCGCTCGGGGCGGGCAATTCCGGCTACGGCAATGACCCGTGCGCCGAGGCCGAGCTCCTCCGGCTCGGCGTGCGGCGAGACCACGACGGCTGGTCCCACGCGACGACGCACCGTAAAGGACCGCGACAAGCCCAGCCGCTCCGCGACCCAGTCCCGTCGTTCGTCTGACCCGTCGTCGACCAGCACGGCATCGGCACATCGTGCGGTCGCCACCCGCTCCCGCAGTCGACCAGCCGGAAGCACCGCGGGATCGTCGAGATCCGCCGGTGCGACGACCAGCAGATCGGTGCCCCTCTCGAGCGGGAGGTGCTGAAATCCATCGTCGAGCAGATGCACCGTCGCACCGAGGTGGGTCTCGGCCAGACGCCCCGCGAGATACCGATCGGAGGCTACGACGACTGCCACGCCGTCTAGTGCCTGGGCCAGCATCCAGGGCTCGTCGCCGGCAGTCGCGAGTTCACCGACAATCCGCTCGCTGTCGCGCACGACGACCGCTCCGGCCACCGCTCGAGCCCGTCCAAAGCCGCGGCTCAGCACCGAGGGCCGTTCCCCCATGGCCAGGAGGGTCCGCGCCAGGTGCGCGGTCAGGGGCGTCTTTCCGCTGCCGCCCGCCGCCAGCGCGCCGACACTGAATACCGGCCGGCGCAACCGCCGACGCGCCTCGGGCCGGCGGGCGTACCACTGGCGACGCCGCCAGGCGGCTTCATCATAGAGGCGGCTGAGAAGACGGCGCATCAGTAATCAGTGTGTCCACGCACTAGCGGCCCGTGGTGAAAGTCACGCTGCATTCGACCGGCGCTGCAAGCCGTCTCTCGNCGTCGCTTCTCGGTCAAATACTGCCGGTATCCTCCCTCGTTGCGCCTTGTACAGGCCGTGCGCGACATTGCCACGCCAGAGTCTCGGTACAACGCGCGACGTTCGCCGCGGACTGCTAGCGAAAGGGCATCAGGACGCCGGCCGGCGCGTCATGCGCCGGCTGCAGGAGCGCCGCCATCGCCGCGAGACTGCGGTCGGTCGCGCCCCGGTTCGCCTCGACCAGCGCGCGGGCCGCGGCACCGAGGGCCGCCCGTCGCACCGGGTCACCCACCAGATTGGACAGGGCCGGCTCGAGCGCCTCGGCCGAGCGAATCTGGCATGCGGCCTGGTTGTCGATAAACAGCTCGGCGATCTCGGCAAAGTTCTCCATATGCGGGCCAAACACCACTGGTTTGCCCCACGCCGCCGGCTCGAGCACATTGTGCCCGCCAGCCGGGATCAGACTGCCACCCAGATACACCACCGTGGCAATCTGGAGCAACGTCGCCAGCTCGCCGACGGTGTCGAGCACCACCACCGCGACTCGCGGCTCCCCATCAACCGGCAGCTCGCTGCGGCGCAGCGTCTCGAGCCCGTGTCCGGCCGCCAGCGCCGTCACTTCTCCAGACCGCTCCGGATGGCGCGGGGCGATCACAAGGAGCGCGGTCGGGTCCCCACGCCGGATGCGACCGAACGCGTCGAGAACCGGCGTCTCCTCACCGGGGTGCGTGCTGGCGGCCATGACCACCGTCCGGCCCTCTGCAATCCGGAACGCGCGGAGCACCCCATCGCGCACCCATGGCGCACGGGAGTCGGGCAGCGGCAGGACGTCGAACTTCAGGTTGCCGGTCACGGTGACCTTCTCTGGCGGCGCGCCAAGGTCGATCAATCGACGTCTCGACTCCTCGCTCTGCACACAGTAGCAGTGGACACTCGCCAGCACGCGTTTGAACAATCGTCGGACGAGGCGATACCGCGGGTACGACCGGTCGGAGATGCGGCCGTTGACGAGCATCGTCTTCACGCCGCGCTGCTCGCAGTGACGCAGCAGGTTGGGCCAGATTTCTGTGTCGACCATCACGAAGAGCTGCGGCCGCACCCGGTCGAGCACCCGGGCCACAATCGACGACAGGTCGAACGGAAAGTAGAACAGCCCGTCGATCCCGTCCATGCTGGTCGCCACCGCACGACCCGTCTGGGTCGTCGTCGACAGCCACAGCGGGTGGTCCGGATAGCGCTCGCGCAACGCCGGTATCAAGGCTCCCGTCGCCAGCACCTCGCCAACCGACACGGCGTGGATCCAAATCGACGGCAGCCCCCGCGGATTGATCGTGGCGGGCAGCCGGCCCCAGCGTTCCCTCAGCGTACCGATGTACTTGCCGTAGCGCACCGCGTCGTACAGCAGCCGCGGCGCGAGGAGCATCGCGTAGCAGGTGATAGCCAGGCTATAGAGCAAATACATCGGCGGGGCGTTTCTTGAGTATACGACGGCGGTGCGATCGCGACAAGCAGAGCACGCGCGGCAAATGACGCGCGCACGGGAGTGCAGCGCGAGCGCGCCAGAAGGCGCAGGTTGGGTGCCGCAGGTAACAAGATACGGCTCTTCTACCTGTAGCTGTTGCTCCGCTCACGTGCGTATTCGATGACTCTGCCCAGCAACTCGTCTGTGTCCAGCCGAGGTCTCCAGTCCAAGAGTGACTTGATCTTTCGGAGATCCGGAACTCGGCGGAACATATCTTCGAATCCAGCCTCGTAGGCATCTCCATACGGAATCTTCACGATGTCTGCCCGGCTATTAGTCAGCGTCTTGATTCTTTGGGCCAGTTTCCCGATTGAGATCTCCTCGTCATTGCCGATATTGAAGACTTCGCCTACGGCCTTTGGTTCTTTCGCCAGTCCAACGAGCGCCTGGACGACGTCACCGACGTACCCAAAACACCGGCTCTGACACCCGTCCCCGAAGACGGTGATTGGGCCGCCGGAGAGTGCCTGACGGACGAAATTCGGAATGACCATGCCGTATCGTCCCGTCTGGCGCGGCCCTACCGTGTTGAAGAGACGCGCAATGATGACCGGAACCTGCTTTTCTTTCCAGTACGCGAGCGCGAGAAATTCGTCGATCGCCTTGCTACAGGCATATGCCCACCGGTGGTGACTCGTCGCGCCCATGACCAGATCGGAATCCTCAGAGAAAGGAATGTCGGTCCCCTTTCCGTAAACCTCGGATGTGGAGGCGATGACGACGAGTCGGTGCTTCTTGGCAGCGTGTTTCAGCACGACCTCGGTGCCGTGCACGTTGGTTTCAATGGTTCGAACCGGCGCCTCGATGATCAATTTCACGCCAACGGCAGCGGCAAGATGAAACACGACATCGCATCGATCGATCTCCTCGGCCACGACCGCCTCGTTCGAGACGGTGTCGATGTGGTATCCGAATCGAGGATGAGACTTGAGATGGTCGATGTTCTCGATCGATCCCGTCGAAAGATCGTCGAGAACGAGGACATCATCGCCGGCNTCCAGCAAGGCCTCGGCCAGGTGTGATCCTACGAACCCANCTCCCCCTGTGATNAATGCCCGCATCGTCGCCCTCTCTGCCAGCCCCACTGAAGTACGGCACTGCTACAGTCGCTATACNGAGGACCGTGGCTCAGCCCTAGAAATGGATGTGAACGATGGAAACACCTTCAGCTTAGCGCACGCAGCGGCACTGCCAGGCGGTTCCTCACGGCGAACATGAAAATAGCACGCTGCAGCCGACAACGGAAAAGTCCTCCGGTGAACACCTCGAGACCGGTTGCCGCGATGGCAGCTGAGACCGATAATGAGCTTGCTTCGTGGCCGCCGTTTTGAGCAGCCGTGTGCAACCCTGTTAGAATGGAACGNTTGTTGACTCACGTCGGGCGCGCCCTGTACCGCGCGTAGTTGCCGGAGAACGCATGTCAATACGAGTGGGAATCAACGGCTTCGGCCGCATCGGCCGGAACATCATGCGGGCAGCGAAGGACGAAAGTCAGATCGACGTCGTGGCCGTGAACGACATCACTGACGCGGCCACGCTGGCCCATCTCCTGAAGTACGACTCGGTGCTCGGCAACCTCAGCGAAACCATCGCGCTGGATGGCGACGGGATCCGGATGGGCGATCGTCGGTTTCAGGTGATGGCCGAACGCGACCCCGCCAACCTACCCTGGGCAGCGCTGAAGGTCGATTTCGTGCTCGAATCTACCGGCCTCTTCACCAAGCGCGCAGACGCCACAAAGCATCTGGCCGCGGGCGCCAAGCGAGTCATAATCACCGCACCGGCGAAGGAGCCGGACCTGACACTCGTGCTCGGCGTCAACCACGATCTGTATGACCCGGCGGAGCATCGAATTATCTCGAATGCCTCCTGCACGACGAACTGCCTGGCGCCGGTCGCCAAGGTCCTCCACGAGCAGTTCGGGCTCAAGCGTGGGTGGATGACCACGGTGCACTCGTATACGAACGATCAGAAACTGCTCGACTTGCCGCACAAGGACCTGCGTCGGGCCCGCTCGGCCGGGCTCTCCATGATCCCCACCACCACTGGCGCCGCGGTCGCGGTCGGCGTGGTGCTACCGGAGCTCAAGGGCAAGCTCGACGGCATTTCGATTCGCGTGCCAACGCCAAACGTGTCGGTGGTCGATCTGGTGGCGCAGGTCGACACCGAGACGACGGCCGATGCNGTGAATGCGGCGTTCACGGCCGCCGCCGCCGGCCCACTTCGCGGCCTGCTGCAGGTCGTAACCGACCCGCTGGTGTCAATCGACTTCAAGGGCAACCCGCATTCGTCGATTGTCGACGCGTCCTACACGAGCGTGATGGACGGCGACTTCATCAAGCTGCTGTCCTGGTATGACAACGAATGGGGCTACTCGTCCCGGTGTGTCGACCTGGTGAAGTTCCTCGCCGACAAGGGGCTGTGAGGACGATCCCACAGGAGGCAGGAGGAGCCTGAGGGCTTCGCCGCGTTCTTCAATCCCCCACAGCGCCAGCATACGGCCGATCGTGTCGAAGAATACCATCCAGGACCTGGAGCTCGACGGCCGGCGCGTGTTCGTCCGCGTGGACTTCAACGTCCCGATCCGCGATGGCGTGATCGGCGACGACACTCGGATTCGCGCCGCCCTGCCCACCCTGACCTTCGCGCTCGAGCGCGGCGCCACCGTGATTCTCGGCTCGCATCTCGGACGACCGAAGGGCACGCCGAACCCGGCCTTCACGCTACGACCGGTCGCGGCCAGGCTGACCGAGCTCCTCGGCCGGCGCGTCGTCTTCGCCGAGGATGCGGTGGGAGACACCGTGCTCGCGGCGCTGTCCGAAGCNGGACCGGGTGGAGTGGTGCTGCTGGAGAACCTGCGGTTCCACCCGGGCGAGGCGGCCAACGACCCGACGTTCGCCGCGGCGCTGGCCGCCCCGGCCGACTGTTACGTCAACGACGCTTTCGGTTCGGCACATCGAGCGCATGCCTCGACCACGGGCATCGTGGACCATCTGCCCGAGGCAGCGGCAGGGTTGCTGATGGGGGCCGAGCTGCGCCACCTTGGCGCCCTGCTCGACTCGCCGCAACGTCCTTTCGTGGCGATTCTCGGCGGTGCCAAGATATCCGGCAAGCTGGAAGTGATCGAGCACCTCCTCGGTCGTGTCGATGCGCTGCTGATCGGTGGGGCGATGGCCTATACCTTCTTCCTGGCGCGAGGTCTGCCGGTCGGTCGGTCGCTCGTCGAGGCGACACTCTTGGGCACAACGCGCACAATCGAACAAGACGCCGACGCACGCGGCGTGCGGCTCGAGCTGCCGTCCGACCATGTCGTGGCCGACCGTCTCGAGGCTGGGGCGGCGCACGAAACGCTTGGGGTGGAGAACCCGGCCGTCGGCGACCGGCTCGGCGTGGATATCGGTCCTGCCACGGTCGAGCGCTATGCGGCCACCATCGCCACGGCCCGGACCGTCGTCTGGAACGGTCCGATGGGGGTGTTCGAGATCGACGCGTTCGCACTCGGCACCGTCGCGATAGCCGAGGCAGTGGCTTCAAGTGCCGCCACGTCGATCGTAGGCGGGGGAGACTCGGTGGCAGCGATCGGGCGGGCCGGAGTCGGCGACCGCATCACGCACATTTCGACCGGCGGTGGAGCCTCGCTCGAGTTTCTCGGGGGACGTCGTCTTCCCGGTGTCGAAGCCTTGCCCGATGCCACGGAGAGTACAGTCTAGGGAACGGAGCAACCGCCTATCATCTGTCATCTGTCGGAGCCGCCATGCGAAGGCCATTCGTCGCCGCCAACTGGAAGATGCACAAGACCGTCGCCGAGTCGGTCACCTACGCACATGCTGTCGTCCCGCTGGTCGAGGCGATCACCGACGTCGATATCGTCGTCGCACCGCCATTCCTCGCGTTGCCGGCGATGGCGGACGCCCTGGCCGACAGCCGGATCAAGGTCGCATCCCAAAACGTCCACGCGGCATCGCACGGCGCCTTCACCGGCGAGGTCAGCCTGGAGATGCTGCAAGGTTCCGGTGTCACGGTGGTGATCATCGGACACTCCGAGCGGCGGCAGCTGTTTGGCGAGACCGACGCAGGAGTGAACGCCAAAACCCGGGCTACGGTGGGCGCGGGGCTGACATCGATTGTGTGCGTCGGCGAAACGCTGGAAGAGCGGGAGGCGAACCGGACATTCGACATACTCGACCGCCAGGTCCGCGATGGCCTCGCCGGGCTCTCTCCCGAGCAGGTCGCCACCCAGGTGGTCGCCTACGAGCCGGTGTGGGCAATCGGCACCGGACGCAATGCCACGCCGGATCAGGCAAACGAGGCACACCGACACATTCGGCAGCAGCTCGTATCGCAATTCGGCGACTCGGCTGCCGCCTGCCGGGTCATATACGGTGGGAGCGTCAAGCCAGGCAATGTCGCCGAGCTGGTCGGTCAATCGGAGGTCGATGGCGCGCTTGTTGGCGGCGCCAGTCTCGACCCGACCAGTTTTTCCGAAATCGTAGCGGGAAGTCGCTCGACAGCGATATAACGATATACTTGGAGGATCATGCTGATCAGCCTGCTTACCGCCTTGCATGTCGTCGTTTGTGCGCTTCTGGTGGCCGCCGTCCTGATGCAACAGGGCAAGGGTGGTGACATCGCCGCCTCCTTCGGCGGGAGCGGTAGCCAGACTGCATTCGGCGCCCGCGCAGGGGCCAGCTTGCTCACGCGGGCCACGACGGTGCTCGGCGCGCTGTTCATGATCGGCTCGATGTCTCTCGCCATCATGGGACAGAATGACAGCAGCTCGGTGCTCAGCGGTGTCGAAGGTCCCGGGCTGCAACCGGCGACGCCGGTGACGGCTCCAGTGGAAGTCGACCCCGCGCCGGAGACACCGACCGAGGACCCGGCCGAGGAGCCGGCCGAGCCGCCAGCCGAACCACTGTAGACACCTCTCCCACGCGGAAGTGGCGGAACTGGCAGACGCACTAGCTTGAGGGGCTAGCGAGCCAATGGCTCATGGGGGTTCAAATCCCCCCTTCCGCACCAGTTTTCCTTAGCAAATCAGTCCTACGTGATTCGAGCAACGGTCGAAAGCCGGTGCTTTGTGCGAACTTTGTGCGAATATTTCCAGACACCTCAGCGACTCTCTGAGGCTCACCAGCCCCAAACTATTTTCACTTTTCTTCATTATTGTCTTGACATTTCTGGTTCAC
>PBRZ01000030.1 GCA_002726085.1 Acidobacteriota bacterium
GGCTCTACACCGTGGGCGAGCTGATTCCACAGGGTGAGTACCGCTACTACCGGGTCGCCACGCAGGCGGGCGAGCTCGGGGTGGTGCGCAGCCTGCTCCAGTCCTGGCGATACATCGACGGGGGCACCGGACCGGTCGAGTCAACGGTGGGATCGGGGGCCATGACCGTGCGGATCCTGACGCCCGAGGGTGAACGCGCCGGCTCCGGGTGGCCCCGTGCGACGGGGATGCCGGGGGATAGCGAGGTGGGGTACTTCGCCGACACGAACGGGCGGGGCTTCGTCATCGGGCTTGGCGACAATTACGACCGGGTGGCTCCGGACAGCCTGATCGAGGTCGACATCGAGGCCGTGCCGGACGGCGCGTCGGGTGACGCCGCGGGCGATCTGGGCGGAAGCCACCCGTCGCTGCCGTCGAACGGCGCAGCGACCGGGCACTTCGGCTATGACGACCTGGCCGATGTATGGCGGGCGGAAGCGTCCGGTCCGGTAGAGGTCTCTGTCCGGCCGCAGGTCGAGGACATCCGTTATCGCGTCGAGGTGTTTCTGGAGGAATCTGGCCGGCGGTTGACCCGTCAGGTCGTGACCGGGCCGGCCACGGTTCCGGTCACCGCCGAGGGGCCGATCCTCGTTCGGGTCGAAACCCGCGAGCCACGTCTGGCGCCGAGGTTCACGGCCTACGAGATCGCGGTGCGCAACCGGCCGTGACGAGCGGCGGCCGCGTCTGCTGGTCGGCTTTGTCGTCGCCGCCGAACGCCTCGAGCTCCGTCCGGTGAATGTTTCCTGTATTCACATCTCATCGAAACGAGCCGTTACAACCGTCCGAGGACGTCGGCAAGGCGTCTGAGTCGATAGGCACCGTCTTCGGGGTTGTGGTACCCGACGGCGCGCTCGCCAGCGGTCAGCTCCGAATAGCTCTTCATCGGCTCGAAGTGGTGCCCCTCGTGCCACTCGTTGAACGAGGTGATGTGCACGAGGAAGAAACCCTTGTCGACGTTGCCGAGCCAGGGGTGGGTCTGCAGCAGCAGGTTCGCCTGGAGCGTCTCCTCGGTGCGGCGCTCGGCACGCGCCCGAGCGGTTTCTCGGTCTTCCCCGCGCGACCACACGAGGTCGACGCCCCGCGGAAGGAACGGCCGTGGGCTGTAACAGGAGTCTGGCTCGACCACACGGCGTTCGATCTCGTCGAGGCCGGGATTGATCGGAAACGCGAACACCATCCCGACCCGCGACGCCACCAGCGCATGGTCGAGCCACCGGTCGGGCGTTTCGGCCGGGTCGTAGACCGAGATACCGTCGAGCCCGGCGGCGGCGACCCGTTCGGCGTCCCAGGTGTCCGACAGCAGCGTCAGGTGGTCGAACTCGCCGTTCATCGCCTCGCGCAACCGGTCCGCTTCCCGCCGCCATTCGCTGTCCGGCACGAAGTCTGGCAGGGTCTGCAGCTCTCCGCGGCAGTCTTCGATCTGCTGCGGCACGGTCGTGCGAAACAGTTTGAACACCGGGCCCTGCGAACCATCGGCACGCTCGTTGAAGAAGAAGCAGTCCCACCGCCGACGCTCACCGTACTGCTGCAGCAGATACAGCACGTCCTCCGGAAACCGCCTGACGCGGTCCAGACTGTAGGGCTCGAGATGAAATGTGACGTGGATGTCGTGGTCTGCCATCACATCCATGATCAACGGCACCGCACGGTCCGAGAAGCTGCCCTGTCCCCACCAGCTCACGTTGATGACACCGACCCCCGACTCTGCAATCCAGCGCGCGTGCTGCTCGACGACCGCCCGCGACCGCGAATCGTAGGCGCCAAGCAGCGGCATCGTGTTGGCGGCGAGATCGATCGGCGGCACGCGGTCCCACTGGGTCCAGTGCCGGAACGGCTCGGCGGCGTACCAGGGGTAGTAGTCGAAGACGAAATGACGCCGGGGGTCACGAAACCGGACGCGCAACAGGTCACCGAAACGGCGCCACGGGAACGATTCGGAGCTGTTCGCCGGCTGGCCGGCCGGTGGCTGCAGTGAGCCGGCGCGGGCGGCGACACCGGCGGACCCACCGGCGGCGAGGCACGTGGTGAGGAAGTCGCGTCTGGTGAGGCTCCCGGTCATGATCGCTGGACGCTATTGCTGGAAACAGTAGATCCGACCTGGCTGGTCACAGGCGACCGGTGGCGCCGCCGTCCAACCGGTTCCGATCGCGTCGAAGACACCAACCTGCCCGTTGACGTCGCTCGCCGCGTCGGTCCACCCGCGACAGTTGGCGCCGGAGGCCGCCGGCTGCCCCGACGGATCGGTGCCGGTCCAGACCACCGGCAACGAGTCGGGCTGGGTCCCCCGCTCGTCGATGACGATCGGATTGTTGATCGTGCCGTCTGTCAGATCGGCCCAGTGGTCGGCTACACGAACACCTGAGGTCATGACGAACGGCGCGTCGCCCCGGGTGAACCCACTGGCTGGCAAACGACCGGCGGCGTCGCTCAGCCAGGCGCGATAGCTCCCGGCGAGTCCGACCGCGGTCGCCAAATCGGCGCACGCCTGGTCGGCCGCCGACACACCACCGATGGCGCCGGTGAACGTCATACTCGACACGAACACGACCCGGTTCGCCGACGGCGCCGTCTCGGTCGGCGCCACCGAACTCTCGTCACACGCCCCGGCCGTCAGCACCACACTCAACGCCAACCAGGCGTGATGCCGATGCCGGCGAAGCCCTCCTGCGTCTCCTCTCTCCTGCCTCCTGCCTCCTGCCTCCTGGAGCATTCCGCTTACAGCTCCACCTTCCGGAGACGCAGGGCGTTCGAAATGACCGACAGCGAGCTGAGGGTCATCGCCGCGCTCGCCCACATCGGGCTGATCAGCAGCCCGAGCACCGGATAGAGCNCCCCCGCCGCCACCGGGACACCGATACCGTTGTAGATGAACGCCAGGAACAGATTCTGTCGGATGTTGCTCATGGTGGCGCGGCTCAGCCGGCGAGCCTGGACGATGGAGCGAAGATCGCCGCGCACCAGCGTGATGCCGGCGCTCTCGATAGCCACGTCGGTCCCGGTGCCCATCGCGATGCCAACGGTCGCCTCGGCGAGCGCCGGCGCATCATTGATCCCGTCGCCAGCCATGGCCACCACATCGCCCGCCTGCTGACGTTCTGCCACGATGCGTTGCTTGTCGGCCGGCAACACCTCGGCCACCACGTCGTCGATGCCCAGGGTCGACGCCACCGCATGGGCCGTCACCCAGTTGTCACCGGTCACCATCACCACACGCAGACCCTCGGCCTGCAACTGCCCGATCGCCTCCGGCGTCGTGCCCTTCACCGGATCCGACACGCCGATCAACCCGGCCAGCGCACCGCCGACGGCGACATACACAACGGTTTGTCCGTCCCGCCGCAGTTCGTCGGCATGCCCCGCCAGCGGCACGGTCTCGACCCCGCGCTGTTCGAGCAACGCGGCGGTGCCCAGCGCCACAAGTGTGCCTTCGACGGAGCCGACGACGCCCCGGCCGGGCTCGGCCTGGAAATCGGTCGCCTCCGGGATGGTGATTGCCCGATCCGAAGCCGCCTGCGTGATTGCCGCGGCCAGCGGGTGCTCGCTGCCCCGTTCGAGGGCGGCCGCGACCCGCAACAACTCGTCCTCCGACACCTCACCAAAGGGCACGACCGCCGTGACCGCCGGCTTACCCTCGGTGAGGGTTCCGGTCTTGTCGACGATGAGCGTATCGACACGCTCGAGTGTCTCGAGCGCCTCGGCGTTCTTGATCAGGACACCAACGCCGGCACCGCGCCCGGTTCCGACCATGACCGCCATCGGCGTGGCGAGACCGAGCGCGCACGGACACGCGATAATCAGGACGGCCACGCTGCTGACGAGCGCCAGCGCCAAACGCGGTTCCGGGCCCCAGACGGACCAGCCGATGAATGCCAGCACCGCGACGGTGACCACCGCCGGGACGAAGAACTCCGCTAGACGGTCGGCCAGCCGCTGAATCGGCGCACGGCTGCGTTGCGCCTCACCGACCATCATCACGATCTGCGCGAGAAGCGTCTGTGCGCCGACCCGCTCGGCGCGCATCAGCAACGTGCCGGTACCGTTCATTGTGGCGCCAACGAGCTTCGCGCCCTCGGTCTTCTCCACCGGCAGCGGCTCACCGGTCAACATCGACTCGTCGACGGCACTCTTGCCCTCGACGACGACGCCGTCGACCGGCACCTTCTCTCCCGGACGCACGCGCAGCAGGTCGTCCGGGTGTACGGCGGCAAGCGGAACGTCTTCCTCTTTCCCATCGGCGACCCGCCGCGCGGTCGCCGGCGCCAGTCCGAGCAACGCGCGTATAGCGGCGCCGGTCCGCCCTCGCGCCCGCAGCTCCAGCACCTGGCCCAACAGCACCAGCACTATGATGACGACCGAAGTGTCGAAGTAGGGCTCGACGCCCCCGGCCATCCGGAACCCCTGTGGAAACAGCCCGGGCGCTACGGTGGCGACGACACTGTAGAGAAACGCGGACCCCACACCGAGCCCGATCAAGGTGAACATGTTTGGGCTGCGATTGACGATCGACGCCCACGCCCGTTCGAAGAAGGGGCGTCCGGCCCACAGCACGACCGGCGTCGCAAACAGCAGCTGCACCCAGTTCGACGTAGTGCGGCCGATCGTCTGGTTCACACGTTCGCCCAGAACCATCTCGGTCATCGCCAGCGCGAACACCGGAAAGCCGATGACGGCGCCGACCCAGAATCGACGGGTCATGTCGTCCAGCTCAGGGTTCGGCTGGTCGGTCGGATCCACCGTGCGAGCTTCGAGCGCCATGCCACATGTCGGACAACTGCCCGGCTCGGATTGCACAACATCGGGGTGCATCGGGCAGGTGTATTCGACCGTCGGCAGCAGCGCGTCGGCGCCGAGCTCCGCCTCGAGCGCCATCCCGCACTTCGGACAGGCGCCCGGCTTGGCCTCGCGGACGTCCGGGTCCATCGGGCAGATGAACCAAGTGCCAGGTGGAGGGGCCGGTTTGTCCGCGGGCGGGGGCTGTGGGTTCAGGTACCGATCGGGGTCGGCGCTGAATTTTGTGCGACAGCCATCACAGCAGAAGTAGTAGGTCTGCCCCTCATGCTCGTAACTGCTCGCGCTTGTGGCCGGGTCGACTGTCATGCCACAGACCGGGTCGACACTCTTGGCCGAGGCCGACCCGTCCGCCGATGCCTCGGCGGAGTCGAGGAATTGCGCCGGGTCGGTGCTGAAGGCCGTGTGACACCCGCCGCAGCAGAAGTAGTAGGTTTGCCCGCCGTGCTCATGGCTGAACCGGCTCTTCGCCGGGTCGACCCTCATGCCGCAGACCGGGTCACGTGCGTCGATTGTCATACCGTGTGCCTTCTTTACTCCGCCCCGCTCGATCACCCATCATAGCGTTTCGACTCGGCCGCGCTTCAGCCCCCATACACGAACGCCGACGACCACCACACATGATGATTCGGATCCAGACGCTTGTGTTCATAGTTATGACGCTCGTCGCCGGCGGCGCAAGGGCACAACAGGCCTCCACCGACTCGGCCGACGGCCCGTGGTCGGGTACGGCGGAGATCTCGCTCATCGCGACCTCGGGCAACTCCGATACCCGTACCTTCGGACTCGGCGGCGAGGTGACCTACGACCCGGGGGCCTGGAAATGGCTGGGCCGCCTGACATATGTGGAAGCTGAAGCAGATGACCAGTTGAAGGCTCGGTCGCAGAGCGCGCTCCTCGAGACGTCGCGGGGGTTCTCCGAGCGGCTCGAGGTCTATGGCCGTGGAGGCTATCTGCGGGACCTGTTCGCCGGCATCGAGCGCCGGATTACGACCGAGGCCGGTCTCGCCTACCGTCTGATCGCCATCGAGCCGCATTCGCTCCAGCTGCTGGCCGGCTTCGGCTTCACCGACGAGCAGCGGGCGGCCGGTGGCGNCCTGTCTCTCGGGACCGCCAACGCGACCGGCCGCTACAGATGGGCGATTACGGAGACCAGCGCGCTGACCGAAGAAGCGACGTTGGTGGCTGATCTGAACACCGGCGACGACTGGCGGTTCTCCAACGAGATCGCGGCCACGGCCGCGCTCAGCAGTCGCCTGTCACTGAAGGTGTCGCATAAGCTGAGTTATTTGAACGAGCCGGTGCCCGGATTCAGGAAGACCGACGCAATTCTATCGGCGGCGCTGGTGGCGAGCTTCTAGCGCGGCGTCTTTCCTGGCGCGCTCGCACGACGCTCGTTCCGTCTCAGCGCTCGCCAGAGCGGGTCAACGACCCGCTGTTTTATCCTCGGCACGCCCTGCCCGAAGACTGTTCTCGAGCCCGTAATTCCCCTCGTGACAGGCATACTCGAACAGCTGGTAGGTGGTGTCGCGATTCAGCGGCATCGCCACTTTCCAGGGTGCCGTGAATGGTCCAGGGTCGCTGATGTCGACCTCGTAGGTGATGGTGTCGGCATCGACGACCGTGAAGCGCTCGACGATTTTCAGTTCCTCGCTCTGCTCGATACCCCGCAGGCCGCGGCTGGCGATGTTCGTGCCGATCGTCCCCTGGTCGTTGTAGTTGGTGGTTTCGACCACGAGTGTGTTGCCCTCCCAGCGTCCGCGCGGGTTCCCGTTCCACTGCCGGATGGCATCGGGCAGCGGCGGCGTCCCGTCGACCGGGATGATGCGCGCCTCGTGGATCATCTCGTAGAAAATCACCACCTGGCCGGGCGCCTGCAAAATCTGATAGCCGGCGCCGTATCCCCCGGGGAACATCCCACCCGGAATGCCGCGCGTGATGCATCGCTCCCACGGCGTGTGGGTCAGCCAGCCGTCCGTCAAGTTCATCAGGTTCTGGTTTCGCGAGGTAACCGCGGAGGCCCGCAGCGGGACCCGCCCGTTCGGCGGGTCGACGACCATCGACTGGCGTCGCTCGTTCCGCAGTGCGTCGCCTGGACCATCGCCCCACGGTCCCTGGGGCCCTCGTGACCGGGCCTCGGGATTGGGCGCGGCCGGTGCTCGCTGTGGCCGGTTCGTGCCTGGGAACCAGACCGCCAGCGGGGCGAGTCGTTCGAGGTCGATATCGCTCGGCGCCTCAAACGGTGTGGGGTCGAAATTGGTCCAAATGCCCTGGATGTCCGGCTGGCCGTCCGGGGTCCGCGGCGGAGTCCACGTCTGCCCGAGCGCCGGCGTGCTCGCGAGCAGCACGACCGCCGCGAGCGCGGCGCCGCCGATGAGATTCGCGGTCTTCATTCAACACCTCCCAAGCATCAGCGAGTGCACCCGGCTGCCTGCTTTCCTGATTGGACCGTACCTCCCCGCCCCCCGAGCGTACACCAGGTCGCCCGGTCAACATAATGCTCCTTCCAGCCACAGCCGGCTGCGGAAGCATCTGGTCGATCAACGCAGCGGTTTGGCTCGGTGCGCTCTCGTTGGTGGTGTCGAGCGACAGGAGCCAGGTGGCCCGCGGTGTGGAACTGCACGGTGCGCACGCGACCGCCCATCTCGCGTGCCGGTCCCCCCCCCGACCTCGCTCGCAACGCCGCGCCTCCGTGGTTACCCGCACGCGGCACACGCCACTGGCGTGGCACGTTCGGCGTCGCCGGCGCCGACGCAGTGCAGGTCGGTCGCAAGCAGGGCGTCGAGCTGACGGGAAGGCGGCAGATCGAGAAACACCCGGTCGCCCTGGACCTTGACCGGAAACACCTTTACTGAAAAATCCTCGCCCGATAGGCACTGTCCGGTGTGTAGGGAAAACGGCTTCTTGTGCAAGGGGCAGGCGACCTTCGGGGTCGTGCCGACGCTGCCGATGATGCCGCGCGACAGCAGGAACGCGTTCTTGTGAGGGCACATATTCTGGCAGGCATACCACTCGCCTCGGCTGGCGAAGTTGAAAACGGCAATCTGGGCGTTGCCGTACTTGATCGCCGAGCCGCAGTCGTGGGGAAAATCAGCGACCGCACCGACGTCGACCCACGCATTGCGACCATCAGCGGGTGCATCGTGGCCTGCGCGTCGGCCATGCTGTCGACCAGCGTCGCCACGACGCTCCACTGCCAGCTTCACCTCCGACAGCGGCACCCCGTCCCGCGGCCAATCCGCGGGCCGATTCTGCCCGCGTTCGGCGATAATCTCGATGCCGGGCTCGGTGTCTTCCGTGTTGACAAATTGCCGGAACAGCCTTCGCTTGGTCGGGTCGTTGACGACGTCGAGCCACTCACAGCGATAACCGTCGACGAGCGTTTGCATCTGTCGTTCCAGCTCGGCGTTGATGCCCAGCTTGTCGTGTATCACGACGTCCCTCAGATGCTCGAGGCCGCCCGCCATCTTCTCGACCCAGACGGCCGTCCGCGTCAGTGTGTCGGCTGTCCGGATGTAGTACATCATGAAGCGATCGATGTAGCGAATTGCCGTCTCCTCGTCGATGTTGGCGACGAGCAGCTCGGCATGTCGCGGCTTGGCACCGCCATTGCCACAGACATAGAGGTTGTAGCCGTTGTCGGTGGCGACGAGGCCAATGTCCTTGCTCTGAGCTTCGGCACATTCGCGCACGCACCCCGAAACGGCCATCTTGACCTTGTGAGGGGCGCGGATGCCCCGATAGCGCTGCTCGAGCTGGATCGCGAAGGCGACCGAGTTCTGCACGCCGTAGCGGCACCACGTCGAGCCTACGCAGCTTTTGACCGTGCGCAGCGCCTTTCCGTACGCGTGGCCGCTTTCGAAACCGGCGGCGACGAGCTCCTCCCAGATCTCGGGCAGCTGGTGCGGCTGGGCTCCGAAGAGGTCGACCCGTTGCCCACCCGTGATCTTGGTGTAGAGACCATACTTCTTGGCGACGCGGCCGAGCGTGATCAGTTTGTCCGGCGTGATCTCGCCACCGGGAACCCGCGGAACGATCGAGTACAGCCCACCACGCTGGATGTTGGCCAGGAAGCGGTCGTTGGTGTCCTGGAGCGACTGATGGTCCGGTGCCAGGATGTTCTCATTCCAGAGTCCGGCGAGGATCGAGGTCACCGCTGGCTTGCAGATCTCGCAGCCGCTGCCCCGACCGTGATGCTCGATCAACTCACGGAATGTCTTGATCTGTCTGATCTTGACGATGTCGTACAGCTCCTGCCGCGTGAACGCGAAATGCTCGCAGAGGCTTGTGTCGACCGTCTTGCCGACCGCGGCGAGCTCGGCATTGAGGATGTCGGTGACCAGCGGGAGGCACCCTCCGCAGCCGGTCCCGGCCGCGGTACACGATCGAACGCCGTCCAATGTCGTCAGGTCGCCGTTGCGGATCGACGCCAGTATCTGCCCCTTCGTCACGTTGTTGCACGAACAGGCCTGAACATCATCCGATATCGCATCCGCGCCACGGAACACGGCGGCGTCTCGGCTGCCCAAGACAAGCTCGCCCGGTTGGCAGGGTAGCGGAGCGCCACTCTTCGTCAGCGCGAGCAGTCCGGCGTACTGCGACGCCTCGCCAACCAGCACGCCGCCCAGCAGTCGCGTCCCCGCGTGGTCGAACAACAGTTTCTTGTAGACGCCGCCGAACGGATCCTCGTGGATGAGGGGCTGGGCCGTTTCGGGTCCGGCCTCATAGTCGCCGAAGCTGGCCACGTCGACTCCCAGCAGTTTGAGCTTCGTCGACAGGTCGGCGCCGGTGAAGGTACGAGGTTCGTCCAGGCCCAGATTCGCCGCCACAATCTCGGCCATCTCGTAGCCGGGCGCAACCAATCCGTATGTCTTGCCGTCATGCAACGCGGCCTCGCCGATCGCGTAGACGGCGGGGTCGGATGTTTCCAGCACGTCATTGACCACCACGCCGCCCCGCTCGCCAACGGCGATGCCGCATTCGCGAGCCAGTTCGTCGCGCGGGCGAATGCCGGCCGACACGATAATCATGTCGACATCGAGTACGTCGTCGTCGGCGAACACCATCCGCTCGACACGCCCGCTCCCCTGGACTTCCCTGGTGGCCTTGTTCAAGTGGACCGTGACGCCCAGCTCTTCGATCTTGCGGACGAGGAGCCGGGAGCCGGCATCGTCGATCTGTCGCGGCATGAGGCGCGACGTGAACTCGATGACGTGCGTTTCCAGCCCGAGGTCGTAGGCTGCCTTGGCCGCCTCGAGCCCCAGCAACCCTCCGCCGACCACCGCGGCTCGTTTGATGTTTTGACCGTAGGCGATGATCTGCTCCAGATCGTCGATCGTGCGATAGACAAAGACGCCGCGATGTCGCATCCCGTCGACGGGCGGCACGAACGGATATGAGCCAGTGGCCAGCACAACGTTGTCGTATTCGATCCTGTGTCCCTTCTCGGAATGTACGACCCGGCGGCCGCGCTCGATCCTGCTGGCCCGGTCGCCGACGTGCAATTCGATGCCGCTCTGCTGATACCACTGCGCGTTGGCAAGCATCAGCCGTTCTGCATTGCGATGTGCGAAGAACGAGGTCAGCCCGACACGGTCGTAGGCGGCCCGCGGCTCTTCGCAGAACGTGACGATCCGGTATCGCCGAGTCCCGTCGAGCTCGACCAGCTTCTCGCAGAAGCGGTGGCCCACCATGCCGTTGCCGATCACGACAACCGTCTGAGTGCGTGTGGAGATCATGCGTCGCCTTCGTGGAGCATCTGGGCTCTTTCGCCTCGGCGGGATGCGCCTGCCGATCAGGCGGCTTCCGACGGAGCGGCGCCGGTCAGCTCCCCGTCTCGATGCAGCAGTGCGGCATCAAATGCCACTCGTGCGCTGGTCTCGGCCTCGGTGCCGAAGCGCACGGCGAACGCCAGAAACGCGCTTAGGGTGACGAGCGCGCCGAGCGCGAGGAACGCCGTCGGCCAGGGAATCGCGCCCCGGAACAGAAATCCGGCGGCAACGGCCCCGGCGTTGCCGCCGGCACCAACGATGCCGGCGACCGACCCGAGCGCCTCCTTATTGATGAACGGCACGACGGCAAAAGTTGCTCCGTTCGACATTTGGACGAACACGCTGACGAGCATGAGCGCCGGCAGTGCGAGCCTGAGGACGGACACCTGTGAAAAGAGCACCAGCGCCAGTCCTTCGGTGAACAACGCGAGGAACAGCCATCTGGCACGCCCTGCCAGTCCCCACCTCCGGCCGAAGCGGTCACCCACAGCACCACCCAGCGTTCGCGCAAAGATGTTCGTCAGCCCGTAGAGCATCGCGGCTGCTCCGGCCCACTGCACCGCCTGCACGGCGCCCATCGACCGGAAGAAGTCGAAATAGTCGATGAAATACAGCGCAACGACGTTGTTGAAGGTCAGCTCGATGCCGAAGCTGGCACCGTAGATCACAAAGAGCGCCCACACGCGCGTGTCTCGCGCCGCCGCGGCGAACGAGCCCTTCACGCTGTGTTTCGGTCTGAGCTTGCCGGCGACTCGCAGCACGCGGTAGTTGCCCTCGGGCGCATCCTGCGTCAGGAAGTAGTAGGCGACGCCAACCAGCGCGCACATCGCCCCGGCCAGCACCATCGCCGCCCGCCATGCGACGGCATCACTCACACCGAGACTCGGCAGGAACTGTAAGTCGGTGAACGGCACGTAGGCGCCCACCGTCAGGATGCCGAGCACGATCGGCATGATGAGCTGGGTGACCCCGCCGCCGAGGTTGCCCCATCCGGCGGTCGTCGCGTTGGCGGTACCTACGACATTGGGCGCGAACATGACCGAGGTGTGGTACTGCGTGATCACGAACGATGCGCCGATGACACCGATCAATACCCGGAAGATCAGGAACGTCTGGAAATCTTGCGCCAGCCCGATGCCCATGACCGGCAGCGACCCCAGCACCAGCAGCCACGTATAGGCCAGCCGGGGGCCGATCCGGTCGCACAGCCACCCGACCACCAGCCGCGCCACCACCGTGATGGACACCGACCCGATGACGAGCCAGCCGACTTGCGATTGCGTCAACGCCATCTCGTCGCGGACGATCTTCGTCAGCGGGGCGATACCGAACCAGGCAAGGAAGCAGAGGAAGAACGCAAACCACGACATGTGGAACGCCCGCATCTGTGGCGTCGAAGTGTTGAGGAGCTGAATACGAGTCGCTTTGCTGGTGACTTCCACTTGGGTCTCCAACCAGGCACACGTGCCGAAAATGACGACGACGAACCGAAGACGAACCCGACCGACGGTCAGGAAGAGCCGTGCGGGGTTTCTCGCGGCCGTAGGCGGTCACCGCTGTCGCGGCGCCGTTGCAGTTGCCCTAGTTGGTTAGCAAGGAACGGGCCAGGATAGCGGCACTCCCGAATGGAGTCCGAAAACCGGGGCCAAACAGCATGGTGGCCGTAACGACCTGCGTGCGGATTTTCGACACTGGTGTAGAGCTCCGTCTGGTTTCCACATTTTCGTGTCTGGACGACTCCATGACGGGCCTGGAATGGCTTTGGGAGTCACTTTCGTCCAACTCGGCCCTACAATAATGTACGGATTGCCGACCACAGATCGACAAATGGCGACGCGCGGCGGCACCCGCGCGCCGCGTGGCCCGAACTGTCCCGGGCACCGGTCGGTGCGGCAGATAGTCGCCGGACTCCGAGCGCCGCTACTCGGACTGCAGCAGGCGCATCGGGTCGACCCGCATCGCCTGCCACGCCGATCGGAAGCAGGCAGACAGGACGACCACAAAGACCACACTCGATGCCCCTAACAGGACGGTGATATCCGTCGGGGCAACGTCGTAGAGCACATTGGCAAGTACGCGGGAGAGCAGTAGCGCGCCGATCGCGCCAACGACGATGCCGACTGTCCCGAGCACCGCCGCCTCCCGAGTCACCATCCGGAACACGTCCCGCGAGCGCGCGCTCATGGCAATCCGGATGGCAGACTCGCGTGCGCGCCGGGCGACGAGATACGACGTGACCCCATAGACACCGACACCGGAGAGCGACAGCGCGAGGGAGGCGAAGATCCACAGCAGAACGGAGTTGAACCGCGGCTGGGCCACCGACTGGGAAATAATCGTGTCCATTGTTCGCAGGTCGTAGACGCCGAGGTCGTCGTCGATGGCCCGAATCTCAGCTTGCACGGCCTCGGCGAGGCTCGTGGGCGACGCCTCGCTGCGCACCAGCAGACTCATCAAGCGAGACGGATTCTGACGTTGCGAGAAGTACGCCACAGGGACGATCTGATCTTCCAGCTTATGCTCCTTGAAGTCGCGCACCACGCCGATCACGGTGAACCAATCGGTTCTCGTCTCCGGCACCCACGGCGCCGGTATCGTCGGGAACCGCGGGCGAAACTGTCTGCCGATCGGCTCCACCTCGGGCCNGTACCGGCGAGCCATGGCTTCGTTGATCACCGCGACGCGCGCCCCATCGGGCCCGTCGGCGATCGCAACTCCGCGGCCCCGCACCAGATCGGCGCCGAGCGTGTCGAAGTACCGCTGTGAGACGACACGATAGGTCGGCCACGGTTCCTGGCCGCCCTCNAACGGTATCCACCCCGGCACCTCGACGTCGGTGGTGAGAAACCAGCCCAGAAACGGCCGGGTGTTTACGGTCGCCACATCGCGCACGCCTGGAAGACGACGCGTGCGCCGGAGTAGCTCGTCGGAGAACCCCCGGACGCCGGCGGCGTCCGGATACTTTCTTTCCGGCAACCACACCTGCATCGTCAGCAGACGGTCGAAACGAAAACCTGGATCGAGCCGCTGCAGGTTCCACAGGGTCCGAATGAGCAGCGCGGCGCCGACCAGCAGCACGACCGAGAGCGCGAGCTCGGCGACGAGCAGCGCGCGACCCGCAGCCGAGCGCCCTGGACTCGTTGCGACGCGAAGCGTCTCCGTGCGGCTGGAATGCAGCGCCGGCACGAGCCCGAACGCGAAAGCGGTCAACAGCGCCGCGACCGCCGTGAAGGCCAGTACACGCAGATCGATCTGTGGGGAGGGATGCGTGTATGTGGAGACGGGCGGAATCAACGGAGCCAGCACGCGGAGTCCAACTGCCGCGACGAGGATGCCGGCTGCGCCGCCGGTCGCAGCGAGCAGGGTGCTCTCGGTCAGCAGCTGGCGGACCAGGCGCCAGCGAGAGGCGCCCACCGCGGCGCGCACGGCGAGCTCGCGTTGCCGAGCACCGGCGCGGACGAGCAACAGGTTGGCGACGTTGGCACAGGCGATCAACAGCACGCAACCGACGGCGCCGAGAAGCACGAGAAGTGCCTGCTCGAATCCTCGGTCGTAGCGCGGCGGATGGACGGGTACGACGGCGACACCCCAGTCTTTGTTCGTCGGCGGATACGCGGTCTCCAGGCGGCGGGAGATCGCGTCCATCTCCGCCTGCGCCGCGCCGAGCGACACGTCCGGTGCGAGACGCGCGTAGACGACGATCGAGTGATCGTCACGGGCCCGGAAGTCGGCATCGACCGGAAAGGGCATCCACATCTCGAAGTCGGGCTGCAAGAAGTAGAAGTCGTTCGGCAGCACACCGACCACCGTGAACGGCCGACCGTCAATCAACAGGATCTGCCCAACGATTCCCGGATCGCCGCCGTAGCGTCGCTGCCAGAACCCGTGTGTCAGGACGACCACCTGGTCCTTGCCAGGCTCTTCCTCCTCGTCGCGGAAGGTGCGCCCGAGCGCCGCCTCCACACCAAGCATCCGGAAGAACGATGGCGAGACCCGCACGCCTCGGATCTGCTCCGGGGTCGCCCCATGCCCCGTCGGTCCCGCCACCGAGTAGAACCAGTTGCGCCACGCCACCATGTATTCGAACGACCGGCTCTGGTCGCGCCAGTCGAGGAAGTTGCCGGGGGACGGCGTCATGTTGTCCGCCTCGGTCAACCCCTGCTCGGGATTCACGTCACGGAGGCTCATGAGGCGCTCGACGTGATCGAACGGCGGAGGTCGGAAGAGAAGATTGTCGACGACCGTGAAGACCGCGGTATTGGCGCCGATCCCGAGAGCCAGGGTGAACACTGCAACGACCGTGAAACCCGGGCTCTTGCCGAGCTTCCGGATCCCGTACCGGAGATCCTGTCCGAGATCACTCAGTCCAGACGACATGGTTCGATCGCTTCATGGCAGCCCCAAAGTCCGCCGGGTCCCCGACGAAACTGACGTCAGTCCAGCTAGGGCAGACTCTCGGCTACGGCTTCGGCTTCTTCCTCGGCCTCGGGCCGGAAGCTCTCGCCCGGCAGATGTCGGACCAGCCACTGATCGCTGCGGGTCACGATGCCCGACAGCTTCGCCGTCACCTCCACCGCGGCCTCTGCCCCGTGCACGTCGAAGTACTCCAGTGACAGATTGCCTCGGAGGGACTGATCGTTGTGACAGGTGAGGCAAGGGCGGCGCACCACCTGGTTGGGGTCGACATCCACCGGCTGGGCCTGGGTGACCAGCATCGACGACACTGCCATCACGGTCGACGTCCCGGCGCCGACGAACCGTCGCAGTGACCGCGCTGTCAAGGCTTGCTCCTTCCCTCGCAATCCAGACGGCAATCTGAAAGCACTTGAGTATGTATGCCACCTCGTATCACGGGGGTCGGCCGTGGTCCAGTCCGTATCAGATCGCCGATCGCAAGGCGCCGCTCTCTCTGGAAAGGAGGCTCAGAGCCCCGACTTCGAGCCGAGCCAGTCGTTGCGGAAACGCTCCTGGGCCGGGGTCGGGCGACGGCCGAGCTGTTCGAGCGGAACGAGCTGCAGGGTGGGATCGGCTGCCACCGTGAGACGGGCCGTCGTCGTCTCTCCGCGACGAGCGTAGACGAGTGTCACCGGCTCTCCGGTACCAACGTCCTCGAGCACCGTAGCGAGCCGGCTGGAGGAGGACAGATTCTGGCCGTCAATTGACACGAGCACGTCGTCGCGCTCCACGCCGGCGTCGTAGAGCGGCGAGCCAAAGCGGACCGGCGCGGTGATCCGCGCGCCACCGCCGTCGAAGCGCAACCTTGGCGCGCCCAGCCATGTCCGACCCGGCGCAAGCGGCTGCAGCACGAGCCCGGCGCGCTCGAGGAGCGGCGCATAGTCGATTACGTCGTGCCCCTCGACATAGCGGTCGAAGAAGTCGTCAGCGAATATCTGGTCGTTTGTCAGCTCGGCGAGCGCTGCGCGAGCATCGGCCAGAGTGTAGGGTCGATCCACCACACCCGGCGCGACGCCGCCAGCCCGTCCGAACCGCTCCCAAAGGAACCGCATGTAGTCGTCGAGCGTCAGGGTAGACGCGTCGTCGCCAGCGGTGCCGTCGGCGCCACGCGCCCGCAGCAGCAGATCCAATCCCAACCCGAGCGTCTCACCCCACGTGTAGTAGGAGATGAAGAAGTTGTCCCAGTTCGTCCGGTCGATCGCACT
This sequence comes from Acidobacteriota bacterium, assembly GCA_002726085.1. Taxonomy (GTDB): domain Bacteria; phylum Acidobacteriota; class Vicinamibacteria; order Vicinamibacterales; family UBA8438; genus NP936. The sequence continues at coordinate 16,259 of PBRZ01000030.1, forward strand.
CGCCGCGTCGGTGAACGGCGCCAGCCGGCTCATGTCGACCGCCGAGCGAAATCGTCGGCCGGGCCCGAGACGCACGGTATCGATGGCGGAGACGAATCGGCCAAGCGTGTCGGGCAAGGCGGCCAAACCGGCGCGCTGCAGAATCAACGATCCGTAGTAGTTGGTGAAGCCTTCAGCCAGCCACAGCTCGCCAGACGGATTGACCTCTTCGAAGTCGAACGGCTCGAGCGAGCGCGGTCGGATGCGCTCGACGTTCCAGACATGAAAGAACTCGTGCGAGACCGAGCCGAGCAACCGCCGGTGCTGCATGCGCAGCGAGCCTTGCGAGCTCAGGACGGTGCTGTTGCGGTGCTCCATCGCGTCGCTGCTCGCCGTCGGGCGGTAGTCGGCGATGAAGGTGTAGCGACCGGTCTCGAACGCCGGAAACTCGCCGAACACCGTGACCGTCTCGCGCACGATCCGCGCGACGTCCACGGCAAAGCGGTCGAGCTCGGACTCGCTGCCCTCGTGGTGCAGCGCAACACGAAACGTTGGTGTGTGATCGGGGTCGGCCGGGTCGGCGACGGTGAAAGCTCGCTCGGCGAACCGACTAAACTCCGCCGGACTATCGAGTAGATACTGCAAATTCGGTGCGGTGAACGTCAGCGGGTCGACCGTCGGATAGAGCTGGGTCGCCACTTGCCAGTCGCGACCCGCCGGCGGATCGAATCGGACGGTCGCCGCCCGCCGCTCGAGCCCCGCGCCCCACATCAACGAGGCAGGCATGTTCAAGTGCGCGTGAGTGGCATCGATGCCGAGATAGGTTCCATCGACCCTGTCACCGAACACGCGGTAACGGAACCGCACCGTTCCGTCGTGCCCGTCCACCTCCCACCGAGCCATCTCTGACCGAACCGGGTCGAGCGCGTTCCCGCTCCCATCGAAAGCCTGCACCTCGAAGACGTTCTTGGCAAACGCGTGCCGGGCATAGCGGCCTGGCGACGCTGTGCTCATGCGCAGGCTGAGCGGCTCGGCCGGCAGGCCGCCGAGGGTCATCTCGACCTGCATCCACCGGTGTTCAGGCTCGGGAAAGCTCAGCTCGTAGAGCACCGCGGGACCGTCGGCGCCAGCCACCCCAACCTGACCGCCGGTCCGGGGGCCCAGCCACAGCGCCACCACACCCAGCACCATGACCACGCCGGCGACTCGAAGCGCGACGGCTGAGCCGATTCGCATGGTCATCCCTCTGGTAGGTCCAGCACTTGTCTGACGAAGTCTGCTTCGGGTGCGGCGCCCAGAATCTCGATGTGCTCGTTGACCACGGTCTTCGGAACCCCTGTCACCCGATACTGCTGCACGAGGTCTGGAAACTCGACCGCGGCGACTGCCGTCGCGGTGATGTGGGGACTCTCGAGCGCCATGCGATGTGCCAGGCTGACCGCCTTGGGACAGTGGGCTCACGTCGGGGTGACGAATACCTGGATGTCGACCGGCTCCTCGACCGCCGCGATCGCGGCCCGGCTCTCGTCACTCAGCGCGGAGTCGCCCGAGGCGACGAGCAGAATCGAGTCGACCAGCGAGACCANCTCGTGCCCCTCCGGGATGCCGTAGAACCGGATGCCGGAATCAGCCTTTCCCACGATCGCGATGGCTGGCGCCCGCTTGATGCCGTAGCGCTCCACCTGGTCCGTGTCGAGCACCAGGTTGACCTCCTCGACACTGATGTAATCCGAGAGCGACGCCACCCGGGCGACAACTTGCCGCGCCGGCAAACAGGTCTCGCAGCCGAACGTCTGGGTGAAAAAAACCAGGGTGACCGGCTCGGAGAGATTGGCGAGTGCCGCCTCGAGATCGCCCGGTCCGCGCGCGTCGGCGTGCATCCTCCGATTATGCCAGAACGTAGATGACAGAAACGTTCGACGCCTTCACTTGAAGAGATCGTCGAATGCCTGTTTCGTACTGCGTGAGCCGGGCCGTTCGAACCGTTCGGAGTGGGTCTGACGCTCGACCGTGACCNGCGGTCCGAAGTGTGTGCACTCGNTACGCTCGTCCTTCGGTGAGACCCGGGCGGCAATCGGCTGCAGGCACTCGAACCGGCTCNCGGTGTCGAACGATGCGCATTGGGCGCANGTGTGCAGCGCGGTCCCACAGCTTGGACAGGTCGANTCGAGGCCAATCGCCAGCTGCAGGATCTGCCCGCACCGCGCACAGCGCATGACGTCGTGAAAACCGGGCATGTTCGGAGTCCGATGCTCCCGGTTGATGACCGANCGCGGCGCACCCTTGGGGCGCGCCTTGTCCTGCGGCGGCCGNGGNTCGCGATNACCGGGCTCGTCCTGGTAGCCGCGCTGTCGGTACTTTCGATCGCTCATGGTTGGATCGACCCCCTCACTGGTCGATCGCTCGCCGTATGATCCGGGCNGTCTGACACCTACGTGTGCGGCTGGTCGTCCACGTTCTCCGCCGAACCTCTCATAGCGGAACAGCGTGTCATGAGAGCAGCCGATGACATCCGCCTCCAGGTTTCCGAAAGTCGAACGATTATAGTGTCCCACGCCTCATTGAAGTCCAACCGACCATGACGGTTTGCGGATAACCTATGAGCGCATGACTTCTTCGCTCGACGACCTCAGAATCGACCGATCGGACGACCTCGATCGCCGACGTCGCTGGCCGTGGGTGGTTGCCGTCGCTCTCCTGCCGCTGCTTGGCGGGGGCGGCTGGTGGTTGTGGACCGAGTTGGCCGGGGCAGCTGAAGTGCACACCGCGACGGCGCGTGAGGCAACTGTCTCGACGGAGGACACGACGATTCTCAACGCCTCCGGTTACGTCGCCGCTAGACGCCGCGCGACCGTGTCCTCCAAGGTGACCGGCAGGCTTGTGGAGGTCTTGGTCGAGGAAGGCATGGCGGTTCGCCAGGGTCAAGTTCTTGCCCGGCTCGACGATTCGTCGGTCCAGGCTCAGCTCGCGCTTGCCGAGGCCCGACTGGCCGCAGCCCGGCTGGGAATCGCCGAACAGGCGGTCAGGCACCGTGAATCCGAGTTGACGCTCGGGCGCACCCGACGGTTGGTCGACGAAGGTGTGGTCGGGGCAGCCGACCTGGACGCCGCCAAGGCCGAAGTCGAGTCCCTGGAGGCTCGTATCGCTTTGGCGCGCGAGCAAGTGGTGGTGGTAGAACGTGAGATCGACGTGTTGCGGACCCAGCTCAACGACATGGAGATCAAAGCTCCGTTTACCGGCGTGGCGATCTCCAAGGATGCGGAGGAGGGTGAGATGATCTCGCCGGTCTCGGCTGGCGGTGGCTTCACACGCACCGGGGTCTGCACCATCGTCGATATGGGGTCGCTCGAGATCGAAGTGGATGTCAATGAGAGCTATATCAACCGCGTCCGGGACGACCAGCGCGTCGTGGCCAATCTCGATGCCTATCCCGAGTGGGACATCCCGGCTGCAGTCATCACCACGGTACCGGCCGCCGACCGACAGCGGGCCACCGTTCTGGTGCGGATCGCATTCGACCAGCTCGACGCGCGGATTCTGCCCGACATGGGTGTCAAGGTCGCCTTTCTCGAGGACGAGCGGCCGCTGACATCAGTGAGCGGCACACGGCTGCTGGTACCAGCGGCGGCCCCGCGGAGCCAGGATNGCCAGGACATCGTCTACGTCGTTCGGGGCGACATGGCTGAACGACGCGCGGTGCGGCTGGGGTCGGTAGTCGGTGACCAGGTCGAAGTGCTCGCCGGCCTCACGGCAGGCGAGCGGCTGGTCGTTGACGGGCCTGGGGACCTGGCCGACGGCGACAGGGTGGTGGAGCGGCGATGAGCGACACGCCGGCATCGCTGGTTCAGGTGCGCAACCTGCACAAGGTCTTCCGTCGCGGGTCGGAGCGGATCGACGTATTGCAGGGCGTGAATCTCGACCTCGCCCAGGGAGAGTATCTGTCGCTGATGGGCCCGTCCGGGTCCGGCAAGACAACACTGCTGAACCTGATCGGCGGCCTCGACGCGCCCAGCGACGGGTCGGTCACGGTCAGCGGCGACCGGATCGACAAGATGTCTGGCGGCAAGCTCTCTCGCTGGCGATCGCGGCACATCGGGTTCGTGTTCCAGCTCTATAACCTATTGCCGGTACTGACGGCCGAGCGCAACGTCGATCTGCCCTTGCTGCTGTCACCCCTCTCGCGCGCCCAGCGAAAGAAGCACGTCGCCACGGCGCTCGCCATGGTCGGACTCTCGGACCGCGCCAAGCACTATCCCCGCCAGCTGTCGGGTGGACAGGAACAACGAGTCGGTATCGCCCGAGCGATTGTCACCGACCCAACGCTGTTGCTCTGTGACGAACCGACCGGCGATCTGGACCGAAAATCAGGGGACGAGATCCTGGACCTGCTGCAGNCGCTCAACGAAGAACACGGAAAGACGATCATCATGGTCACGCACGATGCCCGCGCGGCGGAGCGCGCCAGCCGGACGCTGTATCTCGACAAGGGCACGCTCGTCACCGAAGGGGCCGACGCATGAGGTTCTTCCCGCTGATCTGGAGCAGCCTGTTCCGCCGTAAGGTGCGGACGCTGTTCACACTGCTGTCGATCGTGATCGCGTTCGTACTGTTCAACTATCTGGCGGCGGTGCGCGTGGCGTTCAGCATGGGGGTGGACGTCGCCGGGAACGACCGCCTGATGTTGATCCACAAGGTGTCTTTCATTCAGCTCCTGCCGGAGAGCTACCAGGCACAGATCCTGTCAGTCGACGGCGTGAAGGCCGTCACGCACTCCACCTGGTTCGGCGGGGTCTACCAGGACCCGCGAAATTTCTTCGGGCAGTTTGCGGTCGAGCCCGAGGGCTACCTGAACATGTATCCGGAGTTCCTGCTGCCCGACGACGCGAAAGAGCGCTGGTATCGGAACCGGACCGGCGCGGTGGTCGGTCGTTCGTTGGCTGACCGGTTCGACTGGACAGTCGGTGACCGGATTCCGCTACAGGGCACCATCTGGCGGACGCAGGATGGCGACACCTGGGAGTTCACGATCGAAGGCATCTACGATGGCGTCGAGCAGGGCACCGACACCACGCAGTTTCTCTTCCACTACGACTATCTCGCCGAGGCGAATTCATTGGGGCGCAGCTTTGTTGGGTGGTACATGATTCGGATTGACGACCCGAATCGCGCGGTCGCGATAGGAGACGCCATCGACGAGCGGTTCGCCAATTCGCCCTTCGAGACCGCGACCTCCACTGAACAGGCGTTTGTCCAGGCATTCGCCAGCCAGATCGGCGACATCGGAACGATGATGACCGCGATCATGGTTGCCGTGCTCTTCACCATTCTGCTGGTCTCGGCTAACACGATGGGCCAGTCGGTGCGCGAACGGACCAGTGAGCTGGCGGTCTTGAAGACGCTTGGGTTCACCAACCGGGGCGTGCTGTCGCTGGTGCTCGTCGAATCCGTTCTGCTCGCGGTCGTCGGCGGAACGATAGGTATGGGGCTGTCCTGGCTGGTCATCCAGCAGGGGGACCCCACCGGCGGACTGCTTCCCGCATTCTTCGTGCCACCGCGGGATCTCGTGATCGGTGCGGGATTGATTCTGTTTCTGGGCATGGCGAGTGGCATCGTGCCTGGCGTACAGGCGGTCCGCCTGAGAATTGTCGACGCCCTCAGACGCACGTGACGGTCGCCTTTCGACTTCTGACTTCTGACTTCTAGGGAATCACGCAGATGTTCCGCTGGTTCGCACAGACCCTCGCCGTGACCGGACTCAGCATCCGGTCGCTTCCACAACGCGCTGGGCCCTCGCTCGTGTCAGTCGTCGGCATCACCGGCGTAGTGGTCACGTTCGTTGCCGTGCTGTCAATCGCAGAGGGTTTCAACGCCGCCATGGCCAATGCCGGCTCTGCCGACACGGCGATCGTCATGCGCGGTGGTAGCAACGCCGAGCTCAATAGCGCGTTGGAGCTCGACAGCACGCGGATCATCGAAGACGCTCCCNGCGTGCGTCGCGGCGACAGCGGCCCGATGGCGTCGGCCGAGCTGTTCGTCATCGTCAACGTGCCGAAGAAGTCGACCGGCACCGACGCGAACGTGCCGTTACGGGGCATTCAGGCAGCCGCATTCGACGTGCGGCAGGAGGTGCGACTCGTCGAGGGCCGCCGGTTCACCGCCGGCACCAACGAGATCATCGTCGGNCGGAGCGCCTCGAATCAGTTCGCTGGGCTCGAGCTCGGGCAAACGCAGCGATGGGGAGAGAACACCTGGACCGTCGTGGGCATCTTCGAAGCGGACGGCACCATTTCGGAATCTGAAATCTGGTGCGATGCCGCGGTGTTGCAACCCGCCTACCGGCGCGGAAGCACGTTCCAGTCAGTGATGGCCAAGCTGGATTCGCCGGAAACCTTTCAAGCATTCAAGGACGCACTGACCACCGACCCCAGACTCGATGTGCAGGTCGAGCGGGAGACCGACTACTACAGCTCGCAGTCGTCGATGGTGCGCGGCATCATCACAGGCATCGGAACCGTTATCGCGGTGCTGATGGGTATTGGAGCTGTGTTCGGCGCCGTCAATACCATGTACAACGCTGTTGCCACTCGTACGCGCGAAATCGCCACCCTGCGGGCACTAGGATTCGGCGGCAGCTCGGTGGTGGTGTCCGTGCTGGTGGAATCGGCATTCCNGGCAGCCCTCGGTGGCGTAATCGGAGGGGCGCTCGCCTACGCCGCGTTTCACGGGTACCAGACCGCGACGATGAACTTTCAGACCTTCAGCCAGGTCGCCTTCGCCTTCACCGTCACCCCCATGCTGCTTGTTCAAGGCGCAATGTACGCCCTGGCGATGGGACTCGTCGGCGGTCTCTTCCCCGCTGTCCGCGCCGCTCGGCTGCCAATTGTCACGGCGCTGCGCGAGCTCTAGAGCCTGGTCGGCCTCGGGCACGCCTTCCGCTCACTGGTCGGCGACCGGCGCACCTGCTCGATCAACCACTCGCCGCCAATCTCACTGAGCACCACGGTGAGCTCCCGCACCCCCAGCAGCTCCCCGCCAACGCCCGCCGCGGCCTTGACCGATGCCGTGGCCGTCGCCAGGGCTCGCCTGGTCTGGTCGTCGACCGTGACACGCACCTCGTCGAATTCGACGGTCACGCCGCCAGCCGGTACCCGAACCTGCGCCGCCGCCCGTGCGACGGCGTCGCGCCCCGCCACAGGCGAAAACGGCGCGCCGAGATCGATATTCGNATCAGCTGTCAGATAGGTTGTGAGGCGAGCCGCCCGGGCCTGCCGGATCATCGGGGTCTCGCGCGCCTCGACGCTGACCGTTTGCGCGATGTCTTCGAGCTGGTGCCTGATTCGGTCCTCGTCGCCACCAGCACAGGCGGCCGTTACCGCCACCAACAGCACCAGGAGCCCGTGGTCTCCCCGGCCGACAGGCCGCCGCGCCACGACGGTCCCGCCCGCTTCTGGTCCGAGGTTTGTCCGGTCACCGCAACGCACTCCGAGATTGTCGTCGATTCGCCGAAGAGCCGTCGAGTCTTGCGTCCGACATCCGCCGGGTGCAGTTCCGGTTGCGTCTGGGAGACCGGTCACGTAGGCTCGTAGCATGCCANCAAGACTCGTTATCCTGATCCCCGTACTGTTGCTTTTCATGATGGTCCCATCAGCCATGGAGCTGGTGACAGGATGGTACTGGTTCAACGAGGTCGACTACACGGGCATCTTCGTCCGGTCACTGACTGCGAAGGCGAGTCTGGGCGGCTTCGTGTTCCTGATCGCCTTCTGGATTCTGGCCCTCAATTTCCGGCTCGCGTTGCGGCGCGTCACAAAACCCTATGTCTTGTTTCCGGGCAGCGGCGACATCCCGCCGGTCGTCCTCGAACAGCGTCAACTGCAGCTGCTGGGAACCGCGGTAGCGTCGCTGGTCGCGTTGTTTCTGGGGATCTTCGCCTCGAACGAGTGGCTGACCTGGCTGCAGTATCAGAACGCGGTGCCGTTCGGACAGTTCGACCCGCTGTTCGGTCGCGATGTCGCCTACTACGTCTTCATGCTGCCGTTCTACGACGTGGCGCGGTATCTGGCGATGGCGATCGTCGTGCTGTCGCTCCTCGGCTCGACGGCCGCCTACGTGGCGTCGGGCACGCTGGCGCTCGACCCGGCCCGCGGCCTGGTGATCGGCGCGGAGGCGCGACGGCACCTGGGGCTCATCGTCGCCGGGCTGTTCCTGCTACTGGCCTGGGGCGCCTATCTCGAGGTGCCGCGACTGCTGTCGACCCCGGGCGGCATCGTGTATGGCGCCTCGTATGTAGACGTTGCCGTACGCGTCCCGGTGTTTCGCGTGCTCATGGCCGTGGCGCTGGTCGGCGCGATGCTCAGTGCGATGACCGCGCTCACGCTGCGCAACGCGCCGCTCATCGCGGCCGTCGGGCTCTACGTCCTGGTCACGGTAGGGGGCAACCTGGGGGCGTTCGCGTTGCAGCGGCTGGTCGTCACGCCCGACGAGCAGCAACGGGAGGCCCCCTACATCGTCCGGAACATCGAGGCAACGCGGCAGGCGTTTGGGCTGGGGCTGGTCGAGGAGCGCGAGCTGTCGGGAGACGCAACGCTGACGCTCGCCGACATCCAAAACAATACGGAGACGATCAACAATATTCGACTCTGGGACCACGAGCCGCTGCTCGACACGTTCAGGCAGATCCAGGAGATTCGCACCTACTACGACTTTGCATCGGTCGACAACGACCGCTACTTCATCGACGGCGAATACCGTCAGATCATGCTGTCGAGTCGCGAGCTGAACTCCGACAGCCTGCCCAACCGATCCTGGGTCAACGAGCGGCTGCAGTACACCCATGGCTTCGGGATCGCGATGGGCCCGGTCAACCAGGTCACCGAGGAAGGGCTGCCGGTGCTGTTCATCCAGGACCTGCCGCCCACCTCGTCGGTGGACCTGGCTGTCGACCAGCCGAGCATCTACTTTGGCGAGTTGTCGAACGACTACGTCATTGTGAACACCGACACCGACGAGTTCCACTACCCGGAGGGGGAGGACAACGTCTCGACTCGGTATGATGGGGCCGGCGGGGTGGCGATGTCTTCGCTGCTGCGGCGGCTGCTGTTCGCCTTCCGGTTTCGCGCCTACGAGATCCTGGTCAGCAGCCAAGTCGGTGCCGATAGCCGGATCTTGTATCACCGGAACATCCTCGACCGCGTGACCACGATCGCCCCGTTCCTCCAATACGACACCGACCCGTATCTGGTGATCTCCGACGGCCGGCTGNTCTGGATGGTCGACGCCTACACCGTCAGCGACCGGTATCCGTACGCGTCGCAGGCGGCCAACGGGGTCAACTACATCCGCAACGCGGTGAAGATCGTCATCGACGCCTACGATGGCACTACGTCGTTCTATCTGGCGGACCCCGCGGATCCAATCGCCAGGACGTTGCGGGCGATCTTCCCCGAGTTCCTGGTTCCGCTCGACGAGATGCCCGAGGACCTGCGCCGGCACATCCGGTACCCGGAGGAGCTGTTCTCGTTGCAGACCTCGATGTACTCGACCTTCCACATGACCAACCCGGCGGTCTTCTACAACCGCGAAGACCAGTGGGAAGTGCCGGTCATCGACAACGAGCAGATGCAGCCCTATTACACGATCATGCGGCTGTCGGGTGAGTCACAGGCCGAGTTCATCCAGATGCTCCCGTTCACGCCGCGCGGCAAGAACAACCTGGCCGCCTGGATGATTGCGCGCAGCGACGGCGACCAGTACGGCAAGATGCTGGTGTTCCAGTTCCCCAAGCAGAAGGTGGTCTTCGGACCGAGCCAGATCGTCGCCCGGATCAACCAGGACGAGGAGATCTCGCCGCAGATCACGCTGTGGAACCAGCAGGGCTCCGAGGTCATCCAGGGCACGCTGCTGGTGATTCCGATCGAGGAGGCGCTGCTATATGTCCGTCCGCTCTACTTGCGGGCCTCCGGCGGGCGGATCCCGGAGCTGGCGCGAGTGGTCGTGGCGTATCAGAACCAGATCGTGATGGAGGAAACGCTCGACGAGGCGCTCGAGCGGCTGTTCGGCTCGGAACCCGGGCCGACGCCTGCCTCGTTACCGGCCGGGGCCGTGCTGGCCGAGCTGGACGTGCCGCAACCGGCCGCCGCCGGGACCCCGGCGGCGAGTGCAAGGGTCGACACCGACCGGCTCGCGGCACAGGCGAGCGAGCACTACAGCCGCGCGCTGCAGGCACAGCGTGAGGGGGACTGGGCGCTGTACGGACAGGAGATCGAACGACTCGGTGAGGTGCTCGCACAACTGGGCGCGGGGACGAACTAAGAAGGTTCTGCCCAGGAAGCCAGGAGACAGGAGAAAGCTGGTCAGCTTCGCCGGCTTCTGTTCCTCGCTAATGCATCACACGAACAGCTTTCGAGGAGAACTGGGAATGCAGGCTATACGTCTTGCCGGTGTGCTGGGCTTCGGAGTCGTTCTTGCGGTGGCGTGCGGTGGCGAGCCGGAGGCGCCGCCGGTCGAGATGACACCGGGGCTGACCGCGTTCGTCGGCGCGCGCATCATCGACGGCACCGGCGACGCCGTCGTCGAAGACGGCGTGCTGATTGTCCGAGACGGTCGGATCGAAGCGGTCGGTTCGCAGGGTACGGTGACGGTGCCGGCGGATGCCGAGCAGGTCGACGTCAGCGGCCGCACCATCATGCCGGGGCTGATCAACGCCCACGGTCATGTCAACAACATCCGGGGCCTCGAGTCGGTCGACTTCACCGAGGCGCAGGTCGAAAGCCAGCTTGGGGTGTACGCCCGCTACGGCGTGACCACGGTGTTCAGCCTGGGTGGCGATGGTCCCGAGAGCATAGCCGTACGCGATCGTCAGAGAACCGACCTGGATCTGAACGAAGCCCGTCTGTTCGTGGCGGGTAACATCCCCACCGGTCCTTCGCCGGAAGAGGCAGTCGAGCAGGCAACGGCGGCGGCCGACATGGGCGTGGACATCCTGAAGATTCGTGTCGACGACAACCTCAACCCGGCGCGGAGCCAGAAGATGTCGCCCGAGACCTATCAGGCGGTGATCGACACGGCGCACGAGCGTGGTCTCAGGTTGGCGGCGCATCTCTACTACCTGGAGGACGCCAAGGGGCTGCTCGAGGCGGGGGCCGATCTGCTTGCCCACAGCGTGCGCGACGAGGAGGTGGACCAGGATCTGATCACACTGCTCCGCGACTCGGGTGTCTGCTACTGCCCGACGCTGATGCGCGAGGTCTCGACCTTCGTCTACGAATCGCGCCCCGAGTGGTTCGACGACGAGTTCTTCACGAAGGAAACGGACCCCGCGGTTATCGCCGCACTCGATTCGGAGGAGTGGCGACAGCGCTCGAGCAGTCGGAACGCGCAGATCTACAAGGCGCAGCTCGAAGTGGCCAAGCGCAACCTGAAGACCTTGTCGGATGCGGGGATTCCGATCGCCATGGGCACCGACACCGGGCCGGCCGCCCGGTTCCAGGGCTACTTCGAGCACGGCGAGCTCGAGCTGATGGTCGAGGCGGGACTGACGCCGATGCAGGCGATCGTTGCCGCCACGTCAGATGCTGCGCGCTGCATGGAAGTCGATGCCGATCTCGGTTCGATCGAAGCAGGCAAGTGGGCCGACTTCCTGGTGCTGGGCGCGAACCCACTCGACGATATCGCCAACACCCACTCCCTCGAGTCGGTCTACATCGCGGGGAACGCGGTGCCGGGAGTGTAGTGGACCGGGGAGAGAACTCGGCCGCGCCGCAGGCTACGGCCTTCAGGCTTCAGGCTACTGGCGCACAACGAACAGGGCCGCGCTTCCCGTTTCTTGGGGCGCGGCCCTTGTTCGTGTCAGTGTCAGCCGAGCGCCCGAAGCCCGTAGCCTGAGACCAGCAGGCTGCGGAAGAACCACCCTACCGGACGCGACCAGGTGGTTTCCTGACGAAGCGTTCGTCTGGCAAGACGCGACGAGGGAGCAGCCAGGCGGGCTGTGACCGAGGAAGCAACGCCGTCCAGACGGGCGCCTCGTCGGGAAACCTAGTGCGTCATCGCGTGCAGCAGCACATTGACGCCGAGCGCGTAGCCATCCGGCGAGAACGCCTCGAAGAACCCCTGGTCCTCACCCTCTCGCTCCCAGGCGTCCTGGATGTCGGTGTTGTGGGTCATCGCCACCATGATTCGACCGTCCGGGTCCTGGATGACACGGAAGTGGGGCTCGGCACTGTCGGCGCCCCGTTCGGAGGTCCCACCGGTGTCGCGCCAGAACCCGATATTCGAGATCTGCGGAATCTCCCAGATATAGAACTGGCCGTGGAAGAGCGGATGGTCGAGCGGAAGGTCGACGATGGGGTATTGCGCCGGTGGCAGGACCTTGCTGATTTCCCCCACCCACTGCTCCCACTCGACCGAGCCCCAGAAATCATCCGCCCAGAGAAACCCGCCCTTCAGCAGGTACTCCCGCAGCCGCGCCGCCTCTTCACCCGAGAGCGTCATCGTCCCAACGGCCGAGGCCACGATGAACGGACAGGTGAAGATGGCGTCGGCGGCGATCGGCACGACCCAGTGGCTCGGCTCGCCGCGGTCGTCAAAGTTGACCGGAGTGGAGGTCAGCTCGGACAGTCGCACCATGAAGTTGATGTCGGCGAACGGGTAGTCGGTCGACCAGCGTCCGCGGCCCCACTGTCCGCTCTGATACATCAGGCGGCAGAACGAAAACCCGTTGTCGTGGGCACCGGCCGGCTTCAGGCGCGGCGGATACCGGGAACGCCGGTACCCCCACTGAGCCCCGGCGACCGAGGCGAGCAGCAGCCCCGCCAACACCCCGGCGACGATCCGACGTCCACGTAGACCAGTCATCTGCCAGTGTCGTTCCGAATGCCCGATTATCCCACGTGGAGCCGGCAGGCCGTGACGCCTCGCTTCACGGGTTCACTCAATTCGTTGCCGTGGTCGTACCGGTTCGCCGTAGAATAGGAGCGCCCCTGAAAGTGAGGTTCATATGAGGTTCCGACCCTTCGTTCAACTCATCGCACTCGTGCTGATGCTCGGCATGCCGGCGCTTGCCTCCGGGCAGAACTGGGACCCGCCACGGCTCGCCAACGGCCACCCGGACATCAATGGCATGTGGAACAACGTCGGCTCGTCGCATGTGCCGCTCGAGCTGCCGGCCGACCTGGCCGGGAAGACGCTGACCGAGGAGGAACGCCTCGAGCTGTTCACTGCCCGCTCCGACCGGGCCAAAGCGGTCGAATGGGAAGGGCACGAGAACAGCCGCGGGGTCGGCGCCTACGCGAACTATTGGTTCGACTGGTTCTGGAAGGAGCCTGTCGCCGGTGACGCGCCCGCCCTGGTCGTGCACCCAACAGACGGGCAGGTGCCGGGTATGACCGAGCTGGCGAGAGACAGCGTCGGCTATTACCGGGAGCACCTGCACGACACGTACGCGAACATGGAATCGGGCGACCGGTGCCTGTCGCGGGGCGTCTTTGGCATGATGATGCCAACCGCCTACAACAACGGCAAGCTGATCGTGCAGACCGAGGACCACATCATCATTCACAGCGAGATGATCCACAACGCGCGCATCATTCCGATCGACGCCGGTCCGCACGCCCACTCGAACATCACCCAGTGGGAGGGCAACCCGCGCGGCCACTGGGAGGGCAACACCCTGGTCGTCGAGTCGACCAACTTCAAGGCGGTTGGCAACATGCGGGCGCCCGGATCGCGCGCGCCCCAGCACGATGGGCGACGGATGGTCGAGCGGTTCACGTTCGTCGACGCGGAGACGCTGAACTACGAGCTGACCGTGGACGACCCCGAGACCTACATCGAACCCTGGACCGTCGCCTTCCCCTACAAGCGCGACAACGAGTACCAGCAGTTCGAGTACGCCTGCCACGAAGGCAACTGGGCCGTGCCGAATTCGCTGAATGGGGCACGGGCTCAGGAGCGCGCGCAGCCATGAGGCGTGCCGGTCGATCGCGGCACGGGGCGGGCACACTTGCTGCCGCCCTCACCGCGGTCGCCATTGTGGCCCTCAGCTGGGCGGCTCCGGCAGCCGCCCAGCAGGGCTCGACCGACTGGACCAGTCAGAACCTCAATCTCGATAACAATCGGTTCGCCCAACTCGACGAGATCGACACCACCAACGTAAGTCGACTCGTGGAGCGGTGGTCGTACGAGGTGGGGCCAGGCAACAACATCGCCCAGGCCACACCGCTGGTGGTGGGCGGCGTGATGTATCTGCACTCGCGCTCGACCCTCTTTGCCCTTGACGCGACCACGGGAGAGGAGCTCTGGACGGCGGTCCTGGACGCCGGCTCGGAGAGCGGCAGCCCGGTGCGCGGGCCGACATTTGCCGACGGCAACATCTACGCCTATCGCGGAGCAGACCTGTATGCGATGGACGCCGGCACCGGCGCGCCGGTCGAGTCGTTCGGCAACCAGGGGGTGCTTCCGGTCGTCAGCACCGCGCTGCAGATGAAGTATCCGGACGACTACCCGCCGAATCTGGACCCGGTGAGCATTGGCTACCGCATCACGACGCCACCCGCGCACCATGACGGCACAATGTATGTCGCCGCCGCGCTGTCTGAGGGGCACATTCCAGGCGGTCTGGTCATCGCCACCAGTGCCGACACCGGCGCCATCAAGTGGGTCTTCAACACGATTCCGCAGGGACCCCAGGATGAAGGGTGGGAGATCGCGGGCGACACCTGGGGAAGCGGTGCGCGCGCCGGCGGCGGCATCTGGACACAACCAGCTGTCGACCCGGACCTGGGAATGGTCTACGTCAACGCCGGAAACCCTTCGCCCGACTACGACGGGTCCGCCCGTGTGGGGATCAACCTGTTTTCCAACAGCACCATTGCGCTCGATCTGAACACCGGTGCTCTGCGCTGGTACTTCCAGGCGGTCCATCACGACCTCTGGGACTGGGACCACGTGACCGGCCCTGTGCTGTTCGACGTGACCGGCAACAACGGCGAGACCATCAAAGGCGTCGCCGCCGCCGGGAAGAACTGCCTCTTCTACATGTGGGATCGAGAGACCGGTAGGCCGCTCCACGCCATGGTCGAAACCCTGGTGCCTACCGAGACCGACGTGCCGGGTGAGCAGGCGTGGCCGACACAGCCGATACCGCACAATGCGGCCGGCGTACCGATGACCCCACTGTGTGCAACCTTTGTCGAGCTCGACGATCCGGAGCTCGCCAGTCGCTCGAGTCAGTTCTACAGCCCCTACTGGGTCTCCAAGGCCGTCATCGTGCCGCACGGCGGGTCGAGCTTCGGGTCACCGGCGTTCAGCCCCCGCACCGGGTTGGTGTATGTCACTGGCAAGAACGGCGCGATTGCCCTCGTCGTCAACCCGGTCGGCGATACGCTCGAGCCGGGACCGGACTCGCGCGGCCATACAGACAGTTTCTCCGATCTCGACCGCATCAGCGAAGACTATCCGCCGAGTGTCACCGTGTCGGCGTATGACCCGGTCACCGGCGAGCAGACGTGGCAGGCCGTGCTGCCGGCGCGATCCTCGATCGGCGCCAGCGGCAACATGGTGACGGCCGGCAACCTGGTGTTCCAGGGCGTCGAGGACGGCGGCTTCTACGCACTCGACGCCGCAACGGGCGAGGAACTGTTCCGGTTCGACGCACCACGTCCCATTCGGGCGAGCCCGATGACCTATCAGGTGAACCGCACGCAGTATGTGACCGTGGTGGCGACCAACAGAGTGGTCACGCTGGCCCTGCCGTAAATACTACAGCCTCAACGTCTCGGCGACCTCGGGAAACAGGATCTGGAGGAGTGACAGCCGCGACCGCTGCCGGTCGGCGAAGCCGGTGGCGCGCTCGTACCGCTGCAGGATCGCGAGGGCGTCGGCCAGCGAGAGTTTCCGCGTGGCCTCGAATTCGACACAGCAGACCGACCGGGCGTCGGTCGTGGCGCGGTAGTGGACAACCTCGACATCGGGGAAGCGCCACACGTCTAGATCCTTGTGGAGTGTGCCGCTCCATCGCACACCCAGATGGTCGAGAAACGCGTCGACCGCATCGCGCTGATCACCCGCATGTTGTCCGAGGTCGAGATTGATTTCAGATCGTACCTCGGTGTCGCTTGCGACCGTCTTCAGCGTCAAGTGATGCAGCTCTGCATCGTATCGATGGCGGATGACGAAATGTCCGTTCCGACCACCGTCGGTGAGGTAGTACCGATCTCGAACGCGGTGTGAGCTCGTTCTCGCCGGGTTCAGACGACCGAGCGCGTCGCGAAAACCCGCCAGGTCGAACTCCTCTTCGACGACGAACTTGTGCTCGATCTCCTTGAACCTCAGGTCGTCGGCTGTCACCTGGTCATCCTCTCGTCTTGACCGCCGTGCGCGTGGCGGTCACCTGACGGGTCTCACATCCACCGCTTGAACCGACCGATCACGGCGCGGCGAACTTTCAGCATGCGCGGCAGACTGTGAAGGAACCGGTCGCTTACACGCTCATTGTGTGGATCGCGCCGTAGCTCGTCGAAGATCGACGTGGCGTGCGCGATGGCGCGACCGTCGTGGGTAGCGAGCATCGCCTCGGCCAGCCGGTCGTGAGCAGCGTCCTCGAAGTTGTAGCTACCGAAGGCGACCCAGGTGTCGTCGACCAGCACGATCTTCGAGTGCTCGCCGCGACGGTTTTCGTACACTTCGATCCCGGCGTCCAGCAACCGCTCGTAGCTCACGGCGGCGGCAATCCACGCCAGGTCGGTGGCAGGCAGCGCGTCTCGGTGCGAATGGTACACTTCCACCTGTACTCCGCGGCGGGCCGCCCCGATCAGCGCCGTCATCAGCGACTCGACAGGCTTGAAGTAGA
The DNA here is from genome assembly GCA_002726085.1 of Acidobacteriota bacterium. Classification (GTDB taxonomy): domain Bacteria; phylum Acidobacteriota; class Vicinamibacteria; order Vicinamibacterales; family UBA8438; genus NP936. Next base: position 33,084 of record PBRZ01000030.1, read on the forward strand.
AGCTGGTCAGCCGGACGGTGTCCCGGGCACCGTCGAGCATGTCGACGATCCGGTCGGTCACCTCGTTGCGCCCTCGCCACCCGAGCGGCCCCCAACGACCCTGGTGCGTATTCGGGTTGCACAGCCAGTAGTCCAGCGCTATGTCGTCCGGCGTGTCCGATCGGACTCCGTCAAGCTGCCGCAGGTGGTCATCATCGATCGAACCGCCAATCGCGCGATAGCTCTCGAACAAGGTTCGCACGACCGGTCCGCGGACCGAGACCGAAAACTCGTTCCAGCCCTCGAAGGAGGACTTCGTGATGTTGCTGCTGCCGAAGATTGCCTCGCCTACCTCGGACACCTGGATCTTGACATGCTGGCCTCCGCCCAGCCGTCGCTGGAGGAAATATCTCGGCTCATAGAACGCCACAACGGCCCCGGCATGGCGCAGCTCGTCCAGGCGGGCCACAAGCGCCGCCTGGGTGTCGCGTGTCATCAACACCCCGCCCAGGCGCTGGCCGAACTTGTCCACGAGGAGGTTGACCGCGACGCCCCGACGCTGAGCCTCGAGCAGGGACGCCAGGAGCTCGACGCCGTACCGGTCGTACTCGATGTAGTAGGTCGAGAGATACAGAAAGCGCTGTGCCTCCCGGATCATGGCGAGACGGCACGCCCACTCGTCCGCACGGTCCCAGAGCGGACGCAGGAAGGAGGCGGTAGGCATGGGCTGGAGGGCACCTGGCGAGCGGCGCCGCGTCAGGACTGAGAAGTCAACAGGCAGAAGTCAGAAGGAAGACAGTCTCAGATGCTCCAGTTTGCACGAGCTGTCTCGCTATAAGCGGTAGCCGCCCGAGACGTCGATGTTGACACCGGTGAGGTAGGCGGCGTCGAGCAGATACTCGACCGCCTGCGCGACATCGCGCAGGCTCCCGGCCCGGCCAAGCGGCACCGAGGCGCCAATCTCGTGCGGGGGTGGAAGATCGATCGAGTTCTCGAGCTGACCCGGAGAGACCATGTTGACGCGAATCTGCCGCTCGGCATGCGCTGCCGCCAGCGCGCGCGTCAGCACCAGGAGACCGGTCTTGCTCACATAGTAGTCGGTCCCGTGTACGTTGGCGCGGATGCCCTCCAGCCCCGCCATGCCGATATTGACGATGTTCCCTCCCCCGGTCATGAGGCGGAGCGCGTGGTAGCAGCAGTAGAAAGCGCCGGAGAGATTGGCGGCGAGCGTGGCGTCCCACACCGCGGGGTCGAGCTGGGTGACGTGCTGCGGGTTGTAGTTCCCCACGTTGTTCACCAACAGGTCGAGGCGCCCCTCGATGCTGGTGATGTCGTCGAAGACGCGAGCCACCTGGCCCTCGACTGCCACATCGACCGCCATCGCCCGAGCCCGCTGCCCGCCGTCGCGGATCTCCTGTTCGAGCGACCGCGCCTCGGCCTCCGAGTCGCGAAAGAGGACCACCAGATCGTAGCCGCGGGCGGCCAGCGTCGTGCACAGTTGCCTGCCCATGCGCCGGGCCCCGCCGGTCACCACCGCCACCGGGTTGGTGTGTCGTGGACTCATCCCCGAGTCCGCTCCACACGCACGAACGAACATGCCGCCGCCGGCACTGCCTGAGGCTTCCGGACTTCCAGACGAACGGATCGAACCTGGCCCATGCGCTCGAGCAGCAGAGCGGCCGCTTCTTCCGCCATCGTCTCGATGAGCGTGAATTTGCGCCGCTGAACCAAGCTGCTCACCTCCGCCGCGACGCTGTCGTAGTCGACCGCGTCAGCGACGGCATCGGAACCGGCTGCCGCCTCGAAGTCGTAGTCGAGCTCGATGTCGATGAGCACCGGCTGGGGCTGCGCGCGCTCCTCTGGATAGACCCCGACGATGCACTCCACCTGCAGGCGCTTGAGCCCCGTTGTGCCGATCATCGTGTCGTTCCCCCCCTCCCAAGAAAAGAAGAGATCAGATCACACCGCCACGTTACGCAGGCCGACGAGCAACCCACACCTGCTCGGTCGCGGTCGTCTCCGCGAACGGCGTGCTATGGAAATCGCCAAAGCAAGCTTCGATCGCGAACCCGGTGTCTTGGAGCAGCCGCCGAGCCTGGGGCGGTTCCAGCCAGCTCAGACTCAACCGGCGATAGCGGCGCCGGTCCAGGTGGCCGACTGCGTCGAGCTCGTCCTCCCAGGTGACGACCGTCATCGACTGGGAGGGCTCGTCCACCAGCGATGTCACCCACAACAACATGTCCACGCCCGCCGTCGACCGATATGCCGCTCGAAGCTGCACTTGCCGCATGTGAGCCATGAGGGCCGGTGTCATGAGGAAATCATCGAAGACGAATCGTCCGCCTGGACGCACGTGGGCAAAGATATGACGCATCGCCTGACGCTTGTCGTCGAGCGTCAACAAGTGCCCGATGCTGTGATACGGGAGAGCGATGAGGCCTGCTGGCTCCTCGAGCTCGAAGTCGCGGAAGTCCGCCTCGACCAGCGTGATCTGGTCGGTGACTCCCGCCCGCTGAGCCCGCTGCCGGCAGAGCGCGAGCATCGCTGGCGACGCATCCACACCGATCACGTGGCAGCCCTGTACCGCCGCCTCGACCGCGACACGACCATCCCCCACCCCCAGCTCGACGACCGGGCCATCGGCTGCCGCATACGCGTCGACGTAGAACGCGAGGTTCGCGCGGGTCGACCGAGCCGTGTCGCTCCAGACGGCGTAGATGTCGGCGAAGCTGTCGTACTCGGAGCCGGTTCCAGCGGCCGGGGTGAGTGTGTCGGACGACGACATCGTCCGGGGAGGATACCACCCGATGCGACGTCGGCCCCTCGGGGTTGCACGTTCCGCCCGGAATCGCTCAAGTCACGGCCACTTGTGACGATTACCCGTGTGACGCGACTTCTGCGCGCGCCCCCCGGGCTCTGGTCACGGGCTGCGAACCGCTGGAGGCGAGAGAAGGACAGGCGTGGAATGAAGATACTTGTCGTGGATGACGATCCGGGCAGCCGGATCATGCTCAAGCGCCTCTTGACGCGTGACTTCGACTGTCGGGTCACCGAGGCCGAGAACGGTCTGGAAGCCCTGGCGCGCCTCGACGAGGAACACTTCTCGGCGCTGTTGCTCGACCTGTACATGCCGGTCATGGGGGGACTCGAGACCCTGGAGATGATCCGGCAGTCCGCCCATAGTTCTCTGCCGGTGCTCATCATGACCGCCGAACGCGGAGAGGCCATGGTGAAGCGGGCGGTCGCGTTGGGCATCACCGACTACCTGGTCAAGCCGCTCAAGCCGAATCAGACCAGTGCGCGGCTCGCCCAAGCGCTGCAGACCCTGCGTCTGAGCTCGGCCGGACAGTCCGATGCCGACAGCGAACCGGTCACGGTGGATGAGCGCCTCGTCGTACTGGTCGCTGAGGGCGACCCGGATTACCGGTGTTTTCTGATGGATTTCTTCAGACCCCGCTGCACGGCGCTGGAGGCCTCGACAGGCGCCGACGCCTTGACGCTTTGCCTCCAGGAGACGCCGGGGCTGGTGTTCGTCGGCGGGGAGCTGGGGATCATCGACGCGGAAACCCTGGTTCAGAAGGTCCGCGGCATGAGCGCGTTGTCCACCACGCGGGTCATCGCGACCGTCCCGAGAAGCCGAATCGCCGAGACCAAGGCGCGGGGCGCGTATGACGGGGTGATCGCCTGTTCGTTTGTGCGGGACGTCTTCCTTGATCAATTCGAACGATTGACCGTCTTGACCGGCCGACCGGCGCAAGCGCTCGAGCGAATCTTTCCACGCTTCAGGATGGGTCTGATTGCGGCGACCGAAAAGGTCTGCGACATAACGCTGACCGCCAACGTCGAGGTGGACCCGGAGCTGGCGCAGGTCACCGGCGAGACCCTGGCAGCGACGATGCTGCTCACCCCACCCGAGCACCAGATGACCGTCGAGGTCACGCTACAGCTGCAACCCGACGTTGCCGACGCGGTGACACGACGGATGGGGGACTACGCGGAGGACCGGCCGTTCACCGACGAGGACCGGACCGAGACGTTGAGTGAGCTCCTCAAGATGATTCTCGGGCGGGTGCAGAACACGCTTGCCGAACATGGAGTGCCCTCCGAGATCGGGCCTTCCGAGACCGGTCGGCGACAGGCGCCAGTGGCCACCGACGAGACGGGGGCCATCATGACGTTCAAGACCGAGGACGGGCTACGGTTCGACCTCATCGCCGTCGCCCGCAAGCTGTTGAACAGCGACGCCGCGAAGCTCCGGCCATACCATTGGGCTGACAAGAACTTCAAAGCGACGAGCTGCGGCGAGCCTTCCTCGGGGACCGAGCATGGTCGAACCTTGGGAATCGGCAAGCTGCTGGACCGGCTCTGGCCCTCGGCAAAGCCGAAGGCCGCGGCATAGTTACAGATCGTGAGGATGCGGGCGTTTCGCGCCGTTGCCGGCCTGCTCCCGATTGTCGGGCTGCTCCTGGGTTGCGGTTCTGGTGGATCGAATGCATCCAACCCGATCAGCCCCTCCGGCTCGATTGACCAAGCCGCCATGCCGACGAGCCCTTTTGGAGCAAGCTGGGAATTCAACGGACAGACCTGGCGAGCGATCGGCACACCACCCGCGTGTCCCTTCCCGCTGACCTTCATCACGCCGATCAATCTGGCGAGAGTCACGTCGGTGCTCTACCCAGGCAATATCCGGTCTGGCGATTACAGACCGCATGGGGGGTTTCGTCTCGACGGTCCAGGCGAAACCGGCGCCATCTCCGTTGTCGCGCCGATGGCGTCGACCGTGTACCGCGCCGCGCGCTACCTCGTCAACGGTGAAGTGCAGCACATGTTCGATTTCATCAACGCCTGCGGCATTCTGCATCGTCTGGACCACCTGCGCGACTTGTCGCCGCGGTTCCAACAGATCGCCGCGTCGCTGCCACCGGCGGCTGAAGTGGACTCACGTACCACGCTTGTCGCACCGGGACAAACCGTGTCGGCTGGCGAGACAATCGCGACCAGTGTCGGCTTCCTCTCGGGCAACGTCTTCGTTGATTGGGGTGTCTACGATCTACGGACCCAGAACGAATCGAGCGCAAACCCGAGCTGGCTGGCCCAACACCCAGGCGAGTTCGCCGCATACGCCATCTGCTGGTTTGACAATCTCTCCCCCGGAGACAGCGCCAGGGTCCGGAGCCTGCCCCCCTCTGGCGGCCAGGGAGCGAGTGACTATTGCTTCTAGTGGTGTGTCCCTCAAATGGCTCGACAGACTTGCCGCCGCGCGGCGCCCGGCTGACCTCGTGCGACCGGGGCGCGCGAGCGCTACGCGCCGTGAGCAGCCGGCTCGGCGGTTGGCGCGACACCAAGGCGCCGGCGGAACTCCTTGATGAGCATCCACCAGCTCGCAAGGGCTTGAAGCGCCACGGTCACTGCCGAGAGATACCACAAGTGCCATAGCTCGAAGGCGGGGTAGCTGCTGAGCCAGATCGCGGGCAGCGCAAACAACACCAGGCGCATCCCGCTGGCGATGAGCGACGGCATGGTGTGCCCCATCGCCTGGAACATGCCCGAGTTCGTGAAGACGATGCCGGTCGCCAGGAAATTCCACGAGATGATGCGCAGGAACTCGGCCCCGACGGCGATGACCGCGCGATCATCGGTGAAACCGGCGATCAGTGCCTGGGGCCGTCACTGACACATCAGCGTCAGCGTCAGCATGAGGGCGCTCAGCGTCGTCACCGACGTGCGGTAGGTCGCGCGGACGCGGTCGTAGTGTCCGGCGCCCATGTTCTGTCCGGCAAGCGGCGCGGTCGCGAATGCGATCGCCATGGCGGGGAGGAAGATCGCCTGCATCACCCGTGAACCGACGCCGAACCCGGCCTGCGCCTCGGGACCAAAGCCGCGAATCGTCCAGTAGACGGTCCCCATGTAGACGAAGATCAGCGCGAACTCCCCGCCCGGCGGAAGGCCAACGGCCAGGATGCGCTTCCACGAGTTCGTCTGCGGACGCGCCAACCGTCGATCGAAAACGACGTCGCGCTCGAGACGCACGAAATACACGAGCATCAACGCAACCGCGACCGCTACCGAGATCGACGTCGACAGTCCAGCGCCCATCAGGCCCAGCGGCCGCCCCGTCATCCATCCGGCGATCATGATCGGCGACAGGATCGCGTTCAGCAGCACGGTGGAAATCTGCACGACGATCGTGGGGTTGACGATGCCGGTGCCCCTGAGCGCCGACCCCATCGAGATCAGCGCGAACTGGAGGCCGAGCGCCGGAAGGAACCAGTTCAGATAGGTCACGCCGGCCTCTACGATGGCGGCGTCGGCGCCCAGCGTGGACATGTAGCGACGAGCGAACGCGTAGCCCAGGCTGAGCGTTGCCACGGCGCCCACCGCGGCCAGCCCGAGACTTTGATTGAAGATCAGGTTGGCATCGTCACGGTCCTTGCGACCGCTCGCCTGCGCGATGAGCGCCATCGTCCCGACGCCCAAGATCGGAGTGATTGCCATGATGAGAAACTGCAGATTCCCCGCGGTGCCGAGACCGGCGATCGCGGCGTCGCCGAGCTGGCCGACGAAGTAGAGATCGACGAGGAAATACAGCGTCTGGAACACCATTCCGATGGCAATCGGGGCGGAGAGCTTGACGAGATGGCGCGGGATCGAGCCCCGGGTCAGGTCTTGCATGGTCTATCGAGTCCCAGTCCTAGGACAGCATCTTCGTGGGTGGTCGGCCGGCCGAAGGTATCATCTGTGGGAGGTCGATGGAAACCACCCCAAGAGCCGAGCGCCCATCCGGCATCGAGTGAAGGGCCAGCGTCTGTTCAGCAAGGAGAACGCATGTATCGTCTGTGTCGCCGCATAGCAGTCCTCGTAGCACTGGCACCCCTATGCTTGGTGGTCTCAGGCGTCGCTGAAGCGCAGGGAGTTGGCGCAGGGGTGAAGGGCGGGTATCTGTTCTCGTCGTTCGATTTCGGCGACGCCTCCGATGTGCTCGACAGCAGCAACGGATGGATGGCTGGCCTCTTCTTCGGCGGCAACCGTCCCGGCAGAGTTGGCCTGATGGGCGAGATCAATGTCTTGGCCAAGCGGGGCGACGCAGGCACAGGGAGCGCGACGATCTACTACGCGCAGGTTCCGGTGCTCCTGAGAATCAACGTGGGCTCCCGGAGCACGAGCGGCGTCAGCGGCTACGGCATCGTCGGACCCGCCATCGATCTGAAGATCGGCGAGAACCTTGCCGACCTCGCCGACATCGACCTCGAGAGCGGTAGTGGGAGTCTGGTGGTCGGTGTCGGTGTCGAGCTCACCCGATTCATCATCGAAGCCCGCGGCACGTGGAGCCTCCGCAACATCGCGAAAGATGCGGCGGGAGCGGACGTCAAGTCGAAGACGTTTGCCGTTCTCTTCGGCCTGCGGTTCAACTAGTTGGGGTAAACGCACGCCGAATCGACCACCCTGGTGTCCAAGCTCACTGGGGATTGGTTGTTTCCGTCCCAAGTCCGTCCGTTTGACATCGCAGCCACAATTGCTCACCGGTCTCTGCCCGACCAGGGTCAGACCTATTGCATTCCCATAGAGTCTCGGGGTAGCCTATGGCTATCCCATATGACTAGCAAGTCTCCGAAGGCAGACGTCTGGCAAGGCACCTTGGCGTTGATGGTCCTCAAGACCCTCGAGGCCCTGGGGCCACTGCACGGCTACGGCGTGGCCCGCCGTATCGAGCAGACCAGCGACCATCTCCTGGCCATCAACTACGGCACGCTCTACCCCCAGCTGATGAAGCTCGAGCAGGAAGGCTACATCGGCGGGGAGTGGGGCGTGTCGGAGAACGGCCGTAAGGCCAAGTTCTACAAACTCACACGAGCCGGGCGCCGGCAGCTCGCGCGGGCGACCGAGGACTGGGCGCAGGCCAACGCCATCCTCGCGAAGTTCCTGGCGTCAAAGGAGACCGGATGAACCGTGTTCGAGCGTGGATCACGCGACTGGTCAACGTGTTGCGCAGGGGGCGCCAGGAGAACGAGCTCGACGCCGAGCTGCAAGCCCACCTGGAATTGCACATAGACGAGAACCTGCGCGGCGGGATGAGCCCGGCAGAGGCGCGGCGGGTGGCGCACGCTCGGCTGGGCGGCGTCGATCAGGTCAAGGAGCGGTGCCGCGAGACAAACCTGCTGCGCTGGCTGGGCGGGTCCTGGCTGGACGTCAAGTTGGGCCTCCGCATGCTGCGCAAGTCCTGGGGCCTGACGTTGGTCGGCGGCCTGGCGATGACGCTCGTGATCGGGATTGGCGCGGGCATTTTCGCAGCCGTCGACATGATGGTTTGGGGAAAGCTGCCCCTGGACGACGGCGACCGGGTGGTGGCCATACAGACCTGGGATGCGGCGGCGCACCGACGACACGACACGTCGCTGCTCGACTTCGAGCGGTGGCGCGACGATCTGCAGTCGGTGGAGGACATCGGCGCGTTCCAGACGGTCGAACGCAGCCTGGTCACGACTGACGGGCCGACCGAGTCGGTGTCCATTGCCGAGATGACGGCGTCCGGATTCCAGCTGGCGCGTGTCCCGCCACTCCTGGGGCGACCGCTTCTCGAAGAAGACGAGCGCGACGACGCCGACCCGGTCGTGGTGATCGGTTACGATGTGTGGCAGTCGCGGTTTGCGGCCGACCCGGCGGTGGTGGGGCAGACGGTTCGTCTCGGCGGCACGATCCACACCGTGGTCGGCGTCATGCCGGAGGACTTCGCGTTCCCATTGAACTACCGTTTCTGGGCGCCACTTCGGGCGGACCGGTCGGGTGATCTGCGGGACGCGGGACCATCCGGCGTCGTCTTCGCCCGACTCGCTCCCGGCGTCACGTTGGAGGGCGCCCAGGCCGAGCTGACGACGCTCGGATTGCTGCCCTCCGCGAGCGTTCCGGAGACCGACGAACAGCTCCACCCGCGCGCGGTCCCGTACGCGTTCGCATTTACCGGCGACTTCGAACAAGGGGAGGTTGCTTGGGTGATCCGCCTCATCCTGTTCCTGGTCACCCTGCTCCTCGTCCCCCCTGTGCAAACATCGCCATCCTGGTCTACGCTCGAACTGTCACACGCTAGGAAGAGTTCGCGGCGCGTCATGCATTGGGCGCGAGCCGTGGCCGCATCGTCGGGCAGCTCTTCATCGAGGTGCTCGTCCTGGCAGCGGGAGCCACCGGCGTGGCGCTTGTGCTGGTTCGCGAGGGCATCGCGAGAGTGCAGCGCTTCCTGGGGCCTGAATTACGCGACGGCGCCCCATTCTGGTGGGACTTCACGCTCTCGTTCAGAACGATCCTCTTCGCCGCCGGACTCGCCGTCGTCGCCGCCACGATCGCGGGTGCCGTGCCGGCTCTCAAAGCGACCGGACGCCGTATCAATCGGGCCTCGGTAGGCTGGGCAGTCGCACGAGCATGCAGCTTGGCGCGACGTGGACCGTGCTTGTCGTGGCCCAGGTCGCCTTCTCCATGGCCGCCCTACCCGTGGCAGTGGAAATGGCCTATGGAACGGTCCGGTCCGGCATCCTGGGACCCGGCTTCGCGGCCGAGGAGTACCTGACGGCCCGGGTCATGATGGACCGGGAGACACCGTCGAGCACCGAGGTTGACGCCGAGGCCGGACCGCGCCCGTTCGCCTCTCGCTTCGGATCCCTTCAGACCGAGCTGGTCCGACAGCTCGAAGCCGAGCCCGAGGTCCTGGCGGTGACAGTGGCGGCGGCAGTGCCCAACGAGGCGCGGCAGAGGTTCGTCGAGGTCGATGACGTCTCTGCGCCGGAAGAGTCCGTCTTCACGGGCAATCACCTGATCCGATCCCTTCCGGTGGACGACGTCTTCTTCGACGTCTACGACCTCCCTCTGCTGACCGGCCGTGGGTTCAACGCCGGAGACTTCGAGCCCGCGCGAGCCGCCGTCGTCGTGAACCGGACCTTTGTGCAGACTCTACTGGGAGACGGGAACCCGCTCGGCCGCCGCATCCGCTACTTCAACACGGAAAACCCGGACGCTCCGGCGGGTTCGGAGCAGCGCTGGCATGAGATCGTCGGAGTCGTCGACGACCTTTTTGCGGACACACGCCGGGGCACGATGTTTCATCCCGCGGAGCCTGGACAGATCCACCCGGCGACCTTCGCTTTACGCGTGGGGTCAAACTCTGCCGGCGTGACGAGCCGGCTCCGGGAGATCACCGCGGCGCTCGACCCGGGCCTGCGCGTGGACGAGGTTCGCTCACTTGATGAGATCCACCGCCAGCACCAGGAGGGGAATTACCTCGGCGCGTCCGCTCTGACAGCGGTCACGCTCAGCGTTCTCCTGCTGTCGGCAGCCGGCATGTATGCGCTCATGTCCTTCACGGTCAACCAGCGGCGCCGGGAAATCGGCATCCGGTCGGCGCTGGGGGCGCAACCACGCCGCCTCCTGGCGGGCATCTTCAGACGCGCAGCAGGGCAACTCGCGGTCGGGACCGTCCTCGGCATCCTGGTCGCGACGCTTCTGGATCACTATGTGCCAGCCGAGGAGGCGGGTGGCTGGAACATCCCAGGCGCTATCCCCGCGGCGGCGACGCTCATGATGGCGCTAGGTCTGTTCGCGGCGCTCGGACCGGCCCGTCGCGGCCTCCGGGTCGAACCGACCGAAGCGCTGCGGGACTGGTAGCAAGCCCCTCTTCCTGCTTCAGCCCGCCACATCCGCGATCTTCGCTATCTCAGTGCTCGAGCTGGGGCGGCATGTTGCGCGCTCATTCCTCTTGACATCCCACATGAATCGAGACATACTCCTCTAAGCATCCCACATGGACGGATGTGGCGCTGCTCTCGAGTGATCGGCAGTTTCGCAGCTCACAGCACAAAGGAAACCGATGGCGACGCTCATTCACGTGGTGATGGCACGCATCCGTGGCGCCTTTCGTTCGGGCGATCTCGAAGATGACTTCGACCAGGAGCTGACGGCCCACCTGGCGATGGCGGAAGCGGACAAGATGCGGCGCGGGATGACCCGGGAAGAGGCCAGGCGGGTCGCACGTGTGGAGCTGGGCGGACTGACGCAACTCCGAGAGGCGAGTCGCGCGGCACGCGGCCTGCCGTGGCTCGGCACCCTCTGGCTGGACGTGAAGCTGGGCGTGCGCATGCTACGCAAGTCCTGGGGGCTGACGCTGGTTGGGGGCCTCGCGATGACGATCGTGATCGCGATCGCCGCCGGTGCATTCGGCTTCCTTCAGGTGCTCTTCGGGAGCCGGGTGCCGCTGGACGACGGTGACCGGGTCGTGGCCCTGCAGACCTGGGACGCGGCAAGGGGCCGCCCGCACGGTACTGCGCTGCCCGACTTCGAGCGGTGGCGCGACACGGTGCGGTCGGTCACCGACGTCGGCGCGTTCCGGACGGTGAGACGCAGGCTGGTCACCGGGGTCGTCCCGGCGCCAGCTGTGCTGGCGGACGGCACCGAGCCGCTGGTGTCGATCGCCGAGATGACCGCGTCGGGCTTCCAACTGGCTCGAGTGGCGCCGCTACTGGGACGGCGGCTCGTCAGGGATGACGAGCGGCCTAGCGCGATTCCAGTCGTGGTGATCGGCTACGACGCGTGGCAATCGCGGTTCGCCGCCGATCCGGAAGTGGTGGGACGGCGCGTGCGATTGGACGACTCGGTCCACACCGTGGTCGGAGTCATGCCGGAGGACTTCGCGTTTCCGGTGGCCCACCGTTTCTGGACTCCGCTCCGCGCGGGCTCGTCCGACGATCCGCTGGACCAGGGGCCGAACGTTGTCGTCTTTGGCCGCCTCGCACCCGGCATCACGCGGGAAGGTGCTCAGTCCGAGCTGACGACCATCGGGCTGCTCCCCGCCGCCGACGATCTGGAGCCTACGGCCCAACTCCAGCCTCGGATCGCGCCATATCCGCGGGCGTTCGGCGCCAACATCGAGCCCTGGATGGCCGGCCTCATCGTCTTCCTGGTCAGCCTGCTCCTCGCCCCGCCGTGCGCAAACATCGCCATCCTGGTCTATGCCCGCACCATCACCCGTCAGGAGGAGTTTTCCACCCGCTATGCGTTGGGTGCGAGCCGTGGCCGCATTGTCGGTCAGCTCTTCGTCGAGGCCCTCGTCCTCGCGTCTGCGGCAGCCGGTGTCGCGCTCATGCTGGTGCACCTGTCCTTTCGACGGGTGGAATTCAGCACGAGTTACAGTCCCGGCACTTCCCCCTTTTGGATGGACTTCAGCCTGTCGCCCATGATGGTGCTCTTCGCCGCGGGGCTCGCGCTGTTCGCCGCCGCGATCGCCGGTCTCGTGCCAGCCCTCCAGGCGACCGGGCGGCTGATGCAGGCCGGGCTCCACGCGTTGGGGAGCCGCACACGCATGCAACTCGGTGCGACCTGGACCGCGCTTGTCGTCGCTCAGGTTGCTCTCGCGCTGGCGGTGCTGCCATCGGCGGCCGAGCTGGCATGGGGGTTGCTGCGGCCGGGCATCCTGGGTCCAGGATTCGCGGCAGAAGAGTTCCTGACGGCCCGGCTCAAGTTGGACCAGGGGATACTGCTCAGCGGGGGAGCCAACCGCCGCGCTGCCGGCGCACGCTTCGCCGACCTCCAAGCCGAGTTGGTGCGACAGCTCGAAGCCGAGCCTGGTGTTCTGGGCGTGAGTGTGACGGCGGCTGTGCCCGGCAACCTCGACCAGCGGGGAGCGCTCGTCGAGATCGATGGCGTGCCGTCGCGCACGATCAGCTTGAGCTCCGGTCACGAAGTCACGTTCCTTCCGGTGGACGACGCGCTGTTCGACCTGTTCGACACGCCGCTCCTGGCGGGCCGCCTCTTCGATGCCAGCGACGTGGCTCCAGAGCAAGCCACGGTGATCATCAACCGGACCTTCGCGCAAGACATTCTCACCCTGAGCGACCGTAATCCCCTGGGTCTACGGGTCCGCTACTTTCGAGGGCAAGGCATTGCACGAAATGGGAGCGCCAGCAGGAACAGCGGCCAGACGGCTGAATTGGGCCCCTGGTATGAAATCGTCGGGGTCGTGGATGACCTCCCCGCCAACACGAACACACACTGGATGTATCACCTCCTGGTCCCCGAACAGATGCGCTTGGTGACACTGGCGCTACGACTGGATGCGAGACACGCCGACCTCACGGCTCGGCTCCGGGAGATGACAGCCGCGTTGGATCCGGCGCTGCGTGTAGACCAGATCCGTCCGCTCGATGAGTTCTACCTGCAGCAAAGCGAGTTCAGCATTGCGGGGGCCTTCGCACTGGCGGTGGTCACGCTGAGCGTCCTGCTGCTCTCAGCGGCCGGCCTGTACGCGCTGATGGCGTTCACCGTCAACCAGCGCCGTCGCGAAATCGGAATCCGATCGGCGTTGGGGGCCCAACCGCAGCGGCTCCTTGTCGGCATCTTCCGCCGGGCGCTGGGCCAGGTCGCGATCGGGGCCCTTGTCGGCCTGCTGATGGCGTTCGTCCTCAGCAAGTACCTGATGATCGAAGAATTGGGCGGCTGGGCCGTTCCGGGTGTGGTTCCGGCCGCAGCGATCTTCATGCTCGGCGTCGGCCTTCTCGCGGCCGTCGGACCAGCCCGTCGCGGGCTCAACATCGAACCGACTGAGGCACTGCGAGACGGCTAGACCCGCGATTTGATTGTGTTGGGTGCGGGCGGTGGGTCTAGCGGGCCTGAAGGCCCTTGCTACCGTTTTTATCCGGGGCTGATATCGGCCACCCGCTCGAATTGGGGAGAACACAGCATGACGGACACGCGGTCACCAATTTTGCAAGGCACGCTCGACCTGATGGTGCTCAAGACATTGGAGCAGCTGGGTCCACTGCACGGCTACGGCATTGCGCGTCGTATCGAGCAAGTCGGGCAGGATGCGCTCGTCGTCAATCAGGGAACCATCTATCTGTGTCTGGTCCGTCTCGTCCAGAAGAAGTGGATCACGGCAAAGTGGGGCACCTCCGACAACAACCGCAAGGCGAAGTTCTATTCAGTGACGAAGGCTGGCAAGAAACAGCTACAGGCAGAAACGGAAAACTGGGAACGCATCTCTGGCGTCATCGGCCGGGTGCTGCAACCGGCGGAGCGGAGCTGACCGATGGCGACCCTGTTTCGTGTCGTGCTGGCACGCATACGCGCCTGCTTTCGCTCGGGCGATCTCGACCGCGACTTCGACCAGGAGCTGGCCACGCATCTGACCATGGCGGAAGACGACAAGCGTCGACGCGGCATGACACGGGCACAAGCCCGGCGGGAAGCTCGCGTGGAGCTGGGGGGCGTGACCCAGCTGCGAGAAGCCAGCCGCGCGGCACGCGGCCTGCCGTGGCTTGGCACGTTCTGGCTGGACGTGAAGCTGGGCATCCGCATGCTACGCAAGTCGTGGGGGCTGACGCTGGTTGGGGGTCTGGCGATGACGGTCATGATCGCGATCGCCGGGGGCGCTTTCAGCTTCTTCGACACCGCCTTCAGAAGTCAGCTGCCACTGGACGAGGGCGACCGGGTCGTGGCGCTCATGACCTGGGATGCGGAGACGAACCGGCGGCGGAGCCCATCGCTTCCCGACCTCGAGCGCTGGCGCGAGGAGGCCCGTTCGCTGGAGGACATCGGCGGGGTCCAGACTATCGAGCAAGGCCTGGCCATCGCGGACGGTCCGGCCGAACCGGTGGCCGTCGCCCAGATGACCGCGTCCGGATTTCAGCTGGCGCGCGTGCCGCCGCTGCTGGGCCGCCCGCTCGTCGCGGAGGATGAGCGCGACGACGCCGCTCCGGTGGTGGTGATCGGTCACGAGGCGTGGCGCACAAGGTTCGCTTTCGACCCTTCCTTGGTCGGACGACAAGTTCGGCTCGACCGCACACTGCATACCGTGGTCGGCGTCATGCCGGAGGGTTTCGCGTTCCCTGTGAACCATCGTTTCTGGACACCGCTTCGGGTCGACCCGTCGCGCTATGCGAGGAACGCCGAGCCGGCGGTGTTCGGCTTTGCCCGGCTCGCGCCCGACGCCACGCTGGCGGGCGCCCAGGCTGAGCTTGCGACCCTCGGCGTACTGCCGCCGGTCACCGTGACAGAGACCGACGAGCAGCTCCATCCCAGAGTGGCGCCCTATTCGCTCGCGCTGGTCAGCACCGGTGAGGAGAACCTACCGGTGTTCGCCGGTCTCGTCCTGCTGATCGTCACGTTGCTGATGGTGCCGCCCTGCGCGAATGTCGCCATCCTGGTCTACGCCAAGACCGTTGCGCGGCAGGAGGAGTTCGCCACACGGTACGCCCTCGGCGCGAGCCGCGGCCGCATCGTCGCCCAGCTCTTCGTCGAGATGCTCCTGCTCGCGACAGGGGCCGCGGGCGTTGCGCTCGTGGTCGTGCGCCTGACCGGCGAGTACCTCCAGAGCATCATCACCATGACCAATGGGGTCCCCTTCTGGTTCGACTTCGGCAACCTCTCCATCGGGACCGTGCTCTTTGCCGCCGGACTGGCCGCGCTTGCCGCCACCTTAGCGGGTGTCGTGCCGGCTCGGCGGGCTACCGCCCGTCTCATGCAGTCTGGGCTCCGAGCGCTGGGGGGGCGCACCGGTATGCAGCTCGGCACGACCTGGACGGCCCTGGTCGTCGCCCAGGTCGCCTTCTGTCTGGCGATCTTACCGGTCGCCGCGGAACTGGCCTGGGGCACCCTTCGACCCAGCATCCTGGGACCCGGGTTCGCCGCCGATGAATTCCTGACCGCCCGGCTCGCCTTGAACGAAGTCCCGCGGACACGGCCAAGTCTTGAGATCGACGTCCCTGTGCGCCCGATCGCCTCCCGCTTCGCGGACCTCCAGGGCGAGCTTGGCCAGCGCCTGGAGAGCGAACCCGGCATCTCAGCGCTGACCGTCTCGGCGACCATGCCCGGCAGCGAGCCGTGGGCCATCGTCGAGCTCGACGGGGTCAGTGCCCTCCAGCCGCCAGGCGGCGGCCCGATCGACGACTCGGACATCACGGTCTTGTTCAATCGGGTGGACGACGTTTTCTTCGACACCTTCGAAGTGCCTCTCCTGGCCGGCCGTGGCTTTTCGGCCGACGACTTCGCACTTGGGCGCACTGCGGTCATTGTCAACCGGATGTTTGCCCAGCAGATTGTCGGTGACGGCCCGCCGTTGGGTCGCCGGATTCGCTACGTCCGGTCGGCGGCCGGGTCCAGCTCTGAATCGGACCCTTGGTATGAAATCGTCGGGGTCGTGGATGACCTCCCGGCCAACACGTACAGACGCCGGCTGTATCATCCGATGGCCCCGGGCGAGGTGAACCCGGTGAGTATCGCTCTACGCGCTGGGCCCACCTCGGCCAACACGGCGGCGCGCGTTCGAGAGTTGACGACGGCGCTGGACCCGGCCCTGCGAGTGGACGAGCTCAGGCCGCTGGACGAGGTCTACCTCCAGTACCAACGCGGCAACAACATCGGGGCCTACATGCTCGCGGCAGTGGCGGTGAGCGTACTCCTTCTCTCGGCGGCCGGTATGTACGCGTTGATGTCCTTCACTGTCGCTAGACGTCGGCGGGAGATCGGCATCCGGACAGCACTGGGGGCGCAACCGACTCGCCTGCTGGCGGGCATCTTCAAGCGCGCGCTGACCCAGGTCGCGGTCGGGGCCGGTGCCGGCGCTCTTGCAGCGCGTCTTCTCGGCATCTACCTGCCAATCGAGGAAATGGGCGGCTGGAGCGTCCCAGGCATCCTCCCCGCCGCCGCGACGCTCATGGTCGTGGTGGCGGCATTCGCCGCGATCGGACCGGCCCGTCGCGGCCTCCGAATCGAACCGACCGAAGCGCTACGAGACGGCTAGGCGGGCAGTCGCGACGAAACACCGAGCCCGCCGCCGCGCTAACCGTTTGCCCGTAGCACATCGCTCGGCTCGACCCGGAGCGCGCGCGTCCGCGCGACGCACGCGATTAAGCACAGCCCCATCATGAGTTGCGCGTAGGCCACGACCAGCCCGGCTTCGCTTACGGTCATCGCACGCTGCGCGCAGATCCCATCGCCTCGACCGCCCGATGTGCAATCATGGCCACGATGACTGCGACCAAGCTGGACGGAGAGCTCCTCGCGAGCGACGTGAAGACTGACCTGCGCGCGCGGATTGCGACGCTCAAGGCACGTGGTGTAACGCCGGGGCTGGGCACCATTCTCGTCGGTGAGGACGGGCCCTCGGCGAAGTACGTGGCGATGAAGCATCGCGACGCGGAGGAGCTCGGCCTCTTCTCGCGAGAGGCAGCGTTGGGAGCAGACACGACCCAAGCCGCGATCGACACCGTGGTCGACGAGTTCAACGCAGACCCGAAGGTCCACGCTTATATCATCCAATACCCGTTTCCCAAGGGCCTGGACTACGAGGCCGCCCTGATACGCGTGAAGCCCGAGAAAGACGCTGACGGGTTGCACCCGGTGAACCTGGGGCGCCTCGTGCAGGGTGTCGAGGCCCCACTCGCGTGCACGCCCGCTGGCATTCAGATGATGCTCGAGCGCTACGACGTCCCGATTGTCGGACGTCACGTGGTCATCGTCGGGCGCGGTCTCACCATCGGTCGGCCGCTCGCAAACCTGCTGTCGCTGAAGAGGAACAACGCCAACGCAGCCGTGACGGTGGTGCACACGGGCGTAGGAGACATCGCACCCTACACGCGCCAGGCCGACATCCTGGTCGCCGCCGCTGGCTCGCCTCGCATGATCAAGGCCGACATGGTCAAACCTGGCGCGGCAGTAATAGCCGCGGGTGTGAGCTTCGAAGGCAGGAAGGCGATCTCCGACGTCGATGACGAGGTCGCGGAGGTAGCCGGGTGGCTGTCACCACGGATTGGCGGCGTAGGGCCGATGACACGCGCTTTCCTGTTGGCCAACACCGTCGCTGCCGCGGAGAAGGCCGTCGGCTAGAAATGGCGGTGCGGGTCAAGACACGGTCCGCGATACACGCGGATGGGTAACGGGGTGCGGTACCGCTGATGCCACAAGGAAAGTCCGACGATGCTCGAGATCCGAAATCTGACAACCGAGCCTGAAGCGACCGAGGGCGTCGACCCCCGTACGATCGAGTTCGGCCGCGACAACAGCCCCAACTTCTTTGTCATGGACTACAGCGACGGCCAGTGGAGAAATGCCCGGATCGAGCCGGTCCAGCCCTTTGTCCTGCATCCCGCCGCGAACGTCCTTCACTATGCGCAGACAATATTTGAAGGGCTGAAAGCGTATCGACAGCCGTCGGGTTCGATCGCTTTGTTTCGTCCAAATCTGAACGCCGCGAGGTTTCATCGGTCGGCTCGGCGCATGAGTATTCCGGCGGTGGAAGAAGGGGCCTTCCTGGACGCCGTGAGCGCCCTCGTCACGAACGAACGGAACCTCGTGCCTCCAGAGCCGGGCTGCCTCTATGTTCGACCGAGTATCATCGGCGTCGAGCCGTCAGTTGGCTTGAAGAGCTCGAACGCCTTCACATTCTTCATTCTGACGTACCCGTCAGGCCCGTACTTTGGCCACGCAGGCGAGGGTGCCGGGTCGATTGACGTCCTCGTGAGCACGTCCGTGACGAGGGCGTGTCAGGGCGGAATGGGCAACGTCAAGGCCGGCGCGAACTACGCGGGCACGCTCGCGATTCTCGAGCGGGCCAAAGAACTGGGCTGCGCGCAGGTGCTGTTTCTCGATGCTGTCGGGCACCGTGGGGTGGAGGAGATGGGTGGGATGAATCTCATCTTTCTGCAGAACGGCGCTCTTCGGACGCCACCCTTGAGCGAGACCATTCTCGATGGGGTAACCCGCGATTCCGTGCTCGCGATCGCGGAGGACTTCGGGCTCGGAGTTGAAGAGGAGTTCATCTCCATCGACGAGCTCGTGGCGGGACTGCGGGATGGAAGTGTCACAGAGGCTATCGCATGCGGGACTGCAGCCGTCACCACTGGCATCAAGACATTTCGTTTCGAGGACGGCTCGGTCGTTCCCGTCGGAACTGTGTGCCCTGGGCCCGTCACCAGCCAGCTCTATGAGCGCCTCGTCGGGATTCAGTACGGCCTTCTTCCCGACCCTCACGGTTGGGTTCATCCAGTCGTCTGAGTAGCCTGCTGTTTCGTGTCCACTTGTTCGACCCCATCGGCTACCTGGTTAATTTCTCTTGACGGTCGACAGAAGCACGTGATATTCTTGTAGACCTACAAGAGGAATATCATGGCGCACGACCAATCCGAGCTACTTCAGGGCACCCTCGAGCTCCTCATTCTGAAGACCCTCTCACTCGAACCACTGCACGGGTGGGGAATCAGCCTGCGGATCCGCCAGATGTCGCGGGACGTGTTCCAGGTCAACCAGGGCAGCATCTACCCGGCGCTCCAGCGGATGCAGTCCAAAAACTGGATCAGCTCGGAGTGGCGGACAACGGAAAACAATCGACGGGCGAGGTACTACGTGCCGACCCCGGCGGGAACACGCAAGCTGGTCCGGGAGCGCTCGCAGTGGGAGCGCTCCGTGGCGGCGGTGAACTGGGTCCTCGACTCGACCGGAGGCCCCGCATGAAGTGGATTGCCGCGGGGCGGGAGCGGCTCCGGGCGCTGTTGGTCGGCGCCAAGGCGGACGCGGAAATGGACGCAGAGCTGCGCTTCCATCTGGAGCAGGAGGCAAAGCTCCTGCGCGAGGCGGGGCTCGGCCAGCGGGAAGCACGGCGGCAGGCCCAGCTCCGGTTTGGCGGGGTCGAGCGAGTGAAGGAAGAGGTGCGGGAGGCCCGCGGCATCCGGGTCCTCGATGATCTGGTGAAAGACGTGCGCTACGGCGCGTGTCCGTGTCCCTCAGCGGTCGGCGGACGACCCTCGGACGGCCGGTCGATGGGCGCACGCTACTGACCCGTGAATCGGTCGGTAAACAGCACGCGTTCGGCAATCTTCCAGCCCTGGTCGGTTTTCCTCCAGGTGTTTCTGTAAATGCCCGAACCGCTGATGAAGGGAACCCTGTCATCTGCGGTTTGGTGGGTGATCAATGCCATGTTCTCCGTAACGGCGACATCGGTCGACAGTTCCAGGAACACGAGTGCCGACATGTGATGCCGGGTCTGTCGATCGGCGAGCCGACCTTCATGGGACCCCTTCGCGTAGTCAAAGATGGCTTGACGACCGACCACTCGCGAACCGCTGACCAATGCCCCGCCAAGCCGGCGCTCCATGACGCCGTCCTCGGTAAAGAGATCGGCGAAGCCCTCAGAGTCTTTGGAGTCCCACCGATAGGAGTACTGCGCAAGCTGTTCGGCGATGGCGAGCCTATCTTCTATTGATCCGATCTCTTCGGCCGACGCGTCACTCCATGATAGAGAGCAAACTACCAAGAGCGTCATCATGCCGCATGCGTGTGCTCTGTTGATGAATGACATCGATCTCTCCGTGACAAAGGCAGCGCTGTCGCGTCTTGCAGTGTTCAGGCGCGCTACGCCCGATTCCTCCGACCGACGTTCTCCGGCCAAGTGTCTCACAGGCAATCGGGTCTATTCCTGACATGAGCCTGATTCGCCTCGGTGCGGTCTCCAAGCGGTTCGACGGCAGGCAGGTGCTGCGGAAGGTCTTCTTCCGCCTGGACGCAGGCGACCGCGTCGGTCTGATCGGGAACAACGGCTCTGGGAAGACGACCGTCCTCAGAATGATCCTCGAACATGACGAACCCTCAGAGGGTCAGATCGAGGTGGATGAAGGGCTGCGGTTGGGCTACTTCTCCCAGTTTTCCGAGCTCAGCGGCGATCGGTCCATCGAGGATGTCCTCCACGATCTATTCACGCTCATCAAGACGACAGAAGCAAGGCTCCGACAGACCGAGAACCTGTTGTCGCAGGAACCGGAAGGGGACGAGCTGAACCAGTTGCTCAAGCAATACGACTCGCTGATGGCCGAGGTAGACGCGCAGGGCGGCTGGACCTATCAGCATCGTATCGACACGGTGTTGAGCAAACTGGGTTTCAGCGATACCCATCGGACGCTCCCGATCGACCAGCTTTCGGGTGGCTGGCGCAACCGCGCTGCCCTCGCGAAGATTCTGCTCGAAGCACCCGACGTGTTGTTGCTGGACGAGCCGACCAACTTCCTCGATCTCGACGGCCTGTCCTGGCTCGAGGGATGGCTGCACCGGTTCAGAGGCGCCGTGATTCTCGTCTCGCACGATCGCGACTTTCTCGACAGGGTGGTCACTCGCGTGGTGGAGATCGAGAACTACCGTCTTCAGGACTACCAGGGCGGCTTCGTCGACTACATCCAGAAGAAACGGGTTCGGACCAAGCAGCTCGAGCGGCAGTTCCGGTTCGAAGAAGAGCTGCTTGCCTTCGAAGCGGAGGCCATTCAAGATCGTCGGGATGCGGCGACCGACCCCAGCGCCTCGCTCAACCGGCGCCTGGCAAATATCAAGAAGGAGATGGCGCCCCGCGAGGTCGACACGATCGTGACGGCGATCTATCGCGGCCTGCGGCCTCCTGACGATCTGTGCAAAGTGGATCAGATCTCGAAGAACTATGGCGCCGGCGCGTTGTTCAAGGGTCTCGCATTCGAGCTCCACCGGGAGTGGTGGGCGCGCCGCGCACACCGAGCCGCTCGAATAGCTCGAGGACGCGGTCGCGGCGGCCAACCTCCTCGCCGACCCGCTGCGGGCCGGGACCCTGGCCGATGCGCACCTTGCGGCCGTGCAGCGCCGACGGGAGCTCCCGGCTCGGTTCATCCAGGGCTTTCAGGGTATCGTGCAGCGCCTGCTTGTTGCCCGCGCGCTGGATGGCCAACCATTCCGGCTACCGCTGCCGGCCAGGATCATCTCGTCGCTCCCGCTGCTCCGGAACGTCCCCGCGCGGCTGGTCGGCTGGGGGCTGCGACCCGAACGCGTGCGGCCGTCCACCCTCGCATCATAGGCCAGGCCAGAGCGGTGTGGACGAGCATCCTTACGTCCCGGCGGTGAACTTGACTGCGCCATCCTGGGACAGGTGTGCTTCCTGGCGATCGGGGGATCACCAGCTGAGCCACCGGGCTGACAGTGCAGGGGGTGGGCGCCACCAGCGGGCTGCAGTTCGAGCGGATCTTCTTCAACGTGTGGACCAACCTGTTGCCGAGCTTCGCGACCTTCAGCGTCGCGGCTGACTGCCTGATCCAGTCGGCCGTCGAGCTCTACGGTCCGACGCACCCAGCCACCGCCGCGATCGCGCAGGCGATCGCGGCGGTGGGAATTCCCAACACGGCAACCTGTCACGACACCGAGGCGTGCCGATGATGAAGACGAGGTGCACCCTGAAGTCGGCCGTCGGCACGGTGACGAAATCGACGGACACCGGGTCGACCGGAACCGGCGGCGCTACCGCGCACGATTGGACACTCCTCCAACGCCGATCGAGTTTCTGGTAGGGACAGGCCTCAATGCCCTCGGGAGCGGTCTGATCATGTAGGCCCCACGGCCCCCGCGCCCGATTCTTGACACCCCCCACACCTTTCACTACGCTCCGAACATGGTCGCGCACGAAGGAGAAGACATGCACATGCGAAAAGGCAACGGCGGGCGGTCTGGTCTGTTCTCTCCGGCGGTGCTCCTCGCCGCTGTCTTCGTCTGGCTGGGCAGCGCCTCGCCGCGCGCGGCGAGCGGCGACATCAGCGGGGTGGTCAACGGACCGGACGGACCGGAGGCCGGGGTCTGGGTGATCGCCGAGACCGATGAGCTGGAGACCCTGCTGATCAAGATCGTGGTGACCGACGACGACGGCCGGTTCCTGATCCCCGAGCTGCCCGATGCCACTTTTGACGTCTGGGTGCGCGGGTACGGCTTGAAGGACTCGACACCGGTCGAGAGCGCTCCGGGTGCGGAGCTGAGCCTGAGCGCGGCCGCCGCGACCCCGGCCGAGGCGGCCGAGATCTACCCGGCAAGCTACTGGTCTTCGCTGCTGGAGGCACCGCCGCCGAGCGCGTTTCCCGGGACCGGTCCGAGCGGCAACGGTATCGGGCGGGGGATGACGAGCCAGGAGGCCTGGGTCGACCAGATGAAGCAGGGCTGCCAGCTCTGCCACCAGATCGGGTCCAAGATCACGCGTGAGATCACCCACATCCGCGACCGCTTCGATTCAACCGTGGACGCCTGGGACCACCGGGTGATGTTCGGCCAGGTCGGGGGCTGGATGAACAGAATTCTCGCCGGCATGGGCCGCCAGCGCGCGATCGCGATGTATGCCGACTGGACCGATCGGATCGCCGGCGGCGAGCTCCCGCCGCCGCCGCCGCGACCGCAGGGAGTAGAGCGCAACCTGGTCATCACGATGTGGGACTGGGGGCATGGCTATTCGTTCGTGCACGACGAGGTGGTGAGCGACAAGCGGGACCCCCGGGTGAACGCCAATGGCCCGCTGTACGGCGTGTCGATGTCCGACGATCACCTCGTGATCGGCGACCCGGTGAGTCATCGCTCGACCTCGCTCCAGGTGCCGGTGCGCGACCCGGCGACCACCACCTGGGAGCCGTTCGTGCAAGACAACTTCGAGCCCTCGCCGTTCTGGGGTGAGCAGCCGATCATGAACGCGCCGGCCAACCTCCACAACCCGATGATGGACGGCAAGGGAAGGGTCTGGATGACCTCGCGGGTCCGACCGATACCGAACGATGCCTGGTGTCAGGAAGGCTCGGGCCATCCCTCTGCCAGCTACTTTCCGCTCGCCCGGAGCAGTCGGCAAGCGTCCTACTTCGACCCGGCGACACAGAAGTTCGTGCTGGTCGACACCTGCTACGAGACCCATCACCTCCAGTTCGCCGAGGACGCGGACGACACGCTCTGGTTCAGCGGCGACACGCAGGTGATCGGTTGGCTGAGCACCGGGATGCTCGACCGGACCGGCGACGAGCGAGTGTCCCAGGGCTGGTGCCCGACAGTCCTCGACACCAACGGCGACGGTCGGATCACCAGGCCGTGGAATGAGCCGGGGGCCGGAGCGGAGGGCGACTCGAGTCGCGACACCCGCATCAACGGGTTCGCGTACGGCATCATTCCGCACCCGGTGGACGGCTCAATCTGGGTGGCGCGGACAGGCGCAGTGCCCGGCCGTCTGGTGCGACTCGAGCTGGGCGACAACCCGCCCGAGACCTGCAAGGCGGAGGTCTACGAACCCCCGTATGGCACCGACAGCGTGCCACGCGAGCAGTGGGGGTACGCGCCGCGCGGGATCGACGTGACCCGCGACGGCATCATCTGGACCGCGCTGTCGGGCAGTGGGCACCTGGCCAGCTTCGACCGGAGCAAGTGCGCGGTGACAAGCGGACCCACCGCCACCGGCCAGCAGTGTCCGGAGGGCTGGACGCTCTACCCGACCCCGGGCCCGCAGATGAAGGGGGTCGACTTCGCCGGCAGCGCCGACTTCCACTACTACAACTGGGTGGACCAGTTCGACACGCTGGGACTGGGCCGGGACGTGCCGATCGCCAACGGGACCAGCTCGGACTCGCTGCTGGCGCTGCTGCCGGCAACCGGCGAGTGGGTGATCATGCGCGTGCCGTATCCGCTCGGGTTCTACACACGCGGGCTCGACGGCCGGGTCGACGACCCGACCACCGGCTGGAAGGGGCGCGGGACCTACGCCGACTTCGGGACGATCGCGAACTGGCACCTCGAGGGCGGCAAGAACACCAACAGCAAAATCGTGAAGTTCCAGATGAGGCCGCATCCGCTCGCCAACTGACGGGCGGCGTCGCCGCCGTATCGTGGGGCCGTCGCCGAGCGCGATCGGCCGAACCGGGTCCTCAGTCGTTCCTGAATGGCGGCAAGGGGATGGTCGGAGCGGTCGAGGGGTAGCCTATCTTGCGCCGGCTATGCGAGGGGCGCAGGATCTCTGCTCGACGAGCGGAAGGGATCAGTGAAGACATGGCCGATCGTCTTGCAACCCACCGCTCGACTGCCGTCGCACTCACCGTGGCGCTGGTGCTGTTTGCGGCTCCACTCCCTGCCCAGGCCTCCGGCGAATACGGTACCCCGCCGAACAGCCGGAGCGGTTCTGTCAACTTAGCGGAAGCGAGCTGGGTTCTCGGTCGGGTCGGACCTGGGTTACGGGGTCACGAAG